>JAPPOR010001013.1 GCA_028817905.1 Myxococcales bacterium
CTGAGCGTCGAGGCGCGCGCCCGAGGTGAACAGGTACGTTCCGCCCGGTCCGGATACTGGTCTATCGCCAACCGCATCAGCCACTTCTTCAACCTGCGCGGTCCGTCCATGGCTGTTGACTCGGCCTGCTCCTCATCCTTGACTGCTCTGCACCTTGCTACGCGGGCGATTCTCGCAGGGGAGTGCTCGATGGCGCTCGTGGGAGGCGTAAACCTGACGTTGCACCCCGAGAAGCTGATCAAGATGGCCGACGAAGGGCTCGCCTCTGCCGACGGGCACACACGCTCGTTCAGCGCAAACGCCGATGGCTTCAGCGTCGGTGAAGGGGTCGGCGCGCTCGTGCTAAAGCCCCTTGCGAGCGCCCTCCGGGACGAAGACATGATCTATGGCCTGGTCCGTGGCACGGCAGCCAATCACGGCGGGCGCTCCCGCAGCTACCGCGTACCCAATCCGCGAGCACAGGCCTCCGTTATCGGGAGGGCCCTTGACGCGGCCCAGGTCCCGCCCGACTCCATCAGCTACGTCGAAGCGAACGGCGGGGCAACCATGCTCGGCGATCCGCTTGAGGTCCGAGCGTTGAGCCTTGGCTACGGCGTCAACGCGGGCTCGGCTGCACCGTGTGCGATCGGGTCCATCAAGAGCAACCTCGGGAACCTAGAGGCTGCGTCGGGCGTCGCTGCGGTTACCAAGGTCCTCTTACAGTTTCGTCATCGAATGCTGGTCCCGTCACTACATGCCGATGACCCCAACCCCGATATCGCCCTGGAGCAAACCCGTTTCGAGTTGCAGGCGAAGGCCGCCGAGTGGGGCGTGCCCGCATCACCCACCTCTGAGGACGCTAGGCCCTTGCGAGCAGCGATCAATTCGTTTGGCGCGGGTGGCGCGAACGCCCATGTCATCCTTGAGGAATGGCCAAGGAGGAAGCAGGTCGGCCGGCTGACGGGTGGCCAGCGAGTACTGCTCGTCCTGAGCGCAATGAGCGAGCTTCAGCTCAATGACTACGCCGCGCGCATCGCGTCGTTCATTGAGACCGATGATGGCAGGTCGGCTTCGGTGCAGGACATCGCGTTCACCCTCCAGGGCGGCCGCGAAGAGCTCCCTCACCGAGCTGCGTTGATCACCACGAGCTTGGGGGAAGCTCGGCAGCAGCTGCGCGACGTGGCACGTGGCGCCTGCCCGGCGACCGGCTGGCGTGCGGAGGCGGAGCGTACGCCCGGGGTCTTGCACGACAATGCGTCTCTCGAAGAGCTCGCTTCGCATTGGGTCAAGGGGGGATCCGTCCAGTGGAGGGCGCGAGTTGCGGCCTTTGGTGGCCAACGTGTTTCTCTGCCAGCATACCCGTTTCAGAAGACGTCTCACTGGTTTACCGAGCGCCCAGGGAGCACCACCAACGAGGACGCCACGCTGTCCCTCCACCGTACCGCGTGGCTCCCCGTGCAGCTGTCGCATGTGGACGGCCGTTCGAAGGCCGGGTGGGTGTTGGGCGGTGCTGGGCGCTTGGCTGAGACGCTCGGCCTCGTCTGGGTTTCCTCTGCGGAAGCGCTCGCCGAGGCGCTGACGTCCGGGAGACCTAGGCCCGACCGCATTGTCGTAGACGCCACGGAACATCAAGATGCCACGGACATCCCTACGACAGTGCAGGCCGAGCTTGCGCTCGCCGCCGCTCAGCTCCAAGCACTGCTGACCGAGCCGGCTCTGGCAAAGACACGTGTCGTTTGGGTCACCTCTTCCGCGGTATCAGCAGGCCCAGAGGATGTCGCACACGATCTCTCGCGCGCGCCGCTCTGGGGCGCGGTACGGGGTTGGCGCAGCCAGCATCCCCACCGCGGCATGCGTTTGGTCGATCTCGGACAGAGGGACGCGGACCGCGACCAGCTCTGGTCGACAATTCTGGCGGATGAGGAACCGGAGTTTGCGATCCGACACGACGCAGTGCTCAGGCCAGTGTTGCAGCACGTAGGCGAGGACCCGCGCACGCTGGAGGCTCCCGCAGGCGTTGCTGCCTGGCACGTCGAGCAAAGTGGAGGTGGGCTCCGAGACGGCTTGAGTTTGGTTTCGGCCCCCAAGGTTCTTGAGCCCCTGTCCGCCGGGGAAGTTCGTCTCGAGATGCGCTCGCTCGGCCTGAACCTGCTGGACGTGGTCCGAACGCTCGGGATGGTAGACGTCGCTGATCGGCCCATGCTCGGAGAAGGTGCGGGTGTGGTCGCTGAGGTCGGGCCGTTGGTCCAGGACCTGCGCGAGGGCGACCGCGTGATGGGGCTTCTCCGAACAGCGGGCGGACCGACCGCCGTGGCCAGCAGGAGTCAGCTCGCTCCCATCCCGCCCGGGCTCTCGGATGTGGAGGCCGCGACCATCCCGGTCAACTTTCTGACAGCGCTCCTCGGATTGGACTGTCTTGCACAGCTGCAACCAGGCGAACGCGTCTTGATACATGCTGCGGCTGGCGGAACGGGCATGGCCGCCGTCCAGCTCGCCCGCCGCATCGGCGCCGAGGTCTTCGCCACCGCAAGCGAGCACAAGTGGCCGTTGCTGCGGGCAATGGGCCTCGATGACGCGCACCTCGCGAGTTCGCGAGACACCGGGTTCGCCGACCATTTTCTATCCTCCACCAACGGTGAGGGGGTGGACGTCGTGTTGAATTCTCTCGCGGGCAAGTTCGTGGACGCCTCACTGCGAGTGCTGCGGCCGGGTGGCCGCTTCCTGGAGATGGGCAAGACCGACATTCGAGATGCGGATGCGGTTGAGCGCCGGTACCCCCAGGTCATCTACCGAGCGTTCGACTTGACCAGCGACGGCGAGAGCGTTTGCCAGGAATTGCTGGTTCGTATTGCGAGCCTGTTCGCGCGCGGCCTCCTCTCTATTCCGCCGCTCCAGACCTACGACCTCCGCCACGCCCCACTCGCCCTAAGGCACATGGCCAGCGCTCGTCACGTGGGAAAAATCGTACTGCAGGTGCCGCGACACCTGCGCAACGGAGGAACCGTGCTGATTGCGAACGCCGGGGGACCGATGGGGCGGGCGCTGGCCCACCACTTGATCCGTGAGCACGATGTACGGCACTTGCTTGTCACCTTGGAGAGCGCACAGGGTTCGGAAGCCGAAGAGTTTGCAGCTGAACTCAAGTCTGCTGGCGTGGAGTCTGTAGAGGTCATGGGTTGCGATCTCGCCCAGCCCGCCGAGGTCGAGCGCATGCTGGGGTCGATCCCGGCCGAACACGGCTTGACGGGCGTATTCTACTTTGCGCCGTCGGCGGTTCGCAGTTCGAGACCGAAACTCCCGGCCTCTCCGCATCCGGAGATCGCTAGCGCCTGGCATCTTCACACGTTGACGGAACACCTCGATCTATCGACGTTCGTGACAGTCTCTCCCGCGCCCCCCCCAACGGATGCAGGGAGCTTATCGCCCTCCACCGCGGCCGGATCGTTTCTGGACGCCCTGGCGTCCTACCGCAAGAAGCGCGGCCTTGCAGGCCTTAGCTTTGCATGGCCCGTTGATCGCGCCCCCCCCTTAGACGCGTCGAGGAATAGCAACGCTCACTCGACCATGTTCGCGTCCGACACGCTGACACCCGTGTCAGTAGCGCGTGCAATGCAGTGGATGGAAAGGGCAATGCAACGCCCCGAGGCGGCCTTGGTAGCGTTGGGTGCCGAGTCGGTCAGCCACCCGAAGCTTTCAGGTGCAGCCTCGGCACGTTCATTCAGTCCCCGAAGTGCAGGCCATCGTCGGCGACCCGCCACACCGTCCGAGCTACGGCAGCGGCTTGCGCCGCTGCACCAGTCGGACCGACTTGAAAAGCTATCGGCTCTCGTCCGCGAAGAGACCGCAGACGTGCTCGGGCTGGCAGGTCCGCGCGCCGTTCCTGTTGATCGGCCTCTCAGCGAGCTCGGCCTCGACTCACTGATGGGGGTCGAGCTGAGCACCCAGCTCTCGCGATGGGTAGATGCCCCGCTGCCGTCAAGTTTGGTCTTCGACCATCCGACCCCTCGAGCGATCACACAAATGCTCTTGGCTCGAGCAGGGTTTGCATCGGTGTCGAGCTGGACCGATGACGATATTCGCGCGAAGCTCCAACGCTTGTCCATCCCCGATTTGAGGGGCGCCGGACCCCTTCTCCAACAGCTGATGAACCTGCGCGAGGCCGAGCCCCGTGCGCACGAACGCTCGGACGCTGGGACGACGATCGATGCGCTGGCCGGCGACTCACTACTGCTTCATGCGGAGCACGTACTGCGGGGAGACGCGTGATGGAAGACCACAGAACCGACCTACTCCGCCGGAGTCTGCGCGAGATTCAGGACCTTCGATCGTCATTGAAAGACGTAAAAGCCGAACCGATCGCCATCGTAGCCATGGCATGCCGCGCGCCTGGAGACATAGTCGATCCTGAAGGCTACTGGCGCCTGCTGTCCGACGGCCGTGATGCGATCGGACCGTTTCCGGCTCGATGGAATGCTGACCGGCTCTATGACCCCGATCCCAGCTCGGTAGGAAAATGCTATGTGAAGGAAGGCGGCTTCGTCCGCGATGTAGACTGTTTCGACGCTGAATTCTTCGGGATCTCCCCTCGGGAAGCCCAGGCGATGGACCCCCGCCAGCGGCTCGTCTTGGAGATCGCGTGGGAAGCACTGGAGCGGGCTGGAATCGTTCCTGGGACGCTGGAAGACTCGCTCACCGGGGTCTATATGGGGTCAGAAGGCTCGGACTACGGAGACCGAGACGCAGTCGATTTCGCCCCCGACGGCTACCACGACACGGGACAACTCAGCAGCGTCATCTCCGGTCGCCTGTCCTATGTCTTGGGATTGCAGGGCCCGGCGGTCACAGTCGACACCGCTTGCTCGGCATCCTTGGTCGCGCTTCATATGGCGTGCATGGGCCTGCGGCAGCGCGAGTGCGACCTCGCGCTTGCCGGCGGTGTCCACGTGATGTGCACACCACGCATGTTTCAGGTCACCAGTCGCCAGGGCGTATTGGCAAGGGACGGGCGCTGCAAGGCGTTTTCGTCGGCGGCTGATGGAGCGGGCTGGGCAGAGGGGTGCGGGATAGTCTTGCTGAAACGCCTTTCCGACGCCATCAAAGACGCCGACAGGGTTCTCGCTCTCGTACGTGGCTCCGCGGTCAATCAGGATGGCCGGAGCCAAGGCCTGACGGCGCCAAGCGGACCGAGTCAACAACGTGTGATTCGCCAAGCACTCGAGGTCAGCGCCTTAGCCCCCTGCGACATAGACGCGCTCGAGGCGCATGGAACGGGAACCGCACTGGGCGATCCCATCGAGGCCGGAGCACTCGCAGAGGTATTCCGGGAACGGAATGGGTCGCAGCCCTTGTGGCTTGGCTCAGCGAAATCAAGTCTGGGGCACACTCAAGCCGCTGC
Source organism: Myxococcales bacterium (assembly GCA_028817905.1). GTDB lineage: Bacteria > Myxococcota_A > Polyangia > Polyangiales > JAFGIB01 > JAPPOR01. The sequence goes on from JAPPOR010001013.1 coordinate 5,375, forward strand.
AGGCGTCCTGGGCGCAATCAAGGTTGTCCTGTCGCTCCTGAAGGAGCGTCTTCCGAAGACCTTACACGCTCAGAGCCTTACCGATCGGGTTCCATGGGGGGACAGCGGCCTGGCCGTCCTCCAGGAATCGCGGGCCTGGCCGCGGACCGGCAAACGAGTTCGTCGCGCGGGTGTCTCTTCGTTCGGCATCAGCGGCACCAACGCCCACCTGATCCTGGAGGAGGCCCCCGAGGACGCCCCCGAGGACGCCCGGGAAGACTCCATTCAACCGGCCTCCGACGAGGTCCCAGGTGCCATCCTACCGCCCCTTCTTCTCTCTGCTCGCGATGGCGATTCGTTGCGAGTCCAGGCGCGACGCTTGGGAGACTGGCTCGCCTCCCATGGCGAGGTCCCCTGGTCCGAGATCGTATCGACCGCGGCGCTGCACAGGACCCACCACGACGCGCGCGCGACGATTCTGGCAGACGGTCCTTCCGAGGCTCGCGACGCTCTTGCGGCTCTCTCCGAAGGCGACCCACATTCCCGCCTCTTTGTTGGGGAATCCTGTGAGCGTGGAAGCACCGTGTTTGTATTCTCCGGGCAGGGCAGCCAGTGGCCGGGTATGGGCCGCGCGCTTTTGGACGAGTCGCCCGAATTCGCGCAAGCGCTCGAGCAGTGCGATGAGTCTCTCAGACCCCACACGGGCTGGTCGGTTTCGGCCGTGCTCCGTGGAGACCGGAACGGCAACGTGCCACCCCTGAAGCACGTGGATGTGGTTCAGCCCGCACTGTTCGCGATGAGCATCGGGCTGGCCGCAATGTGGCGAAGCTTGGGTGTCGAACCTGCAGCGGTAGTCGGGCATAGCCAGGGCGAGGTTGCGGCGGCAGTCGTAGCCGGCGCACTCTCACTAGAGGAGGGTGCACGTGTCGTCGCGGTCCGAAGCGCCCTGCTGCGGCGTGTGGCGGGAACCGGCGGGATGGCGGTCGTCGAGCTTCCTGCCGAAGTCGTGCAAAAGCGCTTGATCGCCGAAACGAGTGAACTATCGGTCGCCGTCGTGAACACCGCGACTTCTACCGTAATTTCGGGCAACGACGCTGCGCTCGACGCTTGGGTTGCCGAGCGAGCAACTGAAGGCGTGTTCTGCCGGCGCATCGACGTCGAGAACGCTGGCCACAGCGCACAGATGGACGAGCTACTGCCGGAGCTGCAGAGCGCATTGGCAACATTGTCCCCGCGCACGGGGCATTGCGACATGTTTTCGACCGTGACCGGCGAAGTCATAGCTGGGTCGTCGCTGACCGCAGACTATTGGTGTCGCAATCTTCGCCAGCCGGTTCGGCTGGACCGAGCGCTGCAAAGCGCGTTGGAGCGCGGGCACGGAGTGTTCGTCGAAGTGAGTGCGCACCCCGTCCTCGCAATGCCTATGACAGAAGTCTGCTCATCGTTTGGTGGGGTTGTCGTGGGGTCCCTGCGTCGCGGCGAGGGGACAATCCGCGAGTTGCGAAACACATTGGGTCGACTTCACGTTCAGGGGTACCCCGTCAACTGGAGAGCCCTGCCAGGAGACACGAAGGGAAGTCTAGCGCCGCTTCCTACCTATGCCTTCGCCAGGCGCCGGTATTGGTCGGATGCCGGCGCGACCGCGTCGAACCCACACGATCTGGGACTCACGCCCGTGGACCATCCACTGCTCCGAACCGCCACAACCCTCGGTGCCGGAGCCGGTGACGCGTTTCTCATGACCGGCTTGGCCTCCATTTCGGAGCACTCTTGGCTAGCGGACCATGCCGTCTTCGGGAATGCCCTGATGCCGGGCACAGGGTTGCTCGAGCTTGCACGCGAAGCGGCGTCCACACTGGGCTGTCATAGAATCGATGAGCTCACCCTGACAACTCCCTTGATGTTGCCTGAGCACGACGGAGTCAAGCTCCAGCTGTGCATCGACTCGCCGGATCCATCGGGTCGTCGGTCGCTGGCACTCTTCGCACGCGGAGACAGGGCTGGCGAGGATGCCCCCTGGGTAACCCATGCCAAGGCGACGCTCGTGCCCGACCACACTGTGGACCCACGGGCCGGCACCCGGCTTCAACACTGGCCACCCGCAGCGGCAGAGCCAATCGATCTGGCGGGCCTCTATTCTGACCTGGCGAGGCGCGGAATAGACTACGGCCCCGCATTCCAAGGCTTGGTGGAGGCCTGGCGCAATGACCAAGGACTGTACGGCCGCGTGGTGCTGGCCGACCAAGAGGCGACGAGTGCCGATCGCTATGGGCTTCACCCCGCTCTGCTGGATGCAGCATTGCACCTGTATGCCGCTGGTGCTTCCCAACTCGACCGCAACGAACAGCCCGTTCTTCTTCCCTTCGCGATGTCGGATGTCGAGTTTCACTCCACAGGGACCAAGCAGCTGCGGGTACACATGTGCGTCGCGGAGCAAGAACGCGAAGACGATGCGACTGTCAGCGTCGTCGCTACAGACGAATTCGGGCGACTGGTGGTAACCATCGGCGCCCTGACGCTGCGTCGCGGTACGGCCGACCAGTTCAAAGCAAGACCGGCGGGGTCAGGCTCTTTGTATCGGGTTGCCTGGCACTTGCTTCCATCTACCGGCACCAAGCAAGCACCGTCGCTACCCAACCGCGGTTGGCTCCTGGGCGGCGATGGCCAACACGCGAGCCGGCTCGGGCTGGCACGGGTCCCCGACCTTGCCGCTCTCTCGACCCGACTGGAAGCGGGTGATCCCCCACCCGAGCGGCTCGTGATCGATGCAACGTGCCCGTTCGTAGAAGACGAGCTTCCATCTGCCGTGCATCTCGCTGCCGAGCGGACGATGCAGAACCTACAGGTCGTGCTGAGCGATGCACGACTGGCCAGCACCCAGGTCCTCTTCTTGACGCGCTTCGCTATCGCCACTACCAAGGAGCACACTGGACTCGACCTCGTGCACGCGTCCATCGCAGGGATCCTGCGGAGCGCGCGCAAAGAACATCCGGAACGAGTACTGCGCCTCATCGACCTAGGCATCGACGCCCTCGCGCCAGAAACGCTGCAAGCGCTGCTCGAGCTTGAGGACGAGCCCGAAGTGGTGCTCAGAGAGGGCGGCGTTTTTGCCCCAAGCTTGGCCGCGGTCTCCCCGGGGGAGGCTGCTGCGGCCGCGCCGCCGCTTTCCTCCGGCGGAATCCTGATCACCGGGGGGCTTGGGGACCTGGGCCGCGCCCTTGCGCGCCATCTTGTAAGCAAGCACGGCGTCAAACACATCGCGCTCACGTCGCGCCGAGGACGAAAGGACACACACGCGGCCGCACTCGAGCTCGAGTTGCTGGGGCTCGGAGCCGAACGCGTGACCGTTGTGGCGTGCGATGTCGCTAGGCAAGACCAGCTGGCAGAAGCGTTGGCTATCGTCTTGACGCATGGACCACTAGTGGGCGTCTTCCATCTTGCAGGGGTCCTGGATGATGGCCTTCTCACCAACCTGACACCAGAACGCCTCCGCACGGTCCTGCTGCCGAAGGTCAATGGAGCCTGGAACCTCCACGAGCTGACGCGTGACATCCAACTCTCAGCGTTCGTGCTTTTTTCATCCGCATCGGGAGTCATGGGCGGCGCTGGTCAAGCCAACTACTCCGCCGCAAACGTCTTCATGGACGCGCTCGCTTGTCACCGGCGCACGCACGGCATGCCCGGGTTGAGCCTGGCATGGGGTCTCTGGCAGCCACGTGGAGCGGGAATGAGCGCTCGCCTCGGCCCAACGGATCTGGCCCGCCTGGCGCGCCAGGGCTCGATGCCGCTCTCAGAAGAGGACGCATGCAAGCTCCTCGACGACGCCCTCGCGCGGCCCGAGGCGATGCTCGTCCCAATAGCGCTCTGCCGCAACCGGGTAGAAGCACAGGGCGACGGTGCCACGCCAGCACTGCTGCGGGCTCTATCCCGCCCGTCGCTGCGCCGCGAAGACTTGGAGCCAAACACGTCCCTGCGCGACCAGCTGCTTTCTCTGCCGGAAGAAGCTCGATCCGAGGCCTTGCTAGGAGTCGTCCAGGCCGAGCTCGCTACCGTACTCGGCCTCGCTCAGTCGAGCCCTGTACCAGAGGACCGGCCACTCAAGAACTTGGGGCTCGACTCGCTGATGGCGATCGAGCTCCGCAATCGCCTCTCGGCCAAGGCTCGCATCACCTTGCCAGTCACATTGGCCTTCGACTACCCAACCCCGCGCGCGCTCGCGGAGCTGCTGGAAAGCAGGATCGAATTAACAGTCCAGCCCGAAATGACCGACGAAGAGATCCACGACATCCTTTCACGAGCGCCGGTCGGAGCTCTCCGGCGAACCGGCCTGCTTGGGGAACTGCTCGCGAGACTTGAGCTCCCGGCGCCTGTGCCGGAGAAAGATGAACCTCCCCCCGCCGACGCCAACGGACTGACGGGCGACGCCCTGCGGCGAGAACTGCAGAACGCGCTCAGAGGTGTGAGATGACGCATACGCAGACCGATGATGACCTCTTCCGGCAAAGCATCGTGGAGATTCAGCAGCTCCGTAGTGCGCTGAAACAAGCCCAGAGCGCTTCTAGAGAGCCGATCGCGGTCGTTTCCATGGCCTGTCGCGCACCTGGGGGAATCGTCGACCCTGAGGGGTACTGGGATTTCCTCAAAGCCGGCGGCGACGCGATCGAGCCCTTTCCAGACCGCTGGAACACTGACGCATTGTACGACGATGACCCTGACGCTACAGGCAAGAGCTACGCACGCATGGGAGGGTTCCTAGGGGACACGGACCGCTTCGACGCCAGCTTCTTCGGCATATCTCGGCGCGAAGCGACGGCCATGGATCCGCAGCAGAGATTGCTCCTGGAGGCGTCGTGGGAGGCGCTCGAACGCGCGCGCATCGACCCATCATCCCTCGATGGCTCATCCACGGGCGTATATGTTGGCTCGATGGGTTCAGACTACTGCCGCAGCATCCAGCTCGAGACGCTCGATGGATACGTTGTGACCGGACAGGCCAGCAGCGTGCTCGCAGGCCGTGTTGCCTACGTGCTCGGCCTACAGGGGCCCGCCATGGCGGTAGAGACCGCCTGCTCATCGTCGCTGGTCGCATTGCATCTTGCATGCGTCGGCTTGCGGCGTGGCGAGTGCGATTTGGCCCTCGCCGGCGGCGTCCATGTCATGAACAGCCCAATGATCTTCGTGGAATTCAGCCGGCTGCGAGGGCTCGCAATCGACGGCAAATGCAAGAGCTTCTCAAGCAGTGCGGACGGGACTGGCTTGTCCGAGGGCTGCGGCGTGCTGTGCCTCAAGCGACTCTCGGATGCTCAGCGGGACAGCGATCCGATACTAGCAGTCGTGCGCGGGTCTGCAGTAAATCAAGACGGTCGGAGCCAGGGGTTGACCGCACCCAACGGACCCAGCCAACAACGCGTGATCGAGCGAGCCCTGGACGACGCTGGGCTTCGCCCGAGCGACATAGACGCTATCGAGGCCCACGGAACCGGTACGGCCCTCGGGGACCCGATCGAGGCGGGGGCCCTTGGCGAGGTGTTTGGTCCGCTTCGGGACGGTGGGCGCCCACTCATGCTGGGCTCCTCGAAGTCCAACCTGGGACATACACAAGCCGCCGCTGGTGTCCTCGGCGTCATGAAGATGGTGCTCGCCATGATGCACCAACAGTTGCCGAAGACGCTGCATGCGGAGACGCCGAGCGAGCACATCGACTGGCACAGCAGCCGGCTGACCTTGCTCCAGGAGCCACACCCGTGGCCACGACGGAGCCAGCATGTGCGGCGGGCTGGCGTGTCGTCCTTCGGAGTAAGCGGAACCAACGCCCACATGGTGTTGGAAGAGGCGCCATCGAATCGCGCAGCAGCTAGCGTCAACACTCAGCCATCGGACGAATCCGCTCGGAGGCCAGCCGAGCTGCAGCCCATCCTGGTTTCGGGACAGACTACCGCGGCACTTGCAGAAAACGCCGGACGCCTCGCACGACACCTGGACGATGCACGGGACGGCGCGCCGGCGCTGCTCGATCTGGCCTGGTCCCTCGCCGAAACCCGTGGGGCGCAACCGCAGCGCCTGGCGCTGCTCGCGAGCGATGCTGACGCCAAGCAGGGCTACCCCAAACTTCGCGCCGACCTTCGCGCGTATTCCGAGGACGCACTCGTGCCGCAGCATGGGCACTTGACACGCCCCAATAGCCGAGGGGGAAAACTGGTCGTGATGTTCACGGGACAGGGGTCTCAACGCGTCGGGATGGGGCGAGACCTGTACGGCCACCCAGGCCTCGAGGCGTTCACACAAGCCCTGGACGCGGCTATTTCTGCATGTGATGGGCACCTCAGCGGCTCGCTTAGAGCGGCGATGTGGGCGCCCCAAGCGGATGGCGGTGGCCATACTTCACTCGATCGAACGGCCTTCACGCAGCCCGCTCTATTTGCCCTGGAAACGGCACTGTTTCGGCAGTGGGAGGCATGGGGGTTGAGGCCCGATCTGCTGATGGGGCATTCGGTCGGCGAGCTTGCGGCAGCCCATGTTGCAGGCATCCTCTCCCTTGAGAACGCAGCCGCGTTGGTCTGCGCGCGTGGGCAGCTGATGGAGAAGCACGCGATCGCTGGAGGCGCCATGGCTTCTGTCGAGGGCTCCGAAAGCGAAGTCCTCCAGGCCCTTGCCGCCCTGCCCGACGAGCTTCGCCTTGGCGCGGAAATCGCTGCGACGAACGGTCCCAGCGAGACCGTCATCTCAGGGAACCGCGCCTCGGTTGACGCCCTGGTCGAGCGGCATAAGGCATCCGGCCGCAGAGCCCGCCGGCTCGCTGTCTCGCATGCATTCCACAGTGCACATATGGATGCGATGCTGTCTAGCTTCGGTGACGTCGCTGACGCCCTGACCTACGCTTCAGCAACGCTTCCCATTGTCAGCAACGTTTCGGGTGAACTCGCCCCCGCAGGGAGCGGCGAGCTTTCGAGCGCGAACTACTGGATACGCCATGTTCGCCAAGCCGTCCGCTTCGTCAGTGGCGTCGCCGCAGCAGCGGCGGCAGGCGGCAAGACCTTCCTCGAGTGCGGGCCCGCTGGCGTGCTCTGCGGCCTGGTCGATGCCTGCTTGAACCCCGGTGGCCAGGCAGGAGTGGGGGCAGCCGCTATACCAACACTGCGCAAGGGTCGGACCGAGCTTGAGAGTTTGATGAGTGCGGTTGGCGATCTCTACGTACGCAGTCATGGCATCGACTGGCCCCAGTTCTGGGAGGGCAGCCGGGCAAAGCGCGTCGCCCTGCCGACCTATGCATTCCAACGTAGACGCTTTTGGCGAGATTCGCCGCCAGCGGCGACCAATGTCGGAAGCGCCGGGCTCTCTGCCGTAGCCCACCCGCTGTTAGGAGCCGCGATGTCGCTAGCAGGAAGCAACGACACCGTTTTCACCGGCCGGCTTTCCTTGGCAGAACTTCCGTGGCTCTCCGATCACACTGTCTTCGAAACCGTGGTGCTGCCGGGCACCGGGCTGCTGGAGCTGGTATTGGCGGCTGGGAGCGCCGCAGGCTGCACCGCCGTTCATGACCTCACGCTAGCAGCACCCATGGTGCTCCCAAAGGACGGTCCCATCCAGGTGCAAGTCAGGGTCGGCGCTTGTGATGCTCGCGGTCGCAGGGCAGTCTCATTGCACGGGCGGCAAGCCGGCGACCCCACAGAAGCGTGGGTGGAACACGCCGCGGGCGAACTCGCCGTATACGACACCCCCGCCCCCCTGGCGGACCACCCCTCGCATACGTGGCCACCTGCTGGTGCGCAACGTCACGATGTGGAAGCTCTGTACGAGGAGTTCGCGCACAGGGGCCTCGAATACGGCCCGGCCTTTCGGGGCTTGGTCGAGATCTGGCAGCTCGGCGAGGACTTCTACGGGCGCGCGCTCCTACCTGCGGAGCAAACCAGCGCTGAGTTCGGGGTTCACCCTGCGCTACTGGACGCCGTGCTTCACCCCCTTGCCCTGCTAGGCTTGGAAAAAGAGTCGAGCCCAGACTCGCTCCTGCTACCCTTTGCCTGGTCTCGCACTGTCCTCCACTCCACTGGTGCTAGCGAGCTCCGGGCGCGGCTTCGTAGGGTCGGCGACCCTCGCGAAGCCATGGCTGACGTCGTCGTGACGGATCCCCTGGGCAACCCCGTTGTTACCATGGAGGGCCTGCAACTCCGCCCTTCGAGCGCCGCGCGAGTGCGAGCGTCCGTGCGCAAGCCCCTGGATCTCTACCACGTAGCCTGGAGGAACGTCGACCTGCGCAAAGTGCAACGAAGCAGTTCGTCTCATCGCGGGTACGTGCTGGGGGGCCGCGGTCAGCTGGGTGAACTGCTCGGTGTCGAGTCCATTTCAGACGCTGCAACACTGCGCCAAGTGCTTGCCGACGGATCTCCGGCACCACAGTGGCTGCTCGTGGACACGACGCACCACCGTCCGGATGACGCAGCGGTACCGTCTGCGGTGCACCAAGCCCTGGACCACACCCGTGCGGAACTCCAGGCTTTGCTGCAAGCACCCGAGTTGGCCGCGACCGCGCTCGTCTGGGCTACGCGCTCGGCAGTCACCCTGGGTCTGCAGGAGGCCACCGCAAATCTCGTTGCAGCACCGCTGTGGGGGCTCCTGCGCACCGCACGACAAGAGCATCCCGACCGAACATTGCGGCTGCTCGATCTCGAGACCGCCGGCGAGCGCCCGCACCAGATTCTCGAAGCGCTCTTGACGGAGAGGGAGCCCGAGCTCGCCCTGAGAACGGGGAAACTGTACGCACCCCGGCTGGTGTCGGTCGCAGATGTGTCTAGCGACGACAACGCGCTACCCAGCTTTAGAGACCACAACGTGCTTGTAACCGGTGGCCTGGGCGAGCTTGGTCACGTCTTGTCCCACCACCTCGTGCAGGCGTACGGCGTCCAGCACCTGGTGCTGACATCGAGCCGCGGCGAACGGGCACTGCGCTCCGAAGAGCTCGTCGCCAGCCTCAAACGCTCGGGTGCAAAGACAGTCGAGGTGCTTGCGTGCGACGTGACCAACCGTAAACAGGTCGACGCGCTGCTGAGCACTGCCCGCGCCCGTCGCCCACTGGCCGGCGTGTTCCACCTCGCTGGCGTCGTCGATGACTGCCTGCTGCTAGAACTCACCGCGGAGCGCCTTGCGAGAGCCTTGCAGCCGAAGGTCAACGGGGCTTGGTTTCTACACGAACTGACCCGGGACGACGAGCTAGAAGCGTTTGTTCTGTTCTCTTCTGCATCCGGAGTGCTAATGCCGGCCAGAGCAACTATGCGGCTAGCAACACGTTCCTTGACGCTCTTGCGGTCTACCGCCGACAGCAGGGGCTAGTTGGAACCAGCCTCGCCTGGGGGATGTGGAAGCAGCAGGGCCTTGGCATGACGGCACATCTCGGCGCCCCAGAGTTGGCCCGGATGGCGCGCCAGGGCTTTGCGCCCATCACACCTGAAGAAGGGTGCACCCTGCTCGACACAGCCCTCAAGCGGCGCGAACCGACACTCGTTCCGATGCGCATCGAGCTCCAGCGCGTGCAGGGCCCGCATGGCCCCGAACGGACCTCAGCACCGTTGCTACGCGAGCTGGTCGCCACGCGCATGCTGCGGCCCAGCTCTCTGCCTACAAGCGACGACGGACTCCCAGTCCGCTTGGCCCGAATGGCGACCAAAGAGCGCGAAGCCGTGCTCGAAGAGCTGGCAAGAGCCGAAGTCGCACGTGCGCTCGGGATCACCAGCGAGGATGTCTTCGATTCCGAAGCCACGCTGCTGGAGCTCGGGCTCGACTCGTTGATGGCCCTGGAGCTCCGCAACCGACTCCGGTCACTGACTGGGTTTGAGGCATCGGCCTCCAGGCTCCTCGAAACCAACATCAGGACGCTGCAGCTCGAACTGATGCAACACGTTTCGGCGGAGCCAACTGAAGCCCGCGAGAAGACTCGCGCGCCGTGGGCGGAGCTTTCAAGCGAGGACGCGCACGCGCTGTTTCCATTGACACCTATTCAGCAAGCTTACTGGGTAGGCCGCACTGGCGGGGCATCCGCCGGCAAGGATGCGCCCCGTGTGGCCTGTCACTTCTACGAGGAGTTCGAGTCCAGCGAACTCGATCTTTGCCGTCTCGACCGTGCTTGGCAGCAGGTAATAGCCCGGCACGACGCCTTGCGACTGGTGTTTACGGAGGACGGCTACCAACGCGTGCTAGCCGAAGTGCCTCCGGCCCCCATTGTTTGCGAGGATCTCCGACCGTTGAGCGAGTCAGACCGAGCCGCCCATCTGCAACAGGTCCGAGATGAGCTATCAACCCGATTGCGTCCTGCTACGCAATGGCCGCTCTTTGAGGTGCGAGCGCATCTTCTGCCACGCGGGCGACTGCGTCTTCACGTAGACATCGACATGCTGCTGGTCGATGCCAGCAGCATAGACACACTGATGGCCGACTGGCGAGCGTACTACCGCGACCTTCCACCACCCGAGCTTCCCGAAGACTGCACGTTTCGTGCGTGCGTCCTAGCACAGCACGCTCTTGCCGGCAGTCCTCGGAATCGCGCCGCCATCGAGTACTGGAGCGCGCGCCGGCCCGATTTCGCCCCGATACCCGCGCTCCCCATGAACCAAGCCCCCCCCGATGCCGCTACTCGAAGACGCGAAGCAAGACTATCGAAGGAACACTGGGCGCAGCTCAAGCAGATGGCGCGGCAAAGGGGTATCACGCCTTCCATGGTGCTGTGCTCCGCCTACGCAGAAGTCCTCGCTCGTTGGAGTGGTGGGGCGCCTTTCTTGCTCAACGTAACGCAGTTCAGCAGGCCACCCGTCCACCCGCGCATCCAAGAAATCACCGGCGAGTTCACCAACGTCGTCTTTCTTGAATGCAAGCGCCCTGCCGCGACGCCCTTCGCGGCCTGGGCGGACTCGCTTCAGGCACAGATGCGCGGACACCTCGATCACAGCGATGCGATCAATGGTGTCGAGGTCCTCCGGGCTTGGTCGAATGGATCCGAGCCAATCCTCGCGCCGGTGGTCTTCACGAGCACGCTCGGACTCGGCGCGCACCATGAAGGGTTGCGCAAGCACGAGCGTGCGCCTGCAGACAGTACCAGTCAAGCGTGGCTGGGCCACGGCATCTTCGGGATCAGCCAGACGCCGCACGTATGGCTGGACCACATCGTCTCGGAGGTCGACGGGTCACTGACATGCACCTGGGACTACGTCTACAGCCGCTTTCCAGAGGGCCTAGTCGACGAAATGCTAGCTGCCTTCGAGGCTCGCATTGTAAGCCTGGCGCAGAGCGATGGCGCCTGGCACGATCCGAGGCCCGCTTTGCTCGCCCCCGGGCACGAAGAGCGCATCGCTCGTGCCAACGACACCTCAAGACCTGTCTCGCACAAGACCCTGCTCGGACTGTTTGTCGAGCAGGTCGTGCAGCAGCCAGATCACCCAGCACTCCTAGACGGCGACCGTTCCTTTACCTACAAAGCGCTGCACGGCCACGCCAAACGGCTGGGCCGCCGCCTACGTCGTTTGGGCACACAAGGCGGCGACCTGATTGCAGTCGTGATGCACAAGGGCTGGCAACAGGTCGTCGCAGCGCTCGGGATTCTTCAGGCCGGCTCCGCCTACCTACCTGTGGACGCCGCGCTACCGCCCGAACGACGGAGGCGACTACTGGAGCTAGGCCGGGTTTCCGTCGTCGTGACGCAACAACATCTGGACGAAGGCTTCGCATGGCCCGATGGAGTACGTCGCGTGGTTGTCGACACGCCGCTCGAGCAAAGCGAGGCGCCGCTGGACTTCGGGCCACAACCACAGGATCTGGCGTACGTCATCTTCACCTCCGGCTCTACGGGAGAGCCGAAGGGCGTAATGATCAACCATCGGGGAGCGGTCAATACCATCTTGGACATCAACCATCGGTTCTCCATCGGTCCCGCCGACCAGGTTCTCGCTTTGTCATCGCTTTCCTTCGACCTATCGGTCTACGACATTTTCGGGCTGCTCGCCGCAGGTGGCACGATCGTCATGCCGCAGGTGGGTCAAGCCGTCGACCCCGCCGAGTGGGCGCGTTGCCTCGAGGGCGTGACGCTCTGGAATACCGTGCCTGCGCTCTTGCAGGTATTGGTCGAGTACGCGGAAGGAAGACCCGACATCGCCGCCCGTATGCGCCACCTGCGGGTGGTCCTGTTGAGCGGGGACTGGATTCCTACCGGCTTGCCCGATGCCCTGCGGCGCATCGTTCCAGACGCGCGGATCGTCAGCCTAGGCGGCGCTACCGAAGCCTCGATCTGGTCGATACTCTACCCCATCGGAACCATCCCACGTGAGTGGTCGAGCGTGCCATACGGCCTTCCGATGACCAATCAGCGTTGGCACGTGCTAGATGCTGACCTCGAGCCCTGTCCTACCTGGGTGCCAGGAGAGCTCTACATCGCCGGGGTGGGTCTGGCACTGGGATACTGGTCGAACGCGGAGGAGACGACGGCACGCTTCTTTCATCATCCACGAACGGGAGAACGCCTGTACCGCACAGGGGACTGGGGCCGGTGGCAGCCTGACGGCAACATCGAATTCTTGGGTCGCCGGGATCAGCAGGTAAAGGTCAACGGCTTCCGGGTGGAACTTGGCGAGGTCGAAGCTGTCATCGAGCGTTGCCCCTCGGTGCGACAAGCAGCCGTGGTCGCGATCGGCGAACGCAAGAAGCGTCTGGTGGCGCACGTTGTACTAGGCGCTGAACATTCTGGCCCACCTGAGCCCCCGGCAGAGCCGTACCGTACCGAATGGAGAGAACTCCCAGAGCTTCGGCCAGTCGCCGACCCGGTCCTGCGGCGTTCGCTTTGGAGCAGTTTACCGAACAGACGCTTGGCCGTGGACGAGCAATCGAAGCGGATCGCCCTCCCGCGCCCCGACGCACAGAGTGCGCCCCAACCGTCCCCCTCGTGTGGTCGGCTTACGGTCGCCTCGCTGGGACGCTTGCTAGAGTGTCTCCGTCAAGTCCCCAATGATTTCTCCCCGCTACCGAAGGCCCGTTACGCCTCAGCCGGAAGCACCTATTCGGTTCAACTGCTGGTGTTTGTAGAGTCGGGAGGGGTCGCAGGGCTCACGCCGGGGAGCTACTACTACCACCCCGTGGAGCACGCCTTGCTCTACCTTTCGGCGCAGACACCCTTCCGAGCAGCTGGCACGGCTCGGGAAGAGACATCGGCCGGATCACCATCACTCACGCTCCTGTCCGTTGCGCGTACGACTGCTATCGCTCCGCTCTATGGGGAGCTCAGTGCGCTGTTCTGCGCAATCGAGGCAGGTGCCATGTCAGAGTTGTTGGAGCGTTCAGCAGCATCGCAAGGAGTGCACACTCGGGAGGTGACCGACGTGGACACCACGGGGCTGGAAGCGGCGCTCGGCCTTGAACTGACAGACGTGCCGCTACACGCTCTCGCGCTGTCCGAGACTGCCCCTGCGTCGGGCCCAGACTCCGAAGCGCCGGGCCGCAGTGCCAAAGTACCCCCCCCTTCCGAGGCTGTCCCCGACCCGAAAGCACCAGCTCCGATAGCCGACCCCATAAGGCAGCTCGAATTCAAGGCGGAGCGACGGGGCCTACGTCCCGCCACGGGCGCGACCCTGGCACTGCCGAGGTCGCCCAATCCGAAGCTTGTAGAGCGCTGGGTCGCTCGGCGTAGCTTTCGCACCTTCGAAGCTCGCGTCATGGATCTGGAAGCATTGGCTGGACTCCTCAGCACCACACAGACAGACCCAGTCGACAGCCGGTCGGTCGCCGCCCTACGACCCGTTGATCTATATCTAGCGGTGCACCCCCAACGGGTTCACGATCTGGAAGGTGGTGTCTATCGGTACGACAGCTGGAACCAGACCCTGTGCCATACGGCGGACGCTTGGCCGCTCGAAGCCTGGCGCGTGCCGAGTCGCAATCGCGCCATGGTCGAGCAAGCCGCTTTCGTGCTGTTCTTCGTGGGGCACTTAGACCGCATCGCCCCACTCTACGGCTATCAAAGCGAGTTGCAATGCCGGCTCGAGGTGGGGCGTCTATGCCAACGCCTTGAAGACGCGGCGCGTCAGCATGCGCTGGGGATTTGCCAATTGGGAGGAGTCGATTTCACGGGCCTGGAACCCGCGCTACGGCTGGTGTCAAGCGACCTGTTCTTGCATTCCGTGGCTGGCGGTGCAGCAGACTGGTCGGGCATGAGCCGCGGTTGGGCCTTCCTATCCGAGGGTAGGCCCCAGCCGCCAAAGCGCCTTTCCGAGGCCACGTTACGGGAGCACTGCCGAACTGAGCTTCCGGAGTACATGGTGCCCGGACACTTCGAAGTACACGATGCCCTGCCCTTGACGTCCAACGGAAAGGTCGATCGAGCCGCGCTGACCAAGCTGCCAGCAGGTACTTCCTCGGACAAGCGCAGGGAACCACCGGAGGTTGGCAGGCCCAACAGTCAGCCCTTGGACCAACGACTGCTCGCGGTGGTGTCGAAGGTTGCGGCCGAGACCCTGGAAGTACCCGAGATCGGCCAAGGGGTGGCGTTCGCGGACCTGGGCATGGACTCGCTGCTGGCCTTGCGCTTCAGAGACCGCCTCGAACGGGCACTCGGCCGCATGCTCCCGGCGACGCTCGCCTACGACTACCCGACCGTCGAGAACATGGTGGCCTCGCTAGAGACAGAAACAAGAGACGCCCCGCTTCCCTGGACTGATGCAGAGATTCGAGAACAACTTGGGCGTGTTCCGATTGCCGTACTCAGGCGCCTGGGCGTGCTAGACGTGCTCATGTCGGAGGCGCAGGAGCCACGCACGAACGCTGAGCAGACCGACGCTGCGCGCTTGAGCGAACTCGACGACGCATCGTTCCTCGAGCTCGTGCGAGGCGAGCTGGAGGCCGAAAGATGACCGCAGGCACGACACGCGAACTACTAGAAGGTACGCTGCTCGAACTTCGACGGGTGAGGAAGCAGCTGCGAGAGGAGCGCTCGCTCGCCTCCGAGCCGATCGCGATCGTATCGATGGGGTGTCGAACTCCGGGCGGCGTCGTGGACCCCGCCGGCTACTGGGAACTCTTGGATGATGGCCGCGATGTCATTGGTCCATTCCCTCCCCGATGGGGCTCCGTAGTGCTCGAAGGTCCCGACACAGATGTGGACAAGAAAACCCATACCCACCAGGGTGGCTTCATCACGGATGTCGAGGCTTTTGACCCTGCGCCTTTTGGAATCGCGCCGCGCGAAGCCGAAACGATGGACCCACAGCAGCGCCTGCTGTTGGAGGTCGCATGGGAAGCGTTGGAAAGCGCTGGAATTGCACCGGACTCCCTCGGAGGAACGGCGACCGGCGTGTACCTGGGATCGATGGGATCGGACTACGATGCGAGCGCTGCTAGCGTCGCCAGCAGCGTGCTCTCCGGACGTCTTGCCTACGTCCTGGGTCTCCAGGGTCCAGCAATGAGCGTGGACACCGCCTGCTCGTCATCGTTGGTCGCCCTCCACCTGGCGTGCACCGCCCTTCGACAACGCGAATGCCAGCTGGCATTGGCTGGCGGCGTCATGGTCATGAGCACCCCTACCATCGTCACGGAATTCGGACGCCTCGGAGGTCTGGCCCGGGACGGCCGCTGCAAGAGTTTCTCCCGGGACGCTGACGGTGTCGGTTGGTCCGAGGGGTGCGGGGTCGTGGTACTCAAGCGTCTCTCGGATGCCCTGGAGGCTGGGAACCGCGTGCTGGCCCTGGTACGAGGCTCCGCAGTCAACCAGGATGGTCGCAGTCAGGGTTTGTCAGCACCGAACGGGCCTAGCCAACAGCGTGTTATCGGAAATGCGCTGCGTGCCGCCGGGCTACGCCCGGCGGACATCGACGCAGTGGAAGCCCATGGCACCGGTACGCCTCTAGGAGACCCGATCGAAGCTGGCGCGCTCGCTGCTGTCTTTGGCCCTACCCGCAGCGCCGGGCGTCCGCTATGGGTAGGTTCGTCGAAGTCGAACCTTGGCCACACATCGGCAGCCGCCGGCGTGCTCGGCATAATCAAGGCGGTGCTGGCGTTGCAGCATGAGCGGCTTCCGATGAGCCTGCACGCGAATATCCCAACCGAGCATGTTGATTGGCAGGGAAGCGGACTTTCACTGCTCACGGAAGCACAGCCCTGGCCACGCGAGCCGAGTCGCCCTAGACGCATCGGGGTCTCCGGCTTCGGCTTCAGTGGAACCAACGCACATGTGGTCATTGAGGAAGCGGCCACGAAGTCCGTCCGGCCACTACCAGAACAAGCGAACAGCTCTTGCTTGGAGGTGCCGCTGCTGTTGTCCGCCAGGAGCGGACCCGCGCTCCGAGCGCAGGCAGCCCGCTGGAGAGCCTGGTTGCACCGCAATCCAGACGCCCGATGGCCCGACGTTTTGCGGACTGCGGCCCTTGCGCGGACCCATCTCGAGGTGCGTGCCGCCGTCCGGGCAAGCGATGCAGTGCAAGCGTGCAACGCACTCGAAGCGCTTTCGGAAGAACGCCCACACAAAGACGTGACGGTCGCAAGAGCAGGCCAACAATGTGGGGCCGTGTTTGTATTTCCCGGCCAGGGGAGCCAATGGGTGCACATGGGCCGCGTCCTGCTCGAAGAGTGTCAGGCCTTCGCCGAAGCGGTAGCCGCCGCGGACGCCGCGCTTCACCCTCACACAGGATGGTCCGTCACTGGCGTCCTGCGCGGGGATCCCGACGCTCCCGTCCTTACGCGGGTGGATGTCGTCCAGCCCGCCCTCTTCTCCATGGCCATTGGGCTTGCGGCGTCCTGGCGTAGCCTTGGTCTCGAACCAGACGCCGTTGTCGGCCACAGTCAGGGAGAGATCGCAGCCGCCGTGGTAGCAGGCTCACTGTCACTGCAGGATGGGGCGCGGGTCGTTGCGCTTCGAAGCCGCCTGCTAGGTCGCATTGCTGGACGTGGCGGGATGGCCACGGTCGCGCTGCCCCTCCGCGAGGTCGAGAAGCGACTCACAAGTGCGTACGGGTCTGTGAGTGTCGCGGCTGCCAATGCTCCAGAGTCCGTATTGGTCTCCGGGGACGCAAACGAAATCGCCGGGCTCGTGAAGCAGTTGACGGAAGAGGGGATATTCTGCCGGCGGGTTGAGGTTGACTACGCGTCGCATAGCGCCCACGTCGACGGCATTCTGGACGAGCTAGCCGAGGCACTCTCGGACGTCGCGCCGAATCCGACGACAATTCCGATGGTATCCACTGTGACTGGGGCCTTTATTGATGGCACAGAACTGGACGCGACGTACTGGTGCCGCAATCTTCGTGCGCCCGTGCGCTTTGACCTCGCTCTGCAAGCGCTCTCAGCCCATGAGCTCGCAGTCTTCGTGGAGGTCAGCGCTCATCCGGTACTCGTGTCACCACTCAGCAGCGCATGTCCAGAGGGAGGCATTGTTGTCGGTTCACTGACTCGCGACGCGAGCGGACTGGCAGACCTCATCCATTCGCTGGGAGTCCTCCACGTGCACGGGCAACACGTCGACTGGCCGCGGCTATGCGAACACGTTGGAGCCGGTTCCGTCGATCTTCCAACGTATGCCTTCCAACGGCAGCGCTATTGGAAGCGGCCGAGTTCTCGTGAGTACGGCGCCAACGACTTGGGTCTCACAACGCTGAATCACCCGCTGCTTGGCGCCACCACTGCGCTTGCCGACAGCAACGAGTTCCTCCTGATCGGCAGGCTGGCTGAGGCTGATTGCTCCTGGCTGATGGACCACACTGTTTTCGGGTTTTCGATCGTACCAGGGACCGCTCTGCTCGAACTCGCCATGACCGCAGCTCACGCGGCAGGCTCCACGCGGGTCCGTGAACTGATGCTAGCAGCCCCGCTCGTCGTTCCCGATGGAGTTGCGGTGCAGCTGCAAGTACGGGTGAACGTAGCGGACGCGGCCGGATATCGTAAGCTGAGCGTCCACAGTCGCCCGGGCGAAGCCACCGAAGACGTTCCATGGACCCAGCACGCAAGCGGAGAACTGGCCACGGAGCACTCGACCGAGCCGGCTGCGCCGGCTGAGCTGCAAACCTGGCCACCCGAAGGTGCGAGCCGTATCGAGCTCAAGGGACTCTACACGAGCTTCTCCCAGCGGGGCATCGAGTACGGGCCAACCTTTCGAGGCCTGACGGAAGCGTGGCGTCTGGGCGACGCAATGTACGGGCGCGTCGTGCTACCGCCCGGCGAGCTTGACTTCGCGGTCGACTACGCCCTTCATCCTGCTCTCCTGGATGCAGCGCTTCACCTGCTCGGATTCGTAGCCAGCGAGGAACCCTCAGACGATGTGCTGCTCCCCTTCGCATGGTCGGACGCTGAACTCTATGCCACCGGGGCGACGGAGCTCCGAGTCCAACTCACTGTGACCACGAGCGAACCTGGGAACATGGCCGCGCGGCTCATCGTCGCCGATCCCATGGGTACGATCGTGGCGACCGTGGGCGAGCTGTGCTTGCGACGGGCGAGCGTGGAGCAGCTACGCGCCGCAGCACGGAGGGATTCCCGCGACCTCTACCGAGTCGACTGGGCTCCCGCCCAGCTGATGCCAGCATCGCCGCCCCCAAACACCCGGTGCAGCACCTGGGCCGTAGGCGGCGACGGATCCCTCGGTACGGTTTCTTGCTCAACGCGCGTTCCGGACGTGAGCGCTCTGCGGGTCGCACTCGACGGAGGACCCCCTCCCCCCGGTCGTCTAGTCATTGATGCTACAGGTGATGTAGCTAGGCTAGCCGACCACGGTCCGGATGGTTTGCCAGGCGAGGCGCATACGGTCACTAAGCGGGCTCTGAACGACCTGCAACGCATTCTCGGGATGCCTGAGCTGGCCGGTACCCGATTGGTATGGGTGACGCGCAGAGCCGTCGCCGCGGGCCCGCAAGAGGAGGTTCTCGACCTGGCGCATGCGCCGGTGTGGGGGCTCATTCGCAGTGCCCGAAGCGAACACACCGATCGGGCCTTGAGGCTCGTCGACTTGGATGTTGAAGACCCCGCCACCGATCAACTGGACCGTGTCTTGGCTACTGACGCAGAGCCCGAAATCGCGATCAGGGCCGACGAGGCCCGTGCGGCGCGCCTCGTGTCCGTGCGGCACATGCACAAGCAGGTGACCAGGGCGCAGGAGTATGGAACAGGCACGTTCCTGATCAGTGGAGGCCTGGGCGAACTCGGTCAGATCCTGGCGCGCCATCTGGTGACAGAGCACGGCGTACGGCACCTCGTGTTGACCTCCCGCCATGCCACGGAGGCTCCCGCGAGTCAGCAGCTCCTGGCGGACCTGCATGCGCTGGGCGCCAAGAGCGTGACAGTCACGGACTGCGATGTGTCAGACGCCACCCAGGTGGCAGCCGTCATAAACGCCGTCCCCAAGGAGCGCGGGTTGCGTGGGGTCTTCCACTTGGCGGGGGCTCTGGATGATGGACTCGTGGAGCACTTGACGAACGACCAGCTGGAGCGCGTACTGCAACCGAAAGTCGATGGCGCCTGGTATTTGCACGACCTCACTCGCGAGCTCGAGCTTTCGGCCTTCGTCCTGTTCTCGTCAGCGTCGGGTACCTTGGGAACGCCAGGACAGGCGAACTACGCGGCCGCCAACACGTTCCTGGATGCCTTGGCTTCGAGCCGCCAGGCGCGCGGACTCCCAGGACTGAGCCTGGCATGGGGTTTTTGGAAGCCGCAGGGAAGCGGCATGACCGCCCACTTGGGCGCGGCAGACCTGGCTCGCATGGCGCGCCACGGGCTGTCACCATTGGCCGCCGAGGCGGGCTGCGCCTTGCTTGACGCCACGCTGGGGCGCCCCGAAAGTGCGCTCGTGCCGATCCACTTGGACGCGAACGGAGCGTACCAACACGGCGAAGCATCGCAGGTCCCGGCCATGTTCCGCGAGCTCGTGCGAACGAGGCAGCGGCGGGCGAACGTGCGACCGGAAGAAGCCCTGGAGCAACGTGACCGCTTGGCCCGCATGCCACCCTCTGCACGACGGGATGCCCTGAACGACCTGGTCAGGAGCGAGGTGGCCACTGTCCTCGGGATGCCGGATGAACAAGCGGTGCGGGCCCACGTCCCGCTGCTCGAGCTCGGGATCGACTCGTTGATGGCCGTCGAGCTGCGCAACCGACTGCGCGTTGCGGTCGGCGCTGAGGTTTCGATCTCGGATCTGTTCAAATCTGACCTCGGTTCCCTGCAGCTTGAAGTGGCCAAGAAGTTCGACGAACCGGATCCGACGACCACCCCTACTCCGTATGCTGGGCTCGGGAGCGCTCCACAGAGCCCCGCCTCCGACGCCCACGAACCCTTCCCGCTCACCCCCATGCAGCAAGCGTACTGGGTTGCGCGGACGGGCCACACACAGGAAGGTTCGGAAGCAGGCGTATCGTGCCACTTCTACTATGAGTTCGAGTCGACTGACTTGGACCTCGCTCGGCTGGACGCCGCTTGGCAAGCGGTCATCGCTAGGCACGACGCGCTGCGTCTGGTGTTCACAGACGGTGGCTTTCAGCGCGTTCTGCCCGAGGTACCTTCCGCACCCATCGTGTGCCAGGACCTCCGCGAGATGAGCGACGCAGAGTGTTCAACCCGACTGACACAGGTCCGACACGAGATGGCCAATGCCCATCGTCCTATCGATCAGTGGCCGTTGTTCGAAACCCGAGCTCATCTACTGGCCGGGGGGAAGCTGCGCCTGCACCTCGACATGGATATGCTGCTGGTGGACGCTAGCAGCATCGGCATTCTTCTTTCCGACTGGGAACGGTGCTACCACGGCGCAGCTCTTCCCGAGCTACCCAGTGGCTGTACTTTCCGAGCCTGTGTGGTGCGGCAGCAACAGCTCAAGGCGAGCCCGCAGCATAGAGCCGCCATGGAATACTGGACCGCTCGCCGTCCCCTCTTCCCTCCAATTCCTGCGGTGCCGAGGATTGCAGGTAGAGCCTTCGCACCACAGACCCGGAGGCGCGAGGCACGCCTGTTACCAGAATCCTGGGCGCGCCTGAAGGTGCTAGCCCGGGAGCGAGGACTGACGCCATCGATGGTTGTGTGCTCGGCCTATGCCGAGGTGTTGAGCCACTGGGCCGGGGGGGATCCATTCGTGCTAAACCTCACGCAGTTCAATCGTCCGCGCGTCCATCCACAAGTCGACGCGTTGGTCGGCGAGTTCACCAACCTCCTGTTTCTCGAATGTGACCTCGATCCTGATGCGGACTTTGATGCACGTGCTAGTCAACTCCAAGCACAGCTCCGCAGGCACCTCGACCACTGCGAAGCCATCAACGGTGTCGAGGTGTTGCGCGCATGGTCTCAGGGTGGTGAGCCAGTCGTCTTGCCGTTCGTCTTTACGAGCATCCTGGGCCTCGCCGATCGTGAGGACGGCATCGGTCAAGGGTGGCTCGGAGAGCCTGTATTCGGAAGTAGCCAGACCCCCCAGGTCTGGCTCGACCACATCGTATCGGAGGTCGAAGGCGCTCTCATCTGTGCCTGGGACGCTGTCGAGGCACGCTTCCCCCCTGGCTTGCTCGACGAAATGCTGGAAGCGTTCCAGCGTCGCATCTCGCTGCTGTCAGAAAGTGAGAGCGCCTGGAGCCGCGCCTGGTCCCCTTCCCTGTCCTCTGAACAGCAGGCTCGCATCGCACTGGCCAACGATACCGAGGCACCAACATCCTCCCAAACTCTTCACGGGCTCTTCGCAGAGCAGGTAAGGCAGCGTCCCGACCACCCAGCACTCGTATCTGGCGAGCGGTCGCTGAGCTACCGCGAGCTATTCGGACTTGCCAATAGCCTCGGTCGTCGCCTGCGCTCTTTGGGCGTGGAGCGTGGCGACCTGGTCGGGGTCGTGATGCACAAGAGCTGGCAACAGGTTGCCGGCGCGCTTGGCATTTTGCACGCTGGGGCCGCCTACCTACCCGTCGATGCAGGGCTTCCAGCCCAGCGCTGCCGTCACCTACTCGAAGCAGGCGGGGTCTCACTCGTCGTGACCCAGGCCAACGTCGATAGGGATTTCGCCTGGGCCGAGCATATATCCCGGGTCGTCGTCGAGTGGCCACTCGAAGAGGACGACGCACCGCTGAAGACCCCGCAGCTCCCGACCGATGTGGCCTATGTGATTTTCACATCGGGCTCCACTGGAAAACCAAAGGGGGTGATGATCGACCATCGCGGCGCGGTCAATACGATTCTAGACATCAACAGGCGTTTCGGCGTTGGCCCAACCGATCGGGTGTTCGCGCTCTCCTCGCTGTCGTTCGATCTATCGGTCTATGATGTCTTTGGGCTACTCGCGGCTGGCGGGACGATCGTCGTGCCTGACGCTGAACAGATCGCGGACCCGGCACAGTGGCCCCCCATGCTTCAAGGCGTGACAATCTGGAACACGGTGCCAGCCCTGCTGCAGTTGCTCCTCGAGTATGGCGCGGGAAGACAGGAGGTGATTTCGCGCATGCAAGACTTGCGGCTCGTGCTTCTCAGCGGCGACTGGATCCCGGTTTCACTGCCCGACTCGCTCCGCGCTGCTGTCCCGAAGGCCAAGCTCATCAGTCTGGGAGGCGCAACGGAAGCGTCGATTTGGTCCATTCTGTACCCGGTCGGAAGGGTCGCACCTGAGTGGACCAGCATTCCGTACGGGCGACCCATGGCGAACCAGCGCTTTCACGTCCTTGACAGGGCTCTCGAGCCATGTCCGACCTGGGTTCCGGGCGAGCTCTACATCGGAGGCATCGGTCTCGCACTCGGCTATCTGTCCGACCCGGAGCGGACTACCGAGCGCTTCATAGAGCACCCCCGTACCGGCGAGCGCCTGTATCGGACGGGGGATTGGGGTCGATGGCGTACCGACGGGAACATCGAGTTCCTGGGCAGGCGCGACCAGCAAGTCAAGATCAACGGGTTTCGAGTCGAGCTCGGTGAGATCGAGTACGCCCTCGAACGCCATCCAGACGTCCGGCAAGCGGCAGTGGTCGCCATCGGCGAACGCGAGAAGCGATTGATGGCCCACGTCGTGCTGCGCGATGATACCGGCTTGAATGACGTGCTGGCGCGACCCGCGACGCCGCGGTGGACTAACCTGCCGGAGCTGACGCTGGTCGAGGAACCCGCGTTGCGTCGGAAGCTCTGGGAAGCCCCCCCCGGTGCTCCAGACCGCCTGGAGAACGCAATCACAACCGTTGCGCTACCCGCTACATGCGAGCCCGCGAGCGCTGTGGAAGCCGAGGGCGCCAGACCGCTCGACATGACGACAGTAGCCGCCATGCTCGAACAACTGCGGCATGTCCCGAACAACTACTCCGCGCTTCCGAAGGCCCGGTACGCGTCGGCGGGAAGCCTCTACCCGGTCCAGGTGCTTGTGTGCGTGAACCCCGATGGAATCGAAGGTCTCGCGAGTGGCAACTACTACTATCACCCGCAAGAACACGCGCTGGTCACCCTTTCGACGCAGACGTGCCTGTGGCGTGACCGCTCACCGGGACGCAAAACGTTACCCGACTCCGTATCTTGCGCCTACCTCATGGTAGGTCGCCTGGGGGCGATCGCACCTGCGTACGGACCACTCAGCGTCGAGTTCTGCGCAATAGAAGCGGGTGCCATGGGTCACCTGTTGAGCGATTGGGCGACCGCGCAAGGCCTACACTCCTATCAGATGCACGATGTGGTGCTTGCGGGGTCCGAAAAAACGCTCGGTCTGGAGCCGCATGACATCTTGCTGCAAGCCCTAGTGGTTTCCCCACGGGGAACGCAGCGTGACGTCGACGCCGACATACTCGCCAGCGCACAGCGCGACCGTCCAACCCCTGACCTGGCGCAGTTCCAGATACTTAGAGAGACGCGACAAGCTCTGCAGTTCAAACTGGGTCGTCACGGCATCCGCGATACCGGCGGCGAGGCGATCGGCTTACCCCGATCGTTGTCGAATCGCGCGGTGGAGCAAAGGTGGCTGAACCGACGCAGCTTTCGCACATTTGAAACACGGGCGTTACCTCTCGAGCCCTTCGCCGGCTTGCTCGACGCCGCGCAGCCAGTGCCATCGCGAGAGGTCCACTCGCTAGCTGCGCGGCGGCCACTTGAGCTGTACGTGTCGGTGCGTCCGGGGCGCGTGCGGGGTCTTTCGGGTGGTCTCTATCGCTACGACCCTATCGGCCGTCAGCTACTTCAGCTCGACGCACATACGACCGTAGATGCGAGGCATCTGCCACCCCGCAACGCGGACCTCGCAAGTGGGTCCGCTTTCCTGTTAATGCTAGTAGGGCGCATGGCCCGGGTCGCACCCCTTTTTGGAAAACAGAGCGAGCTCGCCTGCCTCCTAGAGACCGGGGCCATCTGCCAACGGCTGGAGGACGCAGCTTCCAAGTACGGAATCGGTCTGTGCCAGGTGGGTGGGCTAGATATCAGCGATCTGTTACCGGCACTGCAGCTCGATCCTTCTGACCTGTATCTGCATGCTCTGGTTGGCGGTCCCGTGGACTGGTCAGGCAAGCAGCGGGGCTGGGCCTTCCTTGAGCAGGGAAAGCAGCCAGCCAACTCGGCATCGGCTTCCAAGCTGACTGATGGGGCAACCCTTCTGGAGCACTGCAGGCAGTCACTGCCGGAGTATATGGTTCCAGTGCGCATCGAGGTACTGTCCTCACTCCCATTGAGCTCTAACGGCAAGATAGACCGGGGTGCCCTTGCGCGTGACAGCGCAGAGCCCGACGGGGCAGGTGCTTGGGAACGGCTTGAAGGGAGCGGCCCGCTAGACGCCGAGCAGACGGCTGTCGTGATGCGGGTGGCGAGGGAGGCCTTTGAGGCGCCCAGGATGGCGCCCGAGACGCCCTTTGCTGAGCTGGGCGTGGACTCACTGATGGCGCTTCGATTCAGAAACCGTCTCGAGCGTACTCTCGACCGCTCGCTCCCTGCGACCCTCGTCTATGATTGCCCGTCGGTTGCCCACATCGTCGCCTCGCTCGACGGAGCGACAACGCCACAGGATACTGATGGAGGCGAAGACCTCCTGGCAGCGCTGGGAATGAAGATTGTCAACGCTTCCCCCGAGGAAGTTGTATTGGAATGGACCGTTGCACCTCGCCACCACCAGCAGCGGGGGATCGTGCATGGCGGCGTGCACTGCAGTGCAGTCGAGACGGTCTGCTCCGTAGGGGCGGCCCTCTACGCCAAGCAGCACGATCCAGGCGGTACGGTGGTTGGGCTCGAGAACCAGACATCCTTTATCCGGCCCATACGCCAGGGTACCCTTCGAGCTGTCGCAACACCAATGACTCGAGGTAGGACGACCCAAGCATGGCAAGCAGAGATTCGCGACGAGCAAGACAGGCTGGTCGCGACTGGACGGGTTCGCCTGCTGTGCATTTCCGGTACCGACACTATCGAATGACCGCAGCCGGTGAGCTGATGCGCGCCGTGGCCAGCGAGATGCTCCGAGCATAGAACGTTCTCGGGAAAGACCGATATGCATGACAATAGATGGCTGTTCGGTGTGCACAGGGCACCTGAAGCGCTCCTCCGGATGTTTTGCTTTCCTCACGCTGGTGGGGGACCAGCACTGTTTGGGCGTTGGTGGCGAGAGCTGCCAAGGGAAGTAGAGGTGTGCCCGGTCCACCTTCCCGGTCGCTGGTCCCGCTTTCGAGAAGAGCCCTTGCGGGACCTGGTTGCCGCCTCCCGTCTCTTCGTCGAGAACACATTCCAGAACGGCGCCGACCTACCTTTCGTGCTGTATGGACACAGCCTCGGAGGTCTACTCGCCTACGAAGCCACCTTGAGACTGCGCGAAGCCGGGTGGCGATCTCCGTGCGCGCTGATCGTGTCTGGGCGCCGGCCGCCCAGCGCGAGGCTCGACCGACCAGCGCTGCACCGCCTGCCCGAGGACGCGTTCATCAGCGCGATGGCCCGGTACTATGAACCGATCGATCCAGCACTCCTGACTGACGCCGAGACCCGGGCAATACTGATGCGGGCACTGCGCGCCGACATGCAGATGTACGAGACCTATCACGCGGCCCCAGCGCCACCGCTCGACATTCCATTGGTGGTGGTCTCGGGACACGCCGACGCGATAGCCCACCCGTCGACAATGGAGGGCTGGGGGCAGTACACGACAGCACCCGTGCACATGCACGTCGTCCCCGGAGGACACTACTTCCCGCGCAACAGCAAGCCGCTCATGAGCTACTTGTCGCGGGTGCTCCGCGAGCTCCTGTAGGCCGGGAGACGCGGGCTTCGATGAAGATGCATTGTCCGACGCCGCGACGCAGCTGTTCGCGCTGCGCCACGAACGCATCGACTGTTCCCGCGTCGTGCATGATCTGGAGCTGTTGAAGTGCCTCCTGCAGCTCCATCGGTGTCGCCAGCGCCCACACCGAGTCACCGCTGCGCCAGGCAGCGTCGAACGGGCCCGATGGATCCAGGGCGCGCTCCCCATAGAACGAGTCCCCGAAGGGAACCTCGCGAGCGGAAGACCGGAGCCCGTGCTCATCCAGAAGTTCCAGCAGTGCCGGCACCGGGATGTAGCGTCGCGCCATCCGCCCAATGGCCAACGGAATCAGGGGCGCATACCAGAAGCCGTCTGCGAGCTGCTGCTGGGTGCACGTATTGATCAGTAGCGCACCATTGGCACGAAGAACTCGCCGGGTCTCTGCAAGCGCCTGACTGAGCTTGGGCCAACCGCCGCCTTCGCCATCCTCTCCGTCGAGGTGGTGGAGCACCTGGTTGAACATCACCAGGTCGAACTCTCCGTCGCCGTAGGGCATCGACAGAACGCTGCCGTGGTCCAGGACGATATCGTCGAACTCGTCGAGCTTGGCCCGGGCGCGCCCGAGCATGCCCTCGTTGAGCTCCAGGCCCACAAGCGTGCCACCGCACCCGTGTAGGGCTGCAAGGTATGCTCCAGTGCCACAACCGGCATCGAGCAAGCGAGGGCTGTCCGAACGTGGACGCAGGCCCTCGAATAGGCGTCGGATGATCTGCAGCCCGGGTGCGATCCGGTTGTCGTCGTAGTTCGAAGAGGTCTTCGTGTAGTTCTCGTAGCGTGACACGTCTTTTGTCGCTCGGTGACCTACGACACTATGCACCGGCTCGCGATGGCGGGCCAGCCAACCGAGTCGCTGTTCGAGTGTCGGGCAGCGTGGGCCTCTGGACGCTCGGCACCGTCCAGCGAGCCCAGAGTGCGGTCCCCTGCGACCCCCAATCCGGACCCCACTGAGCGCGAATCCGGGCATCCAACGAAACCAGGCAGGCCTGCAACAAGCAGCAGCAACACGGTTCTGACCATACGAAATGTCCTCCTTGCCTACTCACCTGCCGCGGCGAAGCGCTCCGCAACCGGGTGGTCACGCAGGAGGCACGCAGCATGCCAATAGCCGGTGCTGGGGAGGAATCGTCACCGAAGAGTGCCGGGATCGTGAGCGTGCCGGCCTGGCTGGGATGCGACTCTGAGGCCAAAGGCGCCCAGTGTGACCCCGGCGACACGCCCCGCGAACACTCCCCTCAGTTCTAAAGGGTGCGCGCGAGCCTGCAAGAGATGGATAGGCCTGGGGACGACCCCACCCATCCGGACGGCGCTACGCTACGAATCCCTCATCGATGCTCGCTGACGAATACCGGCTATTCAGGCAGTGAAAGCACGGTCAGCGTGCCGCCAGGCTTCCCATTGTGCCAGGTCAACCCGTCACCGAAGGCCACGCGGCCGTTGGCCATTGTGATGGTACTGGCGACGGTACCCTCCGTCGTGAAGCGCTTGAGCACTTCCCCGGTGTCGGTGTTGAACAGTTCCAGCGCCTCCCCGACACCGACGGCACCCACACCATTGGCGATGGCGATGCGCCCGAACACGTAGTTGGGAAGGGCGCGTGACCAGGCAACGTCTCCAGTGGCGCCGTCCAGGGCGAACAAGGTGCTTGCCGGCGCGTCCCGGCCACCGGGGTGGTTGCAGGCAGCCAGCAGGTACCTGCCACTCCACGACGAGTTCGTAAAGACGCCCCCGGGTATGGGCGAGCCAGGGCACAGCGCGCGGCTCCAGACTTCCTCACCATCGTCCCGGCGCAGGGCGTGGAACTCGCCCGACTTCTGACCGGCCGCCACCAGCCGCGTCATCACGCCATCGACAGCAGCTTCATAGAGCACCGGGTTTGCGCCGAACTCCTGGTCAAACCCACGGCTAAGGCGTGGCCCCCCGAAGGTGTCGCCCGAAAGACGCTGGTTCTTCCACAACAGGTCCCCCGTCTTCAGGTCGAACGCCATGAACGCGTCCGACGTGTCGGTAGCAGGTGGCCCGTAATTGTTGCCTGTAGTAGTGAACACGCGCCCTGCCTCCAGATCGACCGAAGGCGTCGACCAGACGCCGACGCCGAACGCATCGCTGGGAACGGTGTACGTTCGCCACAGGGCGTCGCCCGTCTCCTCATCGAGCGCCACCACGAAGCCGCGAAACTCCACGCTGCCCAGCTCCGCAGCGCCGTTGGAGCTCCCGGTCAACACCCGCCCCTCGGCCACCACGACGGACCCCATGCCATCGGTGGTTTGCTGCGGATCGAGGTCTGCTACCCATAGTTCACGCCCATCTTGCGCGTCCAGCGCCACGACTCCGCCCCTCGTGTTGAGCAAGAGTCTGCCGCTCGAGTAGCACAGGGCGCTCGTCGAAGGGATGGGAGCCATCCAGAGGGAATCACCGGTTGCGGCGTCGAAGGCGTATACGCCTTCGGTACTGGACGCGTAGATGGCGTCTCCGTGCTGCAGCGCAGCACCGAGCACCTGGCCGCCCAGCCTTTCCGTCCAGGCCACCTCAAGTTTGGTAGCGTTGTCGGTGCTCAGGCGCGTCTCGGCACGGTTCCAGTAAGTCGAAGCCAAATCATGTCCCATCATGGTCCAGCCCACCGTTGGATGCGGGGGTGCGGCAGCTTGTTCGTTGTCGACGTCGCTGGGCGCGTCGCCGTCGGCCGGGGCGGGAGCTCCTCCTTGTTCTGTCCCGCCGGCGCCGCCTTCGCCTGCGGCGTCACCAGGATCCACCGCAGGAAGTGTTGGCGGCGGACGCCCGTCGCGGGCCTCAACCGGCCTGGCTTGACTGTCAGCTGCGCTGCCTGGAGGCATTGCCCGGGCGGCGGGTCCGTTCTCGATTGGCCGCGTAACCTCGACCGGCGGGCTCTGCGTTTCGGTAGGCACCGGCCCCTGCTGTTGGGCCTGAGAACAGGCGCAAACCGCCAGGCACAGCATCCATGTCACGTGCGAACGCCCGTGCTCAAAGGCGAGACCGATCGCACGACGACCCGTATCGAACACGGTCATGAACCCCCTCCTAACGGCCTAGGGCCCGCGATTGGGGGCCGCAAGGCGTCCCCGTTCACCTGTCCTCCGGCAAGCTACGGGTATTCGCTAGGAGGTGCAAGAACCGCAGCGCGCTCAGGAGGCGCTGTCCGTACCTTGGGGTAGCGCAGACCGCCACGGAGATCCTTTCGTACGCGCCGGCGCGCGGATAGAGTGGCTTCACGGCGGGCTGCCGTGGTCTCGGGAGCCCGCGTTCTGGGAGTCTTCCGCCATGGGCTCACCCAACGTCGTGCTCTGCAGCACCATCACCTGCCCCGTGTGCCATCACGCCGCCCGCGAGCAGATGCCGACCTACTACTGCCAGGCGCGCTACGACTGCCGGGGCTGCGGTCGGGTCCTCGCGCCAAAGCCCGAAGACTGCTGCGTGTATTGCTCCTATGGAACGGTTCCATGCCCTCCGGTGCAGATCCATGGCAAGGCTTGCTGCAACCGGCCCCCTGACCCGAAGGGAGCCACCTAGCCTGCGCTAGGCGGCCGGACTTACAAGCCCCGGGCTCCCCCACGACGAGCACCGGCAAGGCCAGCTCCGTCCTACACCGACTACACGCTGCCACTGCTTTGTCCGAGCCAACGGAAGCAAGCTGGCAACACACATCACCAGCGTGGCAACATATCTTGTTGTTGAAAGGATTGGGATGGCGTTTCGAACGGACGGCGATGGTGGGACGCGCACGGCCCGGGACCTGCTCGAAGAGGCCTTCGGTCAGGACGAGGTTTCGCGAAGAATTCTCGACGGCGCATCAGACGCTCAACTGGACGAAGTCGCGGAACAACTCAAGCGGATTCGTGACCAGTGGCCGGATCAGGACGTGAAGCTCACCCACGTGGGAGTCCGTGCGGAAGACGACAGCCACGAGATTGTGTTTCAAACCGCTGACGGCCAGACACAGAGCTACCATGCGAAGTTTCACGCCGGCGGGGATCTATCGACCACCACGGAAACGGGCACTGAGTTTGCCGCAGAGGGCGGAGCGTCAGTTACGCAAGACGGAGTCGACATCAAGGGGACCTTCAAGCTCCACGAGGTCAAGGAAACCGAAAGCCGAATTGCGCACGATGGCCAGACGCTTGAGCAGGTCACAACGACCGGCGTGGCCTCCGGAAGCGCCGAAGTCAAGCTCGACTTGGACGACCACAAGGTAGCCCTTGGTGGGGCGGTAGAGGGGCCAACGATCGGCCTGCGCGTGACGGACAAGTCTGCGCCCGTCGATACCGAGGCGGGTGCCACGACCCGCGATCAGGTGGCCGTCGAGGCGAGGGGAGGCATTGGTATCGCAGGTGGTATCGAAGTCGACGAACGCGGCCTAGACGTGGACCGGCCACGAATTGGCCCGAGCCTGAGTGGCGAGTTCGAGACGAAGCGAACCGTCGAGCATGCGGATGGGCGGGTCACGGAAAGGGAACTTTCCCTGTCGGCAAACAGCAACATAAAGGGGGAACAGTCCCTGGGACTCGAAGCCAAGCGCGTTGAAACAGACGGCCAGGGCGACAGGACCGAAGTGTCCATGAAACTGGGTGGCAAGGAAGGCAATGATGATCTGACCACGGGCCTGGGGTACAAGAGCAAAGACGTCGAGTTCGAAACTGGGCTGAAGGACGGCTCCGACGGGACGGCCGGCCAATTCAAGGTCCCCATCGATCCGAATGCCGCTGTGCCCACCCGCCAGCAGGCCCATCCACCGTCGGCCGAGCGCACTGACCCACGCACGCGTGGTGGTGGCGAGCCAGGTGCCAGCTCGACCGAGGGTGACGGGACGCGCAGACCCGAAGCGGATAGCGAACGCACGCCGCTAGATAGACGCGACGTCGCGAGTATTTCGGATACCCGCGCTCGGGCCGAGGTCATGGTCGACGAGATCAACTCGTCGGCCGAGCGCGCCGAAACCAACCACGAGCGTTCGGCGGAGGCGGCCGGCGACGCTGCGAGTGCAGCCGAGCAGAGCACACAGAACGCGCGCGCGGGTCAAGACGCCGCCACTGAAGCCGCGGAAGGCAGCGCCAGTGCCGGGACCGCCCGGGACACTGCGGAATCCGCCTCGGGTCAGGCCGAACAAAGCGAACACGCTGCGGGGGACGCCGGCGCTCGCGCGCACGAGCAAACCAGCCGAGCCGGAGGCGCCGCCGAGCAGGCGGAAACGGACGCGGGTCGGGCTGCCTCCGCGGCGGGCCAAGCGGACACCCAAGGTAGCGAGGCTGAAGCCAGCGCTTCCGAAGCGGACAGCGATCGACAGCTGGCCGGCGACCACGCCGCCGAGGCCGCAGCCGAGCAACAGCAGACCCAGCAGTTCAAGGCTGAGATCGAACACCTGAAAGAGCGCACCGAAGCGCTCCGGGCAGAATCCGAGGCGATGCGGGCCCAGACAGAGGCAGCCCGGGCCGAGGCCGAGCAGGAGCGCCGCTCAACCGAAGAGATCCGCGAAGCCACGGCCCAACTGCTCGCAGAGATGCAGCGACTCAAGGACGAGGCGGACACGGAGGCGCAGGAAACCGCCCGCCTGCGTGCCGAGATCGAAACGGTCACCGAGGCGATCGCACAGTTGCGTGCCCGGGGCGAAGAGGACCGCGACACCGCACGTGCCTACCTCGACGAGGTCCGCGGATACAGCGACCGCAGCGGCTCAGAAGCCTCAGGCGCAGAAACTGCTGCGTCCATGGCCGAGTCCTACTGCTAGCCCGGATCATTCATGGCTCCGGCGTCGGATCGCGCAGGGATTCGGCTTCACAGGGCTTTCGACGACCGACGGGATTTTCTAGGG
>JAPPOR010001073.1 GCA_028817905.1 Myxococcales bacterium
GGGCCATGCGGGGCGGACCAGCCACAGGCGGGGCAATCATGGTGAGGCACACCTGCGTGCCCGTGCGCCCGGTGGCATAGGATTCGTCGTTTTCGGGCGCCTGGTCGGTGGCAGCGCACCCATCCAGGTTGGATCCAACCCCGACGCCGGCCAGCGCCGCCGCCATGAACCGGCTGCGGCGGGCCAGAATGATGCGACGCGCGCGCGCTTGTGGGGTTTCGGCGTCTTTGGCCACATCGCCAGGCGTGTCTCGCTCTTCCTCCCGGTCTTCACTCATCTCGCTCGTATCCTTCCCCGGCCGCCGCCCCTACAGGATCACGTCCAGCCGTCGTCGCCGGCTCGCTGCCGGCGGGTCACTTCGCACACGCGCGAGCGCGCGTGCGAACCCCTCGTCCACGTACTGCCCGACAAACGGGTCGGGGTGTTCGCCGTGGGCCCCGCTGTGCACCCAGCTCGCAGCGGCTCCGCAACCGCCAGCGCACGAGTCCTCGTACAAGCACCCGCGACAGAACGGTGGGATCTTGCGCCGGTAGCCGGTCACGTCGTTGCTCCGCACGAGCGCATGCAGGTCGACCGCGGGATCGGCCACGTCTCCGGCTTGGGAAATCACATGCCCGTGCAGGGTGCAGTTGCGCATCCTGCCGTCGGGACCGACCGCAAACTCCTGGGCGCTGGTACCGATCGCGCAACCGCCGAAGCGAATCGGCGCGTAGCGTTCGACCTCGACAGCACATGGAGGCACGGGCATGGTGCACTGCAGTCGCATGCCCCCCTTCGCAAATGGCAGTGCCGCCTCAAAGCACGCGAGCAGATGCTCGCGGCCTGGCAGCAGCTTTGCCGCGTGGCGGGTGGAGTAGCCTGCTGGGCTGAAGCGGCTCAATGCTACCTGTTGCACGCCTAGCTCGCGAAAGCGAGCGAGCACCTCCGCAGTGCGGTGAGCGTTCTTGCGATTGACCACCATGCAGCCGACCACGGTCACCGCGTGGCGCCGCAACGCCGCAATGCCCCTCAGCGTCCTTTCGAAGTGACCGGCACCGCCCACGAGCTCATCATGCAGCTGCGGGGTATCCGCGTTGAGGGTGACTTGGATCGAACGGGGCGAAAACGTTGCGAGGCGGGCGGCCAGGGCGTCGTCGAAGAGGCCACCGTTGCTGATCAGCTGGGTGGGGACGCCGGAGGCGCGCAGCATCCCGAGCAGGTCGAACACGCCGCGGTACGCCATCGGCTCGCCGCCCGTAAGGGTCACATGCCCGATATCGAACGCGGACAGCAACCGTTTCACCCGAGCGGGCCAACGGTCCTCCCCACGGGGCGTGGCCGCGGGCGCATCGCGGAACTCGTTGTAGCAATAGTCGCACTTCTGGTTGCAGTAGCGAGTCAGCTCCAGGGCCAGTGCGCCCACCCTGACTTGGGGTGCTGTCTCTTCCACTGCCGTCCTCGCTTCGCGATCGGTCCCACGCACGGTGTCCACTCGCTTCCCCACTCCCGTCAAAGAGCTGCCTGGTGGCAAGGTGACAGCACAAACCATACCAACCCACATGGCACACCGTGGCACACGTGGCGTGCAGGGGCATCGGCTCCTCGGACAAATCCGCGCCCGAACGTGCGTGACGCAACGGGCAACTCGGCTCACGTTGACAGGCCATGTCAGCGGTCCGGTTGACTCGGCGATGGATGGGTGCTTGCAGTAGTGGGCGAAGCTACCGGGCTATGCAGATGTCTGAGCTGAGACAGGACGTGGTGCAGGTGGAGCCGTCGTGGCCCGACCTGGTCTTCCACGTCCTGGCCCACGTCCCTGTGGAGCCCTCGGTGCCGGCGGGCCTCTTCGACCCGGACTACGTCGCGTTCGCGGCGAGCCACCTGGGGGCCGCGTCGCAGCGGGAGTTGGGGCAAGACGTGACGGTGCTAGGAAGGGTGCTATCGGACCATGCCCGCCTCGCGCGGGTTCAGGCGCTCGCGTTGCTGTTTCGCGACCTGGGATCCCCCGAGGCGCTCGGCGCCCGACCCCTTGCTGCGCTACGGCCTGCCGAAGTACTCAGTTCGCGCGCCCTGGGTGCACTTGCACGCGATCCCGACGGCGCCGAGCTCCTCTGGACGAGCGCCTTGCTCGAGCTGCCGGCCTACCGTCAACTGCCCGTCGGGTGCTTCGCCCGGCAACCGCTCGCCCGTGCCCTTGCGCGGGTCGCGATCGCCGCACCCCACCTGAAGGCGTGCGAAATCCGACACGCGCGGGCGTTGGGCAAGCGAGGCCGGGTCGTCGACGAGGTAGTCTGGTTGGGATTGCCTGTCGATCCAGAGCATTGCGCCTGGCAAGCCGCACATGAGGCCACCGTCGCGGAGGTCTCCGCTTCCGCTGGCTCCCAGGAGCCGTTGACAGAGCGAGACGTCGAGGCCGTGGCCGTGGTTCTACTCGCGGAGCGCAGTAGGCGCTTCGGCCTCGCCAGCGCCCACGCGCGCTTTTGCGAGACGTGGGGCATCTTGCCGATGCACACGCGGCCAGAGCATCTCTGCGGTGTGCAGTGGACGCACTACAACGCGCTACGGCGACGCGAGTCCTGTGGAGTCGAAGGACAAGCGAGGTGGCGTCGTAGTCATGAATGATCCGGGCTAGAGACCAGCAACAGGTTCGCTCGGGCGGGCGATCCGAGGAAAGCGATGGGGCGCCGGCGCGTTCAGTTGAGGGTCGCGAAGGCGGGGACCGGTTCTGAGTCAGGGGACGGGCTTCCAAGGGTGCCGCCCGCGACTGACAGGAGAAGCATGCACATCTCGCTGCGCGTCGCCTGGTTGCCGAAGCGCAGCGTTCCCAGCGAGCTGGGCGTCGGCATACCCTCGGCCGCGGCGCGCTCCGGTGTATAGGCGAGATGGCAGTTGAAGTGCAGCTTTTGGCCGGCCTTGAGTATGCGTGTGCCCGAGCTCGCGCCGTCGATACGGCGCTCCCGATCGGGAGCGGGATTCACGGATACGCTGTCGTAGCGATACCTGGGTATGTCGCGCCAGTCGAAGGACTGGTAGATGAGTTCGGGGGCAGCACCCGGCGCATCGACCCAGGCGGAGACACTGGCCGTCCAGACGTGGTGGTGCCCGACGATGTCGATCAGGCGCACGTCCGACCCGATCGACCAGCTGTAGTGCAGGTCCACCGTCTGTCCTGGTTCCGCAAGGGTGGTGGCAAGCGTCTGGGTGAAGGGCAAACCGAGCGTGCGCTCCACCTGGGTCGCGGCATCTTGTGTCCACCAGAGATTGGTCCACGTTTCCTTGAGGATATCGCCGTCCGTGGGGTTGAAGTGATGAAGCTCGATGGCGACCGTTGCACCCCCGGGCAGGGGCGAGTACAGCCCCACATCCTCATCCGGCTTGGCCAGCGACTGCGGGACGTTCTCGTCCGGGCCGTGGGCTTCGGGCAACCGCACCCGGCCACCAAAGAACGTCCCGGGGGGGAGCACCCAGCCGAGCGTACCCCCTTCGGACGCCACGGAAGCCACGACGTGGTGGGCGCCTGTGCGCGTCCTAACCGACGATCGATAGTACTCCCGGTCTTCGAGCGTCGGGACCCGGGTATTGTAGTAGCTTTGCTCCTCCTGACCTTGGGCAAGGAAGAAATACCCAAGCTTGCTCCGCTCGTAGCCAGACATGTCCCCGGACGATACCTGTGCATGCCAGTTGGGGCCCTGCGGATGCACGCCGTACTGAACGCCGGCGCCGGGTGTGGGCGGCAGGATGCAGAACTCATCGCCGGGGAAGCCCGTGTCGTACCATGGCCAGGCGTCGATGCAGCGCACGGCGAATGGATTGTTCTCGGTGGGGTGAAACGGCTTGCAGGGGTACGGCAGCCGGTCCCCGCCGGGGCTGTACATCAGACCCGAGAGCTGCAGGCCCCGGGTTTCGCAACCTTCATGCTCGGCGGGCTTTGGCGCGGCTCCAGCATCGGCCATGGCCCTCCTCGGCGCGCTCGGCGTCGCCCCTGCGGCAGCACCGGGGGCCGTTCCGCGGGCCCGGTTCCCGGCGGGCATGGCCGGCCTGGTCGCCATCCCCGGCGCGGGGCCTGGGGCTTGCCCTTCGGAGCCGTCCTCTGCGGGGGCCGGCTGGGGCGCCGGTGGCCCGTGAGTCGACAGCGAAGGTGTACGCTCGCCCGCGGTCGGCACCGTGCCCAGAGCCTCCGAGGTCACCGTCGCTTGGTCGCGGCCGCAAGCATAGCTCCCAGCCGTCAGACCACCGCTGACCAGCCCAATGGATATCAGCGCCAACGCTTTCATGGTCCTTTCCCGATGCGCCGCGGAGGAATGCTCGCCCGCATATGCCAGTGAGTATGACCGCTGGCGTGCTCATCGTCCGTCCCACGCGCCCATGCTGCCAGTGAGAATTTCCACACCCCGTTGCCCGAGCTGCCTCGACCGGGTGGCGCTCTGAACTCAGGTGCACGCGTCGCCTGCGCAGTTGTATGCGCAATCGCGTTCACAACGCTGTCCGATCCACCCAGATCCGTGGGGATGGCCGGCGACGAGGCTGCCAGTCGCATGTATTTGGCCTGCTGTGGGCGCCCTTGGCGAGGTTGGATCTGCTACGGATTACTCATGAACTCCGCATCGCCTCGCTTGTTCTGCGACTCACACGGCTTTCGCGCCCTTCAAAATACTCCCTGATGTTTCAACGCACCGAAGGGTCATTCAGATACATGTGGAGAGACCGTGCTGCATCGGTTCGCCGATTTCGAGCTTGACGAGCGTGCAGGCTTGCTGCGTGCGCCGGGGGACCAAGTCGTGGAGCTTGGCAGTCGCGACTTCGAGCTGTTGTGCTACCTGGTGCGGCACCGTGACAGGATTATCAGCCGCGAGGAGCTGCTCGATGCGGTGTGGCCCGATGTGCTGGTGTCCGATGCGTCCTTGAGCACGGCGATCCGCCATCTTCGTAGGGCCCTTGGCGAAAGCTCGGGAGACGATCTCTTCATTCGCACACTTCCGCGCCGCGGGTATCGCTTTCTGCCTGCTGTTCGGCGCGTCGAAGCCGAGCAGCCGCCCGTCGCGGCAGCCGATGGGCCCAAGCGAGACGCGCCGGGCTTGTTAGGCCGTCAGGCGCACCGGACGCAGCTGCGTACGCTGGTGACCGGACTGCTCGAGGGTAGGGGAGGCTTCGTCGCCCTCTTGGGCCCGGCGGGAATTGGAAAGGCTTCCCTTAGCGACGAAGCGGCCGCCGAGGCGGTCCGCCTTGGTGTCGACGTGGTTCAGGTGCGCTGCGATGTCGCCGCGGGGGCGCCCGCGCTGTGGGCGTTCGTGTTGGTGCTGCGCCAGCTCCTTCGCATCCGCAGCGCAGCGTCGCACACCCGGCGGGGAGTCGGAGACCACGAAGCGTTGCGACAAGTGCTTGCTCAACTGCATGCATCCGAGTCTGCCACACCGGATTCCGAGCCGGGGGCAGGGCGCTTCCGTCTGTTCGACGCAGTCACCGCCGCGTTGCTTGATGCAGCGCATCGGCGCCCGCTGTTGTTGGTTCTGCACGACATGCACCGGGCGGACGGTTCATCGCATCAGCTACTCGCCTGTGCCAGTGAACAGCTGGCTTCCTCGCCGCTCGGTGTCATCGCCAGCTATGCCGGCTCGGTGAGTCCCCGGGGCAACGCGGCCGTCCTGCGATTGGAACCGCTGGACGACCTGGCCGCGGGCCAGCTTGTGCAGCAGGTGGCGGGCCGGCCGCTCGGGGCCGACTGTGTTCGGTCCATCGTCGCGAGCGCGGGTGGCAACCCACTGCTGCTTCGAGAACTGGCGCAGCTCGCAGCGCGACAGACCCCTTCGGATGGGGATGAGCCGCCCCCAGGCTGGCAAGCGCAGCTGCCGGCGAGTCTGCGCAACGTGGTCGCGCGGCGGTTGGAGCAAGTCTCGGTACGGTGCCGGCGGGCGCTGCAGATTGCATCGTGCATGGGGGACGAGTTTGGGTCGCGGCAGCTGGCTGTCTACGTAGGGGCGGACAGGCCCGCACTGTCTCACCTACTCCAAGAGGCGATCGATGTGGGATTCGTGTCTGCGCAGGCTCGCACCCCGTCGCGCTACCGCTTCGTGCACGGGGCGTTTCGTGAGGTGATCTACGAGAGCCTCGAAGCATCGGAGCGGCCGCGCGTGCACCGACTGATCGCCGATCGGATCGCACACGAGCATGGGGTCAGCATCGAGACCGTGGGCGGCCTGATACACCACAGCGGGGCCGCAGCGGATGATCGCAGCAGTGTGCACTACCGGCGCTTGGCCGCCGACGGCGCGGCGGCCATCGGTGCCCATGACACTGCGATCGAGCACCTATCCCGAGCGCAGGTTGCGGCGGATCACTCGCTTTCCTCGATCGACACAGCCGAACGCGTCGAACTTCAGTTGCGCATGGCGGGCTCACGTGGCGCCCTTGACGGTGACGACGAGCAGCTGCGAACGATGTACAGGCACGCGTTCGAGCTGGCCCGGGACCTGGGCTCGCCCGAGCTGCAAGCGCGGGCTGCGCTCGGCTTCTCTGGCTGCCAGCTGCTTCGCGGCACGGCAGTCGCTCCTGCACCACCCTTGAACGAGGAGCTGAAGCTGCTGGAGCAGGCTCGCCGGGTCCAGGCGCCCGCGGGCCTTTGGCGAGCCCTCCTGGAAGCCCGTCTGGCAGCAGCCCTGGGCCAGACGGACCGCGTCGAGGAAGCCGCCGCGCTGAGCGCCGGCGCGGTACGCATGGCCGAGCGCTTGGGTGACTCGCGCACCCTGTGCGAGGCCCTGCTGCAGCGCGCCCGGGCGCTTTCGGGCGTCGCCCTCAGCGAGCAGCGCCTGGCAGCGGCGGGCGAAGCGCTGCTCGTGGCGCGCGACGCCGGGCTCGGCCAACTGGAAGGCGACGCGCGTTTTGAGTTGGCCGCCGCGCGCCTGCGGGCTGGTCGCCTCAGCGGCCAGCAGCTCGCACACCTGTGCGAAGTCGGTGAGGGCGGCGACGACCCGATGGAGTGCCTCCGCCGCCGGTGCTGGGGCATCGTACGAGCCCACGCGGGCGGGCAGCTCGACCTGGCGCGTCGTTTGCTGGCCGAGGTCTCGAAGCTCGCTTCCGCGGTCAACCCCATCGCCGCGAAGAAGCTACTTCCCACGCTGCAGTGGCACGATGGGTGGTTGCGCGGCCTGCCGCAATCACTCCCCAGGCTGCACGCGCGTACGCTATCGCGTTATAAGCCCGCGCTGTGGATGGGCTACGCGTGGCTGTCGTCGCTGATTGATCAGAACGATCTTCAACGTGCCCGGTGGCTTCATGGGGCGCTGTCGCCCCAGCTCCACAAGGTGGCGGACAATCAACATTGGCTGCAGGCGATCGCTTCGGAGATCTGGGCCTGTCACGTGCTGGGCGACCCCAAGGCTGCCGAACGGGCATACACGCTGCTGCGGCCATTCGCCGGCATGATGGTGACCAGCGTCGACAGTCTCGTGCTGCACAGCCCCGTCGACCACTACCTGGGGTGCGCTGCGATGGTACTCGGACAACACGACACGGCGGACGAGCATTTCGCCCAAGCGATCGCTCAGGCGGAGCGCCTCGAGGTCAGCGTGCCCGCGCTGGTCACGCGCCGCTACCGCGCGCTCCTGCGCATCCAGCAAGGTCAGGGCAGCGCGGGCCGCCGGGAGTCCGAGGCGATCGGCGCCGAGCTACTCAGGCTTGGCCTACGAGGTCCCGAGCGCCACCTCCGGGTTGACCTGGAGCGCCTGACCTGAAGACGTGGCCGAACAGGGGCGCTCCCCTGCGGTCACAATTCAGCTGGCATTCATGCGCGCTCGCACTCGGCGATGTCACGCTGGTCTCCATGCCGATTTCGCGCTCTGCCCCACCCCCTCAGATCGTCCACCCGCTTCGTGGTCCCTCGCTAGACCTTCGACTTCACAGGGCTTTCGCCTCCCTTGCGAGCAAGCGCACCCTGACATGCGTCGAGCTAGGCGCCTATGTGGCGGTGGCGCTTGGGGCGCTTGCCTGTGAACCGCGTGATGCGAGCGAGCGCCCGCCCAATAGCGGACAAGCCGCGCGGATGGACGCGACGGACAGCGGTGCAGGGGACGTGGACGCGGCGGGCCACCGCGGCTCTGAGCACGTGGATGCAGGTCGCCAGGTCCCCGAACATGCGGAGACCGCCTTCTGTACGGACGACTTCGAAGACAATGACCGCCTCGACCAGGCCGCGCCGCTGGTCCTCGACGACGGGGGAAGCACATCGATCACGGGTACCTATCACGACATGGATCCGGATCACTTCGTGCTTGAAGCCGAACGTGCCGACCCCGTTCGGTTGTCGTTGGAGTTCGAACGGGGTGCCGAAACGGTGGTGGGCGTGACGGTTTCCGACGACAGGGGCGAACTGCTCGACCTCGAGGACACGGTTACTGCGGGCGCATGGACAGACGTCTGGGCAGCTATCGCGGGCGCGGCGACCACGATCTCGCTGGAGGACCGGGATACCTGGCCGCTATCCGACTGTTTGCCCTACTCGATGTCCGTGGACAGCGCCTTCTGCACGGACGACTTCGAGGACAACGACACCCCGGAGCGCGCGAAACCGCTCGGCGTGGGCCGTGGGGATACGGAGGACGCGCGAGTCGACGCCACCTTCCACGATCTCGACCCGGACCACTACCTGCTGACATCCTCCGGGACCTGCGCCACCACGGCGAAGCTCACCTTCCGAAGGACGGTGCCAACGATTGTGCGCATGCAGGTCCGCACACGGTTGGGCGACCCGCTCTCAAGTGCCGAAGGCGACGCGGCCTCTGACACCACTTTGCGGGTCAGCTGGGATGCCAGCGCCGGCAGCGACTACGTCCTCTCTATCGAGGATGCGGACTCCTGGGGCCACGCGGACTGCGTTTCCTACGAACTGACCGTGGACGGCTGCTGACACCGGGAGAGGCGCGCGAAACCGGCTAGGCCGGAACATTCACGACTTCGACGCCGCCTCGCTTGTCCTTCGACTCCACAGGACTTTCGCCGCCCTAG
>JAPPOR010000561.1 GCA_028817905.1 Myxococcales bacterium
CGATGGCGCCGGCGATGGCCACGTCGACTGGGACGGGGACGGTGACGGGGATAGCGATGGGGACCAGGCCATGGATGGGGGCGTCGACGCGAGCACACAGGATGCGGCGGCGAGCTGCAAGGGTCATGCGGACTGCGACGATGGTGTCGGTTGCACCCTCGACTACTGCGGTTTCAACGGGCGGTGCGAGCACGCCGCGGTGATTGACGGCAGGTCGGAGTGCGAGTGCAAGACCGCCGACGACTGCGATGACGGGCGAGCCTGCACGACCGCGACATGCAACCAGGATGGCTATTGCGTATTCGACGACAGCGCCTGCACCTGTGAGGTAGACGCGGATTGCGATGACCGGCGGTTCTGCAATGACGCTGACCTATGCGTGGATGGCAAGTGCACGCACAACGAGGCCGGCTGTGTGTGTGAACAGGCCGCGGAT
Organism: Myxococcales bacterium; assembly: GCA_028817905.1. Taxonomy (GTDB): domain Bacteria; phylum Myxococcota_A; class Polyangia; order Polyangiales; family JAFGIB01; genus JAPPOR01. Next base: position 437 of record JAPPOR010000561.1, read on the forward strand.
TGCCGGGACGAGGTCGGATGCACCTGGGACCGTTGCGCCGGTGGCATTTGCAGAAATAGTAGCGAGCTCTGTCAGTGCTCGGCCGATATCGACTGCGACGATGGGATCGCATGCACCGCCGACAGCTGCACGAAGGATGGCTACTGCGCATACGATGCAGCGGCGTGTGCGTGCAGCAACGACGAAGACTGCCCGGCGCCCGAGCGCGGCTGCGTACAGGCGTTTTGCGATGACCAGAAGCAATGCGCGAGCAGCGACGTGAACTGCCAATGCACGGTTGACGAGGATTGCGATGACATGATCGCGTGCACGGCGGAGACCTGCAGCGTAGATGGATTCTGCTCGTATGACTTCAAGCTGTGCCAGTGCGCGAACGACGCGGACTGCGACGACGCGATCCCCTGTACGGTTGACACCTGCGGCGACGACCGGACCTGCGCCCACGACACGGCCGGTTGCGGTTGCGCTCAGGACACCGATTGCGATGACCAAAAGCCTGAGACGATCGACTCGTGTGATGCGACGCAGACCTGTACCGCTCGTCAGGTGCACTACGCGACCGACATGCAGGCCATTTTCGGCGCCAAATGCGTGCCGTGCCACCAGGGTGACGCCGGTTGTGACGGCAACGACAGGTGCTTTGTCACCGACTACAGCCATCTGACAGCGATGGCGGACGCAGCCGAATGTACTGGCCAAACCGTGGCGCAGTGCGTCAAGACCCGGATCGAAAGTGGCAGCATGCCGGCCGGAGGCAATTGCGATACGGACCCTGCCGGGACCGAATGCCTCAGCTCGGAAGAGCTGGAGCTGCTCGGAGCCTGGGCAGCGGGGGGCCACTCGTCCGCGCCCTAGGAAAGGGCACGCGCCCTTTTCCCCGCTGCGGCAAAGCCGCCCTATGTACACCCACCCGTCCCCGCTGGCGGGGCGTGGTGCGTGCGACGGCATCGGGCCCGGTGCTATCATGGTGACCATGCTGGAGGCCATGTGGAAGGTCAGCCTGGATTTGGGGCCGTGGCTGCTAGTGGGCGCGGCCCTGTCGGGGGCCTTGCATGCATTGCTGCCGCCTGATTTTCTCCGGCAGCACCTTCGGGGCCGAGGTGGAGTGGTCAAGGCCGTGCTTCTCGGGGTGCCGCTTCCCCTGTGTTCCTGTGGCGTGATTCCGGCGGGACTGGGGCTGAGGCGCGACGGCGCGAGTCCAGGCGCTTCACTCGGCTTTCTCATCGCTACCCCCCAGACCGGCGTGGACTCGATGGTGGTCAGCGCGTCGATGCTGGGCTGGCCGTTTGCCGTGTTCAAGGTACTCGCAGCGTTTGTGACCGGCATCGCCGGAGGGCTCGCGACGGACCGGTGGGCCGGCGAGCAGGGAGGAACGCCGCCTCCCGCGGCGGGCCAGGGAGAAATGCTGGCTCCGGCGTGGCGGCGCGGGCTCGACCACAGCACCATGGTCGTTCAGTCGATCTGGCACTGGTTGCTGATCGGGGTCGTGGTCTCGGCCGCACTTGACGTCTTCGTACCAGCGAGTCTGTGGGCGCGCGTGTCCGGCTGGAACCCGGGGCTGTCCATGCTGGCTGCGCTCCTGGTGTCGGTGCCCTTGTACGTCTGTGCGACCGCTTCGGTACCCATTGCCGCCGGCCTGGTCACCGCCGGTCTTCCTGTCGGGGCGGCGCTGGTGTTCCTGATGGCCGGGCCCGCGACCAACGTCGCAACGATCGGCGCGATCCGCAGGGCTCTCGGTGGTCGCGCGGCCGCGATCTATCTGGCAACGGTCATTCTCGGAAGCTTCGCCTTCGGTTTTGCCTTCGACCTGTTGGTGTCCGGCGGTCTGGCAGCTCTCCCCCACAGGCATGGCGAAGGCATTGGGTGGATCACCCATGGACTCACCGGGGTCTTTTGGATCATGCTTGCCTACTTTGGTTTCATGGAGCTGCGCAGTGTCCTTGGGCGCCGTCGGGCGCGCGCGCACCAGGTGAAGAAGAGGGGAGGGACCGTCCACGACGTTCGGGTGGCTGGTCTCACCTGTCAGGGCTGCGTTCGCAAGCTCGAGCAGGTGCTGGCGTCCGACGAGGAGGTCGACACGGCTCAGGTGACCCTGGAGCCCCAGCGGGCCCATGTGCACGGTCGCTTGCATGCGGGGCGCCTAAGGGAATTGGTCGAGCGCGCCGGCTACCACGTCGTGGAATAGATGCTACAAACGCCGGGCATGTCGCCGCCGGCATCTCGAGCACCCCGCCACCCGACTGTCGAAGTTCTTTCGTACCCGCCTGTACGGTACTTCTATGCCGCGCAGTTGTGCTCGACCCTCGGCTTTTCGCTGCTCAACGCCACGATCGCCTGGCATATCTGGAAAGCCACGGGGTCCTATGCCCTTCTGGGAACGCTGGGTCTCGTTGAGTTCCTGCCAGTGATACCCCTGTCCTTGCTGGGCGGGGCGATCGCCGACAGTGCCGACCGACGTCTGATCGTAGTGCGTGCTCTTGGCGCTTCGGCGGTGCTGGCGGGGATCCTCTTGTGGTCGGCGCGTAGCGGCTATCGGGAGCAAGCAGTCATCCTGGCTGTGGCGTTTCTGCTCGCGGTTTCGGGCACGTTTCAACGACCTGCCTACAGCGCCCTGCTGCCAAGTCTAGTGCCCACCCGCCTGTTTCCAACGGCCACGGTCGTCAATGCCAATGTCCGCAATCTCAGTCTGGTGAGTGGTCCTGTGCTGATGGGGTTTGTGACCCGTGCCGCCGGCATCCCATCTGCCTATGCCGTGTGTGTTGGATTGCTGTTGCTGGCAGCCTTGGCCCTTGGGCGCGTCGCGAGCGAAGCGCCGGTCGGGCGGCGGGTTCCGGTCACTTGGGGCTTCGTACGCGAGGGCATCGCGTTTGTGCGAAGTCGCCCTGTGCTCCTGAGTTCCATGGTGCTTGACATGTTCGCCGTGATCTTTGCCGGTGCGACGGCGCTGCTACCCGTGTATGCGGATCAGATCCTGGGCGTTGGCGAGCTCGGCTACGGGCTTCTGAGCGCTTCCATGCAGGTCGGCACCCTGGCTGCCGCGGCCGTGCTGTTGGTACTCCCGCCCATGCTGCATCCGGGGCGTTGGCTGCTCGGGTCGGTTGTCGTGTTCGGAATCTCGACGGTGATATTTGGGATATCTCGGACATTTGCACTTTCACTGTTTGCGTTCGTGATCGCGGGTGTGGCCGACCAGGTCAGCATGACCGCCCGCTCCATCATTCTGCAGCTATCCACGCCGGATGCCCTGCGCGGACGTGTCAGCTCGGTGGGCATGATTTTCATCGGCGCCAGCAACGAACTGGGCGCCGCCGAGTCCGGGTTTCTGGCGTCCCTGACAAGTGCGACATTCTCGGTGGTTTTCGGCGGAGCGGCATGTCTGGCGGTCGTGGCGGGTACCGCCGCGGGCGTGCCATCCCTGCGGGCCTATCGCGTCCCGGCGGTGCCAAGCAGTCGCTGATCCCGGCCGCCATGGCCACCCCCCCGTTCTTGAAAAAGCTCGCCTTTTGCAGCGAAAGCCCTGGTTGCTTGGTCTCCGGGTTGGTCACCTAGGATGACCGATGACCGGGACCGGTGACCAGAATTGGCCCACGGCGGCGGTGTCCAGTGGTGCGCTGGCAAAGGGCCCGATCTGGCCCATGGATCACCCCGTGGCCGGCTTCGCTCGTTGCGCCTGTTTCGATGCACGACCGGGTCCTGGGTGTTATATTCGACCGCAACGAAAGCGCTGTGGAGTCGAGCACTTGTATGATGCGCGTACGCGTGGTCGGCCAGTTCGGTGAGGAGGGCGGGCGTGCGTTGACATCGCAGTCAGGAAGTTCTAGGTCCGGGGCCCGGAATGTGTCTGGGTCCGAGGGCGATGTGTCATGTGCGCCCGTGCATAGCTGCCGGGGGAATGCTTGTTATCACAAGGGGATAAGCTAGGCCCGTATTCGGTCGTGCAGCAACTCGGTGAAGGCGGTATGGGTTCGACCTATCTGTGCGTTCGCCGGGGAACGCACGGGTTTGAGCAGCGTGTGTGCGTCAAGACCATCTTGGAGAGCTTCCGCGGTCGACAGGACCACATGGACCTCTTCAGGAAGGAGGCTGCGCTGGCGGCGTCCCTGCGCCATCCCGGTATTGCCTCCGTACTCGACGTCGACGATGACCAAGGCTACATCGTCTACGAGTACATCGACGGCTGCGACCTGCGATCGCTGATGTCTGGTGCGCGCTTCGAGCCGCCCCTGCTCGTATATGTCTTGTCCGAGGTTTGCCGCGCACTCGAGTACGCGCACAATCGGCGCCTCGGCGGCGAGGCCAGTCCGGTCATCCATCGCGACATTTCCCCTAGCAACATCATGATCGATCGCTGGGGCAACGTGAAGGTTATCGACTTCGGGATCGCCAAGGCGATCGGAGAGGGACAGTCGCGTACCATCAAAGGCAAGCTTCAGTACATGTCTCCCGAGCAGGCGATGGCAGGCGATCTGGATGGTCGCTCGGACCAGTATTCGGTCGGTGTCGTCGCCTACGAGATGGTCGCCCGGGTTCGCCCCCACGACGGGGTTGACGAACGGGAGACGCACGCCCGCGTGATGATGGGTGAGCACACACCGATTACGCGCGTGGCTCCTGACATTCCAGCGGGTCTCGGTGAGGTGATCGAGACGATGCTCGCACGGGAACCGCAGGATCGGTTCCCCACTATGGGTGGCGTCATCGATGCCCTGGCTCCCTTTACGCCATCGCTGATGGCGTATCGCGCACTTGCGGCTCGCGTGCATTCGGTGAATGACCCTCGCACCATTGCTGCGGATGCCGATCGCTATTTGGCCGTTCCGGTGCAGTCCGCGAGTTCGCCCATCGCACCACAAGCGGCCGCCTTTGCACCCAACTCTGCGCTCGGCCTGTCCGACCGTGCCGTGCTCGAGCGCAGCCCAACGGTCGCTGCCGAATATGGGACAGTCGACCACTCCACACCGGGTCCGAGTATCGTCAGCCGCTCCTGGACGGGCAGCCAGGCCTACGATGAGCCTGTATCCTCGAACCCGTTCAAGTCGCCAAAACACAACCGCCTGTGGCTGGCCCTGCCGGCGCTACTCGGTGTGGCGGCGATCGGGTGGTTCACGTTGGGTTCCGAGTCTCCGCCACCCGCTGCGGGGCCTGGCACGAAAGCTGCAGCCGCAAGTCAAGGCATGCAGCAGTCCTCAACGTCTACCGCCAACGCGGCAACGGCCCAGGCGGCTGGCCCGGCGAACGGCGCGTCCCTTTCCACCGCGAAACCGGGGGTGCAGGGTGCGTCCGGTGCCATCCAGGGTGCGCAGGGCATCCAGCCAGGTCTGCCGAGTGATCCGAATGGGCAGCGGGTTGGAAGCATCATGCCTTCGGCCCAGCAGCGTGGTGTGCCCCCCCCCATCTACGTGCCGCCTCAGCCCCAGCCCCAGCCTGAAAAGGAAGAGGCGCCGGCACGGGTGCGCAAGCGCGGTGGCTCCAAGCGGAAGACCCCGAAGAGGGCGCGCGCCGAGCGGGCTGCCGTACGGGAGGCGCCGGCGGCCAACGGCAAGCTGCGGATTGGGGTGTTTCCCTCGGGCAACGTGTGGGTCGACGGCAAGCCCCGGGGGAAGGCGCCGGTTACAGTCGACCTGTCACCGGGGCCCCACACGATCGGTGCTGGGCGCTCGTCACCCACCAAGAAGAAGTCGGTGACGATCAAGCCCTATCAGGACGGTTCCATCGTTATCAACTTGGGCGGCTAACGTACCGACGGATTGGCGCGAAGGTTCATGCGAGTCATCACAGAGAGCTGGTCACAGTCCATCACGCGGCTTGTGGCAGCTGGCCTGATCGCTGCGGCGCCGGGCTGGCTGTGCGTCTTTGACGCGTCTCGCGCGCATGCAGATGTGCCAAGGGGGTCGGTCGCCGTTGTCGTGACGATGACCACCGACGACGATCCAACCACGGCGGAGGAGCTGGCCAAGGCTGTACAGCAAGCGGCGCAGGCGCGCGGTGCTGCGATGATCGACGATGGCTCCACGCGGGTGTCGGCGAGACACTCGGCTCCTGCCGTTCGACCGGCGGCCGACAGGCTGGCGAGCTTGCGGGGCGAGCTGGATGCTGTGACACGCCACCTGGCCCTTGGTGAACTGCAGGAAGCCATCAAGCGGATGAAGACGATTGAGGCGCTTCATCACGATGCGCTCGACTTCCTTAGTCGCGAAGCTGCGCAGGCGCGCAAGCTGTTCCAGGCATGCGTGATGACCGGCTATTTGCTGCACGAGAAGGGGCGCGTCAGCGAGGGCAGTGAACAGCTGCGTACGTGTGCTGCATCCTTTCCGGGGTACGAGCTGCACAAAGAGGTCTTTGCCGACGATGTGCGTTCGCTCTATGTGCGTGTGACGACGCAACAGGATGCGCAGCAGGCCTGGTTGCTCGTCGAGGGCATCGATGGGGTTGGCTGCGATGTGAGGCTCAACGGCATCAACGTGGGAAGTGCTCCTTTGCAGGTGCGAACACGGCCCAGTATGGTCCGCGTCCAGCTTGAGTGCGGAAGTGGCCTGGGGCGCATTCACACGATCAAGCTCCGCCGTGGCAAGCAGAAGGTGCGCATCGATGCTGGCCTAGAGGAGGCGCTGGACACGACCGATGAGATCCCGATGCTGCGGCACGTCAAGCGGTTGCCGGAGGAGCGGCTGGTTCGCCAGCTGGTCGAGATCGGCAAGGCGATCGATGTCGACAACGTTCTGCAAGTCCATCGGGCCGAGGAAGGGTGGGAACTCGCCTTGATCGATGTCAGTGCACGGGTTGCGGCCGTGCGTGTGGAAGTTGACGAGGACCACTCGGGTGCTGGGGTCGGAAGGCTATTTGCTGCGGCGCGCCTAGAGGGAGACGACATCGACGGTGATGGGGTGGCCGGGGGCAGTAGCTCGGGGTCGAAGCGTAGTCTGATCGGTACCGGGCGTGTGGATGGTGCCTACTTCGCCCTGGTCGGGACCGTATGGGCGCTCAGCCCCATCGCTTCGGTCCTGGTCCTCAAGGATCGGAGGCAGATCCGTCTGGATATCCGCGACATCGAGAGATCGGGTGCGCAGAGCGCCAGCGACCAGGAGCGGATGAACGAACTCGGCGACGATTACAATACCATCGGTGGGCTGGGATACGCGTTCGCGGGTGTACCCAGTCTTTGGCTGGCGGTCAGTTCCATGTTTCTGCCGGACACCGATGGGATCCCCTGGTACGCGTGGTTGACCGGTGGAGTAGGCGCCACCGCGGTTGCCGTGGGGGTCTCGTTGCGCGTCGGCTCCGACCTTTGCTCGCTGGAATGGGATGGGCGTCACTGCGGCATGTGGACCGCAGACAAGCACATGGGGCCGTACCTCATCGTACACGGCGTCGGGCCGCTGTCCGTGCTCATTTCCTACCTGATCGGTGAGGCAGTCGATTCCGGGAAGTCGCGCACGAGCGCCCGAATACACGTTGGCGACGAGAGCGCATCATTCATCCTGCAGGGGGCTTTCTGATGCCTTTCGGACTTCGGTCGCAGGTGTTCGGACTCGCTGCGCTGGCCCTCGCCGTTTGCCTTTGCCTTTGCCTTTGCCTTCCGTTCACGGTGCGAGCAGATGCTCTTCGTCCGGGCAGCACAGTGGCTATCGTGCCCGCGATCGATCTGGGCGCCGACTCTGTCAGCAGCGACGTGCAGCGTGCACTCGCGCACGCGGTCAAGCAAGCAGGTCACCGGGGGCTCACAGCAGGCCAAGTTCGCGCGATCCTTGCCGCAGAAGGGCAGGGGCACCTATGCCGCAGCATGGACAGTTGTGATTACCGCCTTCTGTTGCAGGCCTTGCCCGTACAGGCGCTCGTCGTCTACAGCCTGTGGTCGGATGGGGGCGTGCCGAGCGAGCTGGCCGTAGCCATCGTCGAGGAGGCACGGCGGGGTGATGCGAGCCGCAAACTGTCGGCCTCCGATGCGCCGCCGCGCGTAGTTGGAGAGCTCTTCAAGGCGGCCATGTCGGAGTTGGAGGCCGCCACGGTAGTGCGCGTCCGCATCGAGACGGAGCCGTCCGGCGCCGAAGTGGTGGTCGACCGGATATACTCGGGAACGGCGCCGAGCACGTTTCTGCTCCAGCCGGGCCAGCATCAGGTGCGGGTGTCGGTCTACGGTCGCGTCAACGTGTTGGACTTCTTCGAGGTGCCCAAGGGTGAGCAGCAGCATACCGTGCGGCTGTTTTTGCCCGAGCCGAGTCCCGACCAAGCGCTCTTGCCGGCACCTGCGCCCCTACCGCTTCCGCCGCCTTCCGCCCGCACCTCCGCACTCGACACGGTCTTGGGTGCGGTCGCTGGGCTTACCGCAGTCGGCCTGTTCGGCTATGGCCTCGTCTCCATCGCGACCTGCGAGGGCAATTGCCCGTCCCTGGGTGCCATCTCAGGCGCCATGTTGGCCGGCACCAGTTCGGCGTTGTTTCTCGGCCTAAGGCCCTTCGCACATGTCGAAGAGCAGCGGTGCGCCGCGGGCATGGGTATCGTTCGGGGGTTCTAGCTAG
>JAPPOR010000174.1 GCA_028817905.1 Myxococcales bacterium
TAGCCCGGCTTGGTCGTGGACGTCAGCTGGGCTTGTTGCTTGGCCTTCTTGCGCGCCCTCGAGCGGAGGGCTCGCAGCAACATCACCTCACCCGCTGCGTTCATGCCATGGGATAGAAACGGATCGGCTGATACGATGCGTTGGAGCAGCCAGTTCGACTTGCGCAGATCGAAGTTGGCCCAGCTCGAGACCAACGTTGCCGTGTCGCCGACTGGCGTGGTGTGAAACTGCCACCGCCCGCCCGACAGGGCGCCGTCCAAAGCATCCACCGAGACGAGTGGCGTCTCATCGCGCAGCTGCATGCGCCCTGCCAGCCCTATCACCGGTATGTCGATGTCCCAGTCAAAGACAGTAAGATTGTCGCGTCGCGCGACGATTTCGGCGCTGCTCCCGGGCAGCAGCGCACTTCCGAACGCTTCTGCATCCAACATGATGTGACGTACAAGGCCGACCTTCTGCTCTACACGTCCGAACACACTCGTCTGGATGAGCTGGTCGCCGCGCATGTGACTGATGACCACGTCTCCGCGCGCTAGTAGCGGCCACAGGCTGCGCTCATCTACCGCGGGGCGGGAGATCGGGCCTGCCAGGTTGGCGAGCGTGCCGGCGACTGCCTTGCCTTCCGCGCGGCGCTTGAAGCTCATCAGCATCGTGTAGCCGAGCGCCATGTTGGCCGAGCGATTGACACTACGAGCAGCTTGTGCTGCCTGGCGAGCGATGTAGTTGGCGCGGCGGAGGTCGAGACGAAGTGAGAGGACTAGCAGCGATTGACGGCCCCGCGGAAGGATTCGGATCGTCATGCGTCCGGTTCCGAAGTCGCCCGACTGATTGTCTACCGTGACGCGGTGCCCACGACGGGCTTCAGGAGTGGTGTCGCGATAGACCCTCATGATGTTGCGTCCACCGAGTCGGAACACGGCCATGTCCCATCCCCAGTCGTACACCGTTGCACTGGCGTCCCTCTTCACGACCGCGACGCGCGAGAGGGTGTTCATGAAATGGGGGTATTTCTCGGGTTGGGAGACGGTGGTCAATACGCGCTGATGGCTAGCATCCACCATCGTCATGACATTGATGGCTGGCAGCTTGTCCTCGGAAGTATTGGCGAACTCGACCAGCGCAACGAGGCCGTTTGCTGCATGCGGCTCCAGCACGCTGAGCTCACGCGCACCAAGCCCTCGCAGTCGTTCGCGCCTGACATCATTGTCCGCGTGCGCAGTTTCGACTCCAATGGAAGGTGAGGCGGTAGCTAGCAGGATGGTGCAACTCAGCGCGAAACGCACGATCGGCTTGGGGGGATGGGGGGTGGGCGGCATGGCTTCGTCCGGTTTGCGTGATTCGTGTTCGACGGGCGCTGTCTCCTTTTAGTCAATCGGACCCTGATCGTGCGATGGTCTCCCCTGTGGTTGGGACGGCTACCTGGGTCCGCCTCTTGCCCATGGTTTGTCATGGTTCCAGGGCGGTCAACCCGGCGATCCGCCCGGCCAGGTCCCCTTGACCCCCGCCCGCCACAGAATGCTAGAGTGCCAATATAGAGAGGGTGGCATCTCGCGCCCCTCCCAGCGAGTGACAGCATGAAGATCTTTATCGATTCCGCCGATGTGGAGGAAATCCGGGACGCGGCGGCCATGGGTGTCGTCGACGGAGTGACCACGAATCCCAGCCTGGTCGCAAAGAGCGGACGGCCGATGCGCGCGGTCATCGAGGAGATTTGCGAGGTCGTGGATGGCCCGGTCAGCGCCGAGGTCATCGCGACAGACACGGAAGGAATCGTCCGGGAGGGCCGCGAGCTCGCGGCCATCCACCCGAACGTCGTCGTGAAGGTCCCCCTGATCGCGGACGGCATTCGGGCCGTGCGACAACTGACAGACGCGGACATCAAGACCAATGTCACGCTCTGTTTCAGCGCGCCGCAGGCCATGCTGGCAGCCAAGGCTGGCGCAACCTACATCAGCCCGTTCTTGGGACGAATCGATGACATCGGTGGGGACGGGTTGGAGCTGATCGAACAGCTCGTCACAATCTACGGTAACTACGCGTATCCAACGCAGGTGCTTGCAGCGAGCATTCGTCATCCGTTGCATCTGGTGCGATGCGCCGAGCTCGGTGCCGACGTGGCTACCATCCCCTATAAGGTAATCCTGCAGCTGTTGAAGCATCCCCTCACTGACAAGGGCTTGGCGCAGTTCCTCGCCGACGCCAAGAAGATCCCTTCGTGAGTCCCCACCGCAGCGCACCGCGCGCGGGCGGCGGTGTGCCACGTGTGTTGGTCGTATACAAGAAATCCAGCTACGAAATCTACGTTCGGGAGCGTCACCACGCGAGGGTCCTGCAGTTGCTCGAAGACGGGGATCCCTCGGTGGATACCTTGCTGCATGCCCACGAGCGGCATCGAGAGGCGATGGACGTTGCTCGCAAGGCGCTCCAGGGGCTGGGTGCAAAGGCGGTCTTTCGCTACCGGAGCGGCCCCGTGACAGTCGACGATTTCGACCTCATCGTGACCTTGGGTGGCGATGGCACGTTGCTTTGGGCGTCCCACCGCGTGGGCCCAGACTGTCCCATCGTGGCGATCAACACCGCACCCGAGCACAGCGTGGGACATTTCTGTGCTGCCCCAGCCGCGGACATCGGGGACGTGCTGGCGGAGGCGCTTGCAGGCCGCATGCAGGCCACCCGCTTGGCGCGCCTGGCAGTCTCGGTCGATGGGGAGATCGTATCGACCCGCGTCCTGAACGATATGCTGTTCGCCCACGTCTGCCCCGCATCCACGACCCGGCTGCAGCTGCGTCTGGGCGAGCTGGATGCGGTCTACAAGTCGAGCGGCCTATGGGTCAGCACCGCTGCCGGTTCAACCGCGGCGATTCGCTCTTCGGGTGGCGAGGTGATGCCGATCGGCTCAAGACGGCTGCAGTTCGTGGTACGAGAGCCATACCGTGACCCGGGTCGCACGGATCGGATGGTCACCCGCGGCTTCATCAAGCCGGAGCAGGCGCTGGAGGTGGTAAGTCGGATCCGTGCGGGCCGCCTATACCTCGATGGCCCGCACACCGGCATGGTGATCGACATAGGCTCCCGCCTCTTGATCCGACTGTCCGAGGAGCCGCTTACTCTACTCGGGTTTCGCGGACAGGACGCCTAGGCCATGGCCCTTCGCTTGGAGCAGTTGCGATGGCTGCGCTGGGCCCAAGGGTTGGCGGGCTGTGGGCTCGTCGCCTACACTGTAGCCCACATTGTCCGGCATTGGTCCGCATTTTCTGGGCGCGAAGCCTGGGTTGATAGCGGTGGCTCACAACCCGCCTCGGGGACGCTCCTGTGGGTCGTGCCCCTTGCGCTGTATGCCGGGTTGGGGATCTTTGTGCGCGCTTCGGACCGTCGGCCACGGCAAGGTGAGGAACGTGACCTGTATTTCTTGCGGCTTGTAACCGCGGCGGTAGCGCTGGTGTTCGTCGCTGCCCACGCTGCGCACGTTTCCGTACCGACCGCGGGTGATCATGCAAGTCCGCACGCGGCCTATGAGGTCCTGTGGCATAGTGTCGGCAAGCTCGGAATCCTAAGCGTCTATTTGGTGGGGGTGTCGGCCGTATGCCTGCATGTGGCGCTTGCGTTCGACACACTGTGCGCACCGCCTTCGCAGGCGCTGCGCTACCGGCGGGTGGTCCGATACGTGCTGGGTATCGCCGGTTTCGCCTGTTGGGGCCTGATGCTGCATCTGCTCGGCCACTTTGCACTTGGTGACGGGCTCGTGCCTACCGGTGCGCGGGTTCACATGCCCATGCGCCAAGACGTATCGCCGCCCCAGTTTCGCAATAGGTGACGGGCCGGGCGCCTGCGCGCTACTATCCGGGCATGTCACGGACGCTGGCCGTAGCAATCAATACGTTCCGCGAAGCGGTGCGCGATCGGGTGCTGTACGGGGTCCTGGGGCTCGCGCTGGTCAGTTTGTCCCTTTCATTCGCCCTAGGTGAGATGGCGTTGGACCAGGGAGACCGCGTGGTGCTTGACGTTGGTTTGGCGAGCACCTCCTTATTCGCCGTGCTCGTGTCGATCTTCTTGGGGTCATCGCTGCTCTACAAGGAGATCGAGCGTAAGACGCTCTATGTGATTCTACCCAAGCCCATTGCGCGATATGAGTTCCTGCTCGGCAAGTACTTGGGGATCACGCTGACAGCTACGGTCTTCGTGGCGATCACGGGCGGTGTGCAGTTTGTGGTCGTCGCATTGCGTGCGGGTCTCAATCCGATGTGGGCCCTCTTGGGAGTGATCGGGCTGTTCGCCGCTCTTGGGGCCGCGACCGTTCGGGCATACGATCGGACAGCGGTCATTGTGCCATGGTCCCTCGCAGTCCTGGCGGTAGGGCTGGGGTTGGCCTCGCGGACTCCGCTGGAGCTCACGCCCATTGCGAGCGCTGTGGTTCTGATCGTGGGAGAGGTCCTGGTATTGACGGCGGTGGCGCTGGTCTTTTCGGCATTCTCAACACCGTTTCTGACCGCTCTGTTTACGCTGGGCGTCTGGCTGGTTGGGCGCTCCGCTGACACCATGGCCACCCTTCGTTCAGGGGTGATTCCGGAATCTGTCAAGGAGGCCCTTCAGCAACTGGTGCATGTGTGGCCCAACTTTCATTTGTTTGTGCCGGGTCACGGGGCTCTCGAGCGCTCACTCGGTGACGGAGCAATCACGGGCCTCCAGGCAGGTCCGCTTTCGTACGTGGGCACCACCATGACCTACGCCGTGACGTATTCGGCCATGTTGCTGCTCGCTGCAGCCTTGATTTTTCGCAGGCGGGATTTCCTCTAGAGTGGCGGACGCTGGATTGGCCACATGTCGCTGAAGCAGCCTTTGCGTCTCGCCGCGGTTGGAGCGCTCCTACTTGCGGCGTTTGCCATGCGGGTGGTCAACTCAGCCTCCGTGGAGTTGGAACGGGGCCAGGCCTATGAGGCGGAGTCGGACCCGGTATCGGCGATCGTACACTACCGCCGGGCCGTGCGGTGGTACGCGCCGCTGAGCCCATTTCACAAGCGCGCGCTGATCGCGTTGGCGCGGATCGGGGCACAGGCTGAACTGGACGGTGATTCAGAGCTGGCCTTGTCTGCCTACCGAGCGATCCGGTCGGGCATTCTCTCAACCCGAAGTTTCTATACGCCAGAAACCAGACGCCTGGCAGCCGCCAACGCGCGGATCGCTGATCTGATGGCCGCTGCCCCGCCTCCACCCATCGACGCGGGCAAGTCGCGCGAGGCGCTTCGGCGTGAGCACCTGGCGCTCCTGCAGCAAGACAACGCTCCCCATGTCGGGTGGACGTTCGTATTGTTAGCCGGCTTCGCGACCTGGGTGTTTGGTGCGTTCATGTTCTCCTCAAGGGCACTCGACGAGAACGAGCGGTACATTCCTACCCAGGTGCGTCGTTGGGGCGCCGTCATTGCTGTCGGGTTGTGTCTGTTCTTCACGGGCCTGGCGCTGGCGTGAACCGGTTGCGAACCGCGTGAGGGATGTTTGGCGCGTCCGCATTTGCCCCAAGCCAGGGGGTGTGCCTAGCCCGGATCATTTACGACTCCGACGCCGCCTCGCTTGTCCCTCTACTCCACGGGACTCTCGCCGCCTTAGAAAATACAGGGAGTATTCCCGTCGGTCGTCGAAAGCCCTGTGAAGCCGAATCCTGCGCGGTCCGACGCCGAAGTCGCCAATGATCCGGGCTCGCCTGCATCCATCGCCAAATCCCGCGCCCCGCACAACTGCTCGACACCGCAGCGCTTTCGCTTCAGTCTTGCGTGCCCTTCACAGAAGGCCCGCGAAGCCGATCACTTGCACGATCATCACCTGCCCTGGTGATGGATGCGGGCCAGTTCCCTTACCCTCTTGAATGCTTGCTGGAGCCGCGGTACGACCCCGCCTTGCCCACCGGCCCATGGCCCTACCAACGAGAAGCATGCGCGCGTCGATCGAAGGTACAGAGCGCGACTGGCTAGTTCTGGCGGTTCCCAAGGGGCGTGTCCTGAGAGCCATCGCAGACCTGCTCGCAGTGTCCGGGATTCCGGTCGAGACGCTCCTGGCTGACGATCGCACGTTGGTGCGAGACGTGAAGGATTTGAGCCTACGGTTCCTGCTTCTGAAGCCCGACGATGTACCGACCTACGTGGAGTATGGTGCGGCCGATCTCGGCATTGTAGGCCGCGATATTCTCATGGAGCGGGAGTATGACCTGTATGCGCCGCTCGATTTGGGCATCGGCAAGTGCCGCATGGTGGTGGCCGGCTTTGGCGGCCCGCTGCCAACGGACAGAACCCTCCGGGTCGCAACCAAGTTCACCAATATCGCGAATCGCTATTTCCTCGGAAAGGGCCAACAGGTCGACTTCGTCTATGTGCAGAGTTCGGTCGAGCTGGCTCCCCTCACGGGGCTAGCGGACCTGATCGTTGATTTGGTGGAGAGCGGTGAGACGCTGAAGCAGAACAAGCTCGAGGAGTTGGAGTTCATCTGTGCGATCTCCTCGGTGGTCATCGCCAACCGAGCCGCGTTCAAGCTCAAGTCCGATCGGATTGCTCCGCTCCTCGAGCGGCTCGTAGGGGCGACTGAGCGCCGTCGCGTGGAGCAAGACTAGCCAAGCATCCAGCACCAACTCGCGCGCCCTCGCACGATTGGGGTCAGAACCGTCGTGGTCCACGCCGCGGTTGCTGTGGCGGACGCTTACCGGTGGCTCTTCCTGGCTCCATACGACCGCCGCACGCGCTCGGTGAGCGTCGTCGGCCCCACGATTGTCAGCATTGGACGAAGCTTCCGGAAGGTCTTGCGCCCAATGCCCTTCACGCGCATGAGCTGTTCCACGCGCGTGAAACGTTTCAGCCGCTTTCTGAGGGTGACGATCGCTCGAGCCCGGGCCGTTCCGATGCCCGGCAGCAGGGAGAGCTCTGCCTCGCTCGCGCTGTTGAGATTCACAACTCCCGGGGACCCAGGCTCGGCCCTCCGCGCATTGTTGTCGGGCCCTCTAGCCGGTGCCAGTTGGGCAGCGGTTCGCTGGGTTTCCTGGGCCTGCGCATCGCCGGGGGGCGACAGTAGCAGCGCGACCGCGATGGCCGTGGGCCCAACATTTCGGGTGATGATGGTGGTCTGCATGGGATTGTCTTCGTGTCAGGTTCCATTCGTGTCCCTTGCACCGTCCGTGCCGGATTGCCCTACATCTGGTTTCCAGGACTTGTGGTCCGTTCAGCGGCGGGAGTTGGCGCCCTGGCTGGCGGCCGCCGCTTGCTTGAGACCCGCGTGCAGGCATGGCAGCCTTGCGTCCAATGAAGATCACGCTCTCCAAGGACTCGCTCACCGCTGTGGCTGTTGACCTCCTCGTCGTTTGCGTGGGGGGGGCCAAGCCGGCCCAGGATCCAAACGTGAAAATGTTGGATGCAGCCCTCGATGGGATGTTGATCCGCTACATGAAGGACCAGGATTTCAAGGCAAAGGTTGGCAGTCGGTTGACTGTGCCTGGTGCCGGCGCCATTGGCGCCAAGCGCGTTCTGGTGCTGGGCACCAAGTCCGGCGCCCTTTCGCCGGCGGATTGCAAGTCCCTGGCTGTTCGGGCCGCCCGCGCCGGCATGGAGCGTGCGAGCTTGGCCCTGGTCGCACCAGGAGCTGGTCCGGAGGCGCTTGCCGCGATCGCGGAGGGACTGGTCTCCGGGTCCTATCGGTATGTTGAGTATCTGACCGCCGAGCGCCGGCCTAAGCGGGCACTTGCGCGCGTGACGGTGCTCGTTCCCCGTGTGAGCGCCAGCGACCGCCGTGCGGTGGCTCAGGGGGTCTCGCTGGGAGAGTGCGTCAACTTTGCCCGCGATCTCGTCAACTGTCCCCCTAACGACTTGACGGCGACGGAGCTGGCCGAGCGGGCGCGCGGCGCTGCCCGCAAGCACGGCGTCCGGTGCCAGGTGTACGACCGGCGCGGAATCGAGCGTTTGAACATGCCGCTTCTGCTGGCTGTCAACCGTGGCAGCGCCGAAGAGCCTCGCTTTGTGCACATGGTGTACAAGCCCAAAGGCCGGGGGAAGGTTCGCAAGGTCGTGTTTGTGGGTAAGGGGCTGACCTTCGATTCCGGAGGTCTGTGCATCAAGCCCGGTGCCTCGATGGCAGACATGAAATGCGATATGGCCGGCGCTGCTGTCACCATCGCCACAGTGATCGCGGCCGCGCGCTTGGAGCTACCCGTTGAGGTGCACGGTGTGGTCGGGTCCACCGACAATATGACCGGTGGCGCGGCCTACCGCCCCGGGGACGTCTTCCCATCGCGTGACGGCAAGACGGTGGAGATCGTCAATACCGACGCAGAGGGGCGCTTGGTGCTCGCAGACGCGCTGTCATATGCGCGCGAACTGGAGCCAGACTACCTCGTGGACCACGCGACCCTGACCGGTGCGTGCATGGTGGCATTGGGGAACTATCGGGCCGCCCTGTTCGCGACGGACGACAAGCTCAAGACCCGCTACGAGAAGGCTGCGGAAGCTGCCGGGGAAGCTTTCTGGAACCTTCCCCTCGACCCCGATCTGCGAGACTCACTCAAGAGCCCGATCGCCGATCTGAAGCACGTGGGTAGCCGCTTTGGCGGCACGATTACAGCTGCTTTGTTTCTCAAGGAGTTCGTGGGTAAGGCCAAATGGGCCCATCTCGACATCGCGGGGCCAGCGTTTCTGGAGGGGGCCCACGGCAACATGCCAAAGGGTGGCACCGGCTTCGGTGTCGCCACTGCCGTGCACTTCCTACGCGGCCTGTGAGCGCGCGCCGGCTCGTGCACCCCCACGAAACTAAGCGATGTTTCCGATCCCGGCGCCCATTGCCGCCGGGGAGCACCGCAGGTGCGCATCCCCGGAGCGCGCAGCGCGACCTAGCGACCTTGTCCAGACGCATCCATTCGAGGCAACGCGATCAAACTTGACGCAAACGCCCACGAAACGCTGA
>JAPPOR010000533.1 GCA_028817905.1 Myxococcales bacterium
AGGCACGTGATGATCGTGCAAGTGATCGGCTTCGCAGGGGTTTCGGTGAAGGAGGGAATACTCGCTGTATTGTTGCCTAAGGCGAAAGCGCTGCGGAGTCGAGCAGTTGTGCGAGGGCGCGTGATTTGGTGATGGATGCGGGCTAGCAGATATGGGGTGTACCCACGTCGGTCGTCAATCCGGGATGGCTTCCTGTCGGGACGTGGTTCCGTGCGCGTCAGGGATGACCGCCGCCGTGCGGAGATGGTCCACCGTGCGGAGATGGTCCGCCATGCGGAGATGGTCCGCCATGCGGAGATGGTCCGCCATGCGGGGATGGTCCGCCATGCGGAGATGGTCCGCCATGCGGAGGCACCCCACCCGGTGCTGCCGGCCCTGACCCATGTGGGCCACTCTGCTCAGACGAGCTGCCCGCCGGTTCCTCCGGTCTGTCGGGTTGTTCAGCACCGACCACCAGTGCCACGTCTTCCGCGACCGGTTTGGCCGCCGAGTAGTACAGCTTGACCCACTTCACCGTGGCCTCACTGCGAGCGTAGTAGTGGGTCTTCTTGTCCTGAAGCACGCGCACGAGTTCCAGCCGCCCCCGTTCGCCCGCTTTAGTCTGATACGCGACCTCGACAATCGACTCCGCGCCCTCCACAACGCCCTCGTCCGAATCCAGATCGGACCCTGGCTCCTTGCCCTCGCCCAGATATGAGCTCACACGCAGCTTCTCCACACGCGCGAACCAGTTGCCGAACAGCTCATTGCGTTTGTCGGGCTCAGCCTCGTCGACCCACTGGGCAGCGCCTGCGCCGCCGAACTTCTTACGAACCAACTTCCTTTGCTTCTCGAAGGCACGAACCTCCGCGGTTTCTACATCCTCGAACGCAAACCGATGTAACGACGTCTGGCGGAACTTGTACCGGGCAGATTGCAGGTCCTGCACCAGCGACCCCGCAAGAAGATACACCTCACCAGTGTCCTTGCGCCGCACATAGCGTTTCCCGGTACCGTAGGTACGCCCCCCCACCTCGAATGCGAACTCGGCGCCGCCGCACGTGAGCGAAAAGAAGGTGTCGACCTCGTCGAAACCGAACTCGGCCTCACGCTCAGCCTCCAGTTTCCCGATGCTGCGATGGGCGCGCAAACGGGCAATGTCCTTAAGATACTTCGCGAACTTCTCGTTGGGGGCGAAGACCTCGGGCTCCGGGAGCATCGGAGGCTTGGAATGAGATGATGCCTGCGCCGAAACCTCCGCCGACGCCTGGCCACTCGGAGTGCCGCCGTCGCCGACACCAGCATCTTGAGACAGACCGGCATCGCCCGCTGGCTCTGGCCTCTTCTCCTCCTTGGGCTTGCGCTGGTGGGAGATCCAAAACGCGTCCGGACCCTCCCCACCGGCCTCGCCGCGTGGAAGTACCGTGTTCACGTAGCGGGGCGTCTCTATCGTGACACTTTCGAGCTTCCCGAGCTCACAGTCCGCCACGGTCACCTCGCCAAGGTTGGCCTCCGGCTCCTCCTCACGCGTCCAGGTCAGGTACGCCGACACGAGCCCAACGAGGGCCAGCACGGCATGCACGACCACGCTCTTCATGACCTCGCCTCCGACAACTTGCGCCGCCGCTGCGCCACCCACAGCCCGAGTGCAAGAACCGGCACGGGCACGGCGAAGGTCGTTCCGTAGAACCAGAGCTTGTCCTGCTCGCGGCTGTGTTCGATCTTCACATCTTCCTCGCTGGAAACTTCGGCCACCAAGTCCTCATTTCCGATCAGCCACGCCAGGGAATCGACGAACACGAGCATGTTGCCATTGTTGGCCGCTAGCTTGTCCGTCATGAAATCACCGTCGCCGATCACCACCAGGCGACCCTCCGACTCGCCCTCAGCCTTATCGTCCTGAGGGCTGCCGTCCCCCTTCTTCGACGCCGGTGTCACTGAAACAACCGCCATCAGATTGAGCTGCTGCTCGGCCTCGTCACCGCCTGGTTCGAAGTCGCCGTCGAGGTCGCGAAAGAACTCTCGTTCACTGCGCAGCGGGAAGATCACCTTCGGGCGTGGAGTGAGCTTGCCCCAGTCTGCCGTCCGGCCAATGCCCACGCCTCGCACGAATACCGAAGCCACCTCACGAGAATGCCGGCTGGCGGTGGTCACGGAAGGGTGGGAAGAATACGCATTGGAGTAAACCAGCGCGTGGTCACTCGGCCCATGGGCACGCCGCATGTGGTGCTTCTTGGAGGCGACGACCCCAGGCAACAACTTCAGGCCCAGCCCCGAAAGCAGGGGTGCCAGGCCGGTATCGACGTCCGGGTCGAGCATCAGCAACACGCGCCCGCCCTCCCGAACGTAGGTAAGCAGCGCCTCGGCTTCTTCTGGCAGGAAAGGATCCTGAGGACCCACCACCACGACGGCACTCGACCCGTCCGGTACCGCCGAACCGAGGCCCTCCGAAAGACCCAAGTCCTTGGTTCCGAGATTGAGGCGCGTCAGGATCGCCGACAACACCTGCGTCCCGTCCCCACTCGGCGCTTCGGGCCGCTTCATATTTCGCTCGCCGTGGCCCACCGTCAGGTACACTTTCCGGTCAGCCCTAGCGAGCTTCGAAAAGTGCTGCTGGAACAGGCCATCGAGCTTGCGCAGCGTGGGGCGTGCGGCGGTCAGGGAGTTGCCGATCTGGATCGTCTGACCACGCTGCTCATCGCCTTCACCCCGCAGCAGGAGCACCTGACCATTGCCACGCACTCGGTGCTTGCGGGCCAGCTCGGGTGCCAGATCGAAGTCGACCACCTCTACCTGCAGCTTCTCCGATTCGGCGGCGAGCGCGTCGAAATAGGGTCGAACACGCGGCAAGACCTCGTCACTGCGCGGAAAGAACAACACCACGCGGACGTCCTCATCCAATCGCTCGACCATACCGAGGCTTCCGCCACTCGGCTCGGTGGTCTTGAAGTACGACACATCCTTGCGCACATCCCGTTCGGCCGCCACGTAGTTCATGCAGAGCAGAAACACGGCGGACAGGGACAACGTCAGGCCAGCACTCAGCGCGTTCCTCAAGCGCCTCAACTCGACCGAAGCTGCTACGGGCATACGCGCGTAGGCCAGTTCGAGGAATAACACGGCGCTGGTCGCCACGGTGGCGATCGCAAGCCACAGCACGGTCAACGCCCCCGCCGCCCGCGATCGTGCGGTTTCCTCGAGACCCATGGCGTCGAGGCCAGCATCGGTGCTCAGCGCATAGACGAGCAGCCCCGCCACCACGCCCAAATGGGCCCCCAACAGGTGCCCCTCCGCGCTCCGAACATGGTCCGCAGCCGCGACCAATGCCCGCACGCGGGCCACGAGAGCCGCCACCACCAAGAGGCCACCCAAACCGGATAGCATCCCCCGCGCATCGCCGGTTCCGATCACGCGCTCCCCGATGAATACGAGACAAACGCCCGAAAACAGCAGGCCACTCGGAACCCACGAGGAGGTCGATTGCGCTTGCTTCATTGCCACCTCTGGCTCTGGATTACGCGCGTCGATGCGAGCAACGCCAGATAGACGACCGACCCGTAGTAGACGATGTCACTCAACTGGACGATGCCGCGCATGAACGGGAAAAAGTGCTTCTCGTACAGTGAAAAGTGGCTAATCACGGTGCCCAATGGCGGATCGACCACGCGCGAAAGGGCCCACGCCAAGAACAGCACGAAGATCAGTACGGCCGACACCACACCTGCCATCAGCTGACTGCGCGAAAGGGCCGAGCCGAGCACCCCTAGGGCAATGGTGGCGGCGCCGACCAGCAACAGGCCGAGGTAGCCACCCGCGATATGCCCGAGGGAGACCTTGCCGTTGACGAAGATCAGCGCCGGCAGATACAGGCTGGCCAACACCAACACCGCTAGGACCGTCAGGGCAGAGGCGAACTTGCCGACAACCACCTCCCACTCCCGCAGCGGTGAGGTAAACAGCAGGGTCAGGGTCCCGCTCTGACGTTCCTCGGCGAACAGCCGCATGGTCAAAAGCACGGCGGCCACGGTCGTCGTCCCACTGGAATCTCGCAAGAAGTCCTGCAGCACATGGACCGAGTACTTCGCGCCGCTGCCCACCGCGCGAGTATTGAAGAGCAGGCCCTGGACAAGCAGGGTCGCAGCCGCGATCAGATAGCCACTGGGGGTCCGAAAGTATCCGGCGAGCTCCCGCCGGGCAATAATCGCCACGTTGCCCATCAGGCGCCCTCCTCCTGCTCCCGGTGAGCCTGACTCTGGCCACTACTGAGCTGCAGGAACACGCTCTCCAACCCGCTGGCCACCGGCTCCATGCGACGCAAGCCAAGATCCGCAGTCACAATCGCTCGGCTCACCAGCTCGTGATCTGCCTCGTCGACACGCATCCGCGCCACGACCGCGTCACCGTCAGTCGCAGCGATCTCGAGATCGCCTATGCCTGTCACCTCGGACAGGACCCGCCGCAACGCGGCGGGCTCGCCGCGGACTTCGACCTCGAGACGCCGCCCCGCCTGAAGCCGCTCCGAAAGCTCGGCCTCCGTTCCTTCCGCCGCGATCTGGCCCGCATGCATCACCAGGATCCGGTCGCAGGTTTGCTCGATCTCGCTCAGAATGTGTGTGCTCAGAAGGATCGTGTGCTCGCCCCGAAGCTCCCCTATCATCTTGCGCATCTCGACGATCTGAACCGGGTCGAGTCCCTGGATGGGCTCATCAAGAATCAACAAGGACGGCCCGTGGATGATGGCCTGCGCGATCCCAACACGCTGGCGATAGCCATGGGAGAGCGTACCGATCGGCTGGTGCGCGACGTTCGTCAAGCTGCACAAGGACAGGGCCCGGTTGCGGCCCCTCTCAAGCTCCGCCCCGGAGAGCCCGCGAATCCGTCCCGCAAAGTGCATGTACTCGTCCACCGTCATCTCGAGATAGAGCGGGGGCTGGTCCGGCAAATAGCCGATGAACCGCCGGATCTCATGCGGATGGGACACAACATCGAGCCCCCGCACTCGAATGCTGCCCGCGGTTGGCAGCAGCAGGCAGGAAAGGAGCCTCAACGTGGTGCTCTTGCCCGCGCCGTTGAGCCCTAAAAAGCCGATGCACTCGCCGGACCGAATCTCGAAGTTCAAGTCGGAGACGGCAGCGGTCGCACCATAGTACTTGGAGACATGTTCGACGGTAATCATGCCGATTGGCTGGTTGAGCTAGCAAAATCGCCAGCGGTTCGTCAACGTATCCGCACACTCATGCCGGACCGAGCCGGCAGATAATACGGCCGGTTGGGCAAACCGGCGGCTCCTGCCGGATATTCCACCACCATGCTGCCCGTGCCCCCCTCAAGTTCCGGACCCGTGGTTGCACAGGCATTCCAGCGCATGGCAGGCCTGGTGATCGCAATTGCCTGGCTGTCACTGAGCGCCCAGCTCGACACCCTCATGGGGGCCGAGGGGCTGTTGCCAGCCAACGAGACGCTGATTGCCATCGAAGCCGCCGGGCTCGACTTTGTTGAAGCGCCTACGCTGTTTTCGTCCGGTGTCCACGATGCCACCTTACGTGCAGGCACGCTGCTCGGGGTATTTCTCAGTCTCTGCGGCGGGTTGGGGCTGTGGCCGCGCCTGTGCTTCCCCGCATCAGGGGCCCTGTATCTCAGCTACACGGTCCTGGGCGGCGACTTTCTCGCATTCCAGTGGGACAACCTGTTGGTCGAGACATGCGCCCTGCTCGCGTTCCTGCCGCGCCGA
This sequence comes from Myxococcales bacterium, assembly GCA_028817905.1. Lineage (GTDB taxonomy): Bacteria > Myxococcota_A > Polyangia > Polyangiales > JAFGIB01 > JAPPOR01. Next base: position 5,711 of record JAPPOR010000533.1, read on the forward strand.
CGGCCCGCCCCCTGGGTTCACCTGTCGTTCCGGGTCCTGTTGTTCAAGCTGTACTTCGAATCGGGCGTCGCCAAGTGGCAATCCCACCTCGGCGACTGGCAGGACGGCAGCGCCATGACCCACTACTACGAAACGGCGCCGCTTCCCGCTTGGCTTGGCTACTACGCCCACCAGCTCCCACCCTGGGTGCACCGCGCAGAGAGTTGGGCGGTATTGCTTCTCGAGCTGCCTCTCGCGCTGCTGGTCTTCGGGCCTCGCAGGGCCCGCCTCCTTCTGTGCACAGCTTTGACCCTGTTTCAGCTCATCAACACCGCTACCGCGAACTACGGCTTTTTCACGTACTTGTCCCTTGCACTGCACCTGTTCCTGCTTTCAGACCGGGACCTGGTGGCGCTGCGCTGGTTCCGGGTCCCGCACGGACCACTGCCACCGGTCCCCGTGTCCGTACGCACCATGGGTCGCCTCGTGGGAGCGGTAGCGTTGTCCGGCTACCTCGGCGGCTCGCTCACCGTGGGGCTGACCCACCTGGGCGCGCGCAACCTGCGCGAGCCGGTGCTGTCTCTTGCCCGCCCGTTGGTCGCACTGAGACTCACCAACGCCTATCACTTGTTCGGGCACATCACCCGCACACGCATCGAGCCAGAGTTCCAGCTGCGAGTCGACGGTCAGTGGCAAGCGCAACCCCTCCACTACAAGCCGGGCCCGGAGGACCGTAGACCCCCGTACGTCGCGCCCCACCAGCCGCGCGTCGACTTCAGACTGTGGTTCTACGGCCTGTCGTTCCGTCGCGGCATGCCGCGCTACGTGCGCGCCCTGCTCGAACGCCTATGTGACCGAGCTTCGTCCGTCCAGTCCCTATTTCCGGCGCCCCTCCCACCTAGACCGGAGGCGGTACGGGTTGCATTCCACCGCTACACCTTTACAGAACCGCGAGCCTTGTCCGGCCCTGGCAGATACTGGAAGCGGGAGCCCGTCGGCCATACCCGCCCACGTGCGTGCGATGGTGGACACGCCATCGACGCCCCTCGGCGGGCCCCTTCGACAGGCCCATAAGAAAAGAACAACCCAGGATCCATGCCTTGGACTGCCAGCAGCGTTCTGCTCCAGCGAACCTCACAGTGGAGGTAACTAACTGAAGCCTGGTTGGATTTTCATGGACGGAAGCATTGCACCGAGATCATGGCACGGGGAGGGGGCCGGGCAGCGGCGTTGGGAGATGGGGTTGCAACCGCGACATTTCCGGGGTCAAACGGAAGCAGTCAGGATGCGATGCCCTAGCCCGCACTATTCAGCTGCGATCGTATCGCGCAGGGGCGTGGCTTCGCTGGGCTTTTCGGCGACCAACCGAGCACTCGCTGTATTGCGAGGGAGACCAAGCTTGTGAAGTTGGAGGTCCAGGCGAAGCAACGCGGGGTTGGTGAATGATCCGGGCTAGCCCGCATATCTCACCGACACGTGCGATGATCGTGCAAGCGATCGAGTTCGCAGGGGGTTCGGTGAGGGAAGGGAATACTCGCTGTATTTTCGACCGAGGCGAAAGCGCTGTGGGCTCGAGCGGTTGTGCGAGGGCGCGCGAGTTGGTGAGATATGCGGGCTAAGACATCGCTAGGCCGGGTGACACTGGTGCCCTGCCTTTGGCTCCTGTGGCTCGTGGCGGGCCCGCTCGGAACCACTTCGTGCAGGCGGGAGCCTCCCGCGGAAACGCGAACGGAAGCCGCCACCCGGGACGACACGACGACTCCGGTGCCCCGATCGGTGGCCCCGGATGAGCCTTCTCCTGGGCTGCCTGCACCCTCCACGATGGTTCGCGACAAACCGAAGGCGCAGCGCCGGAGCGCGCAGCGCACGCACCTGTGCGAGGCATACAGCTCCCCTAAACTGGGGGTCGCACAGTTGTCGGGGCACCGCGTAATCACGGCCCATTGCGGGGCTCGGGTCATCCTGCTTTGGGCGCAGCCGCGGGATCCAAACGCGCCCGACCCGCAGACGCGAGTCCACCTCAACGAGGTGCTCTCGCTGCAATACGATGGTGTGCGCCCGAACGGCCAGGCCCTAGGAAGCGATGTCACGGTCGGTGACATCAACGCAGATGGGGTTGCGGATCTGCTGGTCGGGCTACCCGTCGTGGACGCTCAGGACGCGCCCGCCAGCGGTGGCGTATACGCGCTGTTCGGTACACCGTCCGCAGGAAAGACCCTACAGCCACCCCGTAAACTTCTCGGAGCGCACCCGCTCGCGCTTGCGTTCGCGAGCACGACAGAGCGCGGGGACGCCTCGCTGCTGATACTGCACGGCGAGGATGACCGGTCCAAGCGCGACAACGAACTGTGGTATGTGGAAGCTGGTGTCGAAGCCGCGCGAGGGCACGTGGAGCCCCTGTTCCCAGGCGCACAGCTTCTGAGCGCAACAGACCTTGATGGCGATGGGATCGTGGATCCGGTACTCGCCAACCCGGGCGGTGGCGTCGATGCCCGCCTGTCGAACTCGGCCCCCACCCCCGCGAAAGGCGCCCAGCCCCCAACGCCGTCGGCGAACCCCGCGGACACGCAATGGCCGACAACTGGTGTGCGGGCGGCAGCAACCGGTGATGTCGATGGGGATGGTGCACTCGACCTCGTCTTGCTGGGTGAGCAAGCATGGTGGGTGCGCGGACGTGACCAACCTGGAGCAGGGCAACCCGCTCCGGAACCGATCCCCGATGTGGCCTGCCCGGCCGCCGGGTGCGGTGACCAAATCCAAGTCATCGATGCGGACCGCGACAGCCGCGCCGACCTCGTGATGTTCCATCACCCGGAGCTCATCGTGTTTCGACAGGTCGACGCGCTGCGTTTTGAACGGCAAGCCTGGCTATCCATTGTCGGCGACGGCATAAGTGTCGTCGGAGTCCAGCTCGACGATGCAGACGGTGATGGAGCGCTCGATCTGCTCGCACTCTGCCGAGACGAAAGCACGGCTACATACTCACTAGCTTTTGTTAGCGCTATTACCGCCAATTCGATCTTGGACGTGTCAGGCCCTGCGCACACGGCGCTTCCCGCGCCGCTGCGGCCGCGCTACCTCTTGCCACACTGACCCGCGCTAGCTGGTGTCCATCCAGGAAGGGGCGCGTGCCCTTTGCTGGATGGATACTTGGCCGACGGGCGCCCTCGCGATGTGTGGCTGCATGATCGTC
>JAPPOR010000224.1 GCA_028817905.1 Myxococcales bacterium
AGCCCGGATTATTCATGAACTCTGCATCGCCTCGCTTGTTCTTCGACTTCACACGGCTTTCGCCGCCCTAGCAAATACGGAGAGTATTCCCGTCGGTCGCCGAAAAGCCGTGTGAAGCCGAATCCCTGCGCGATCCGACGCAGTGTTCATGAATAATCCGGGCTAGCCCGGGCCCGAGCTTCGGCTCGTTGTGTGCGCGTCGTCGGGCGCCGCGCGGTACTTGTAGTAGTGCTCAAGGACGCGGCGGACGTAGCGTCGGGTCTCGCGGTAGGGGGGAACGCCGCCGTACTTGCGAACGGCGCCGTGGCCCGCGTTATACGCCGCGATGGTCAGCACCAGGTCCCCCTGGAATTGGTTGGCGAGCACGCGCAGAAAGCGTGCACCACCGAGCACGTTCTGGCGTGGTTCGAACGGGTCGACTACCCCCATGGCCGTGGCGGTGGCGGGCATGAGCTGCATCAGGCCCATGGCCCCTTTGTGTGACACCGCATCTCGGTAGAAATTGCTTTCTACCCGCATGACCGCGCGAATGAATGGGGCCGGCAGGCTGTACAGCCGCGCCGCCTCGCGAATATGGGCGTCATAGCGCGTCAGCCGCCCCGGATCGGGCGCTCGTCGCCGTTTGCCGCGACCGCCCAGGCGCCTGCTGGAGCGACTGCCCCGCACCACGAGTTGATAGCGGCGTCCCCGGGATGGAACGTTTGTGTAGTGTTCGACGCCATTGCGGTCGACGTAGCGGTAGATGTCGGCCGCCGCGCCTGTTGGCGCGACTCCCATCCAGATCGCTACCAGAAGCGCGTTGCGGAGCCCCAATCGATGGCGTCGTATTTGGTACATCCCGCGGAGAGCCCTTGCGATTCGCCTCGCTCCGGAAGCCTGACCGATTCCTTCCGGGCGCTGCCTGCAACCGTGGACCAGAGGCGGATCTGGTACCAGGACCCCCTGCCACTGCAACAGTTTAGCTCACCGATGGGCGGCCGACCAAAACCCATGACGCAGTTCTGTGCGGCAGGGTGTGTTCGTGTGGTCGATTTGGACTATTCTTTCTCGGTTCATGCGGATCGAGTGCGACTACCTAGTCATCGGCAGTGGGATCGCCGGGTTGACCTTTGCCCTCGAGGCGGCCGAGCACGGCCAAGTGATCGTCGTGACGAAGCGCCAAGCGGACGACTCGGCAACCCGCTACGCTCAGGGCGGCATCGCAGCGGTGTTGGACCCGGAAGACTCGTTCGAGCAACACGTGGCTGACACGCTGGCGGCCGGTCGTGGCCTTTCCCATGCGGACATCGTCGACATGGTCGTGCGCGATGGTCCGCAGCGCATAGCTCAGCTGATCCAGTTGGGTGCGCGGTTTTCCGGTGCAAGTGGGGAGGTGGCCGACATGCGCCATCTCGATCTGACGCAGGAGGGTGGGCACAGTGCCAGGCGCGTGGTTCACGCCGCTGACATTACGGGGCGCGAAGTCCAGCGCGCCCTCGGCGCAGCGGCTGAGCAGCACCCTCGGATTCGACTGCTTCCCGATCACATGGCGGTGGACCTGATCGACTGCGCGCGTTTTGGCGGGCCCGACAAGGTCGTGGGTGCCTATGTGTTGGAGGAGGCTACTGGTACCGTGCGGACGGTTCTGGCGCGCGCCACCGTCTTGGCGACCGGCGGGGCTGGCAAGGTCTACCTCTATACCTCCAACCCAGACGTTGCTACTGGGGACGGAGTTGCGATGGCCTATCGCGCTGGCGCACGGATCGCCAATCTTGAGTTCTTTCAGTTTCATCCCACATGCCTGTTTCACTCCCAGGCCAAGAGCTTCCTGATCAGCGAGGCCCTGCGTGGGGAAGGGGGCGTACTGCGCCTGGCCGACGGGACCGCATTCATGCACCGTCACCATCCGCTCAAGGATTTGGCGCCCCGTGATGTTGTCGCGCGGGCGATCGATTTCGAGCTCAAGCGTACCGGCGCGGACTCCGTCTTTCTCGATATGTCTGCGCGCGGAGCCGACTATCTCGAGAAGCGCTTCCCCAACATTCATCAAGAGTGCCTTCGCTTTGGGATCGACATGACCCGGGAACCGATTCCGGTGGTGCCGGCGGCCCACTATATGTGCGGGGGCGTGTGGGTCGACGCCGCGGGGCGTACGACGGCCCCGGGTCTATGGGCGGTCGGCGAAACGACGTGCACGGGTCTGCACGGTGCCAACCGCCTAGCTTCCAACTCACTGCTAGAGGGGCTGGTGTTTGGGCGCCTAGCTGCGGCATCCGTTAGGAGTGAGCCAGCGGTCGCGGCAGGTGATGTGCCGGATTGGGACATCGGGGAGGCAGCGCCCAGCGACGAGGCGGTCATCGTCGCCCATCTATGGGAAGAACTGCGCCGATGCATGTGGAACTACGTGGGCATCGTCCGGTCTGACAAGCGTCTGCAGCGCGCAGCCCGTCGCATCTCACTCTTGCAGCAGGAGATTCGCGAGTACTACTGGAAACATCTAGTCACCGTGGACCTGCTGGAGTTGCGCAATATCGCGGACGTGGCCGAGTTGATCGTGGCGTGCGCCCAGTTCCGAAAGGAGAGCCGCGGGCTGCACTACAACATAGATTATCCAGACTCGGTCGATAGGGCATTCGCCGGAGACACGGTTGTCTCACGTGCCTCCCCGCCCAGCCTGCAGCGTTAGCGAGAGTCCATCCCGAAGATGCCCTTTCGAGGTTGCGGCCTGCACCCGGAGCGAGGCGGCGCGACTCGCGGAAAGGGGGCCGGATGGGTGTACATAGGGCGGCTTCGCAGCGACCGGGGAAAGGGGCGCGTGCCCTTTCCTGGACGGGACACTAGCTAGCCAGGAAGGGCGGCGATCGGCTGCGGTGGCCCCGCCCCGCACTTGAGTCGTGGTCTCAACAGTGCCAAGGTCCGTTCGCCGATGCCGCTCGAACACAAGCTCGTGGCGGTCACCCATGCCCTGCTTGGGTGCCTCATCCTGGTGGGAATCTGGCTGGCTCTGCCTGCGCGCCACCTACCGGTGGATCTGACGGGCACCGCGGCTGGCGTTGGCGCGCTGGCCTCGAGCCTCGCCCTCGGGTCGCGCAGGCCCTGGGCCCCCCGGTTTGCGCGCTTGCTTTGCTGGGGGCTGCTCGCGATCGGTGCCGCGCTTTCGACGGCGCTCGCTTGGACGGCCGCCCATCTCGCCGGTTTGTATGGACCGGTCGGATCGGGTGGGGCCCTGCTCATGGGTACCATCGGCGTGTTGGTAGCGCCCTATCTGGTGGGGTTGCCGGTCCTGCAGCTCAGCTGGTTGCGACGACGGTGAGACCATGACTGTAGGGCGGATCGTTATGGTCTGGTTGGCGCTCGCTGCGGTCGGTTGCGGGGTCATCTACCAGCGCGCGCGCATCGACGCGATCCCGGGGCCTCCCAAGTTGGCGCGCGCGTGGGTGCTTTCGGCTCTCAACGCCGCCCGCAAGGGGGCACCGGTTCCGAAGCCCCCCGAGGGGGCCGCCGATTACCGCGGGGCGGATGGCGTGATTGTGGATCTGTTCCACCGTGGGGTGCTGATCCGCACTGAACGGGCCGGTGCCAGCTTGGTCGACGGGGTCATGGAAATTGTGCGGCGCTTGCGCTCGGACCCCCGTATCGCCCAGCACCCTGGCTGGGGGGCAGAGCCCGAGCAGCCGATTCGGTTTGCCGTGGCTGTTCCCCTCGGCGACGCGCCCTTCTTGGACGTGGTGCCCGGCCTGGACTTGCTCGGTTTGGTGCCCTTGCGCGAAGGCGTGAGCGCCAGCGTGGACGGGAGGACGGCACATCTGTCACCGCACGCGGTCTGGGCGCTAGCTGTCCTGGATGAGGCGGTCGTTACCCCGATCCCCGACCTATCCTTCGGTGCGGATGTGGACCGGTTGCGTCAGGCGCTGGCTCGCAAACTCGGAGTTCCGGCCGCCCAGCTGCGTGGGAAGCTACGCCGATTTGTGGCGGAGACGCTCACGGGCCCCGCATACCCCGCCGACGAGCAGCCTTCGCCAGAGGCGTTGCGGGCTGCGGCCCGTCAAGGAGCGGCGTTCCTACTTCGACATCAGCGACGGGACGGTCGGTTCACCTACGTCTACGATGCGCGCGCGGATGAAGCCCGTAGAGGCCGGGGGTATAGCCTGGCCCGCCACGCGGGCACTACGTTCTTTCTGGCGCAGGCCGCGCGTCTGCTCGACATGCCAGAAGCGCGCGAGGGCGCGCGCCGCGCGCTTCGCTGGGTGAGGCGCCGTGCTCTGACCGACTGTGGCCAGGCCAAATGCGTTGGGGGGGGCCGGTTGATCCGGCTCGGTGGCAGTGCCTTGACCGCCCTGGCGACGGCGGAGTGGCTGCGCGGAGGAACGGCCGAGCAGGAACGGAAGCTTCTCGAGCAGTTGACCGCTCACATCCGGGCGGTGCAGCGGCCCGATGGAGAGCTCATGCACGACTACGATCGCAAGCGAAAACGCCCCATCGATCGCCAGCGGATGTACTACAGCGGTGAAGCTGCTCTGGCGCTTCTACGCGCCCACCGCGTGCTTGGGGACGCCCGCGATTTGGCTACCGTCGCGAGCCTGATGCGACATCTGACCGGGGGGGGTTGGTCGTTCTTTGGTAGTCGCTATTTCTACGGTGAAGAGCACTGGACCTGCCAGGCGGTGGCGGCCGGTGCAGGCAGGTTGGATGTGGCGTCGGGCTTGGACTTTTGTCTTCGCTGGTCCGAGTTTCAGAGGCGAATCCAGTACGGACCCACCGAGACCCAATGGCCGGCCTGGGGAGCGTATGGGGTGGGGCCCGTGCTGTTGCCGCGTATCACAGCGATCGCCTCGCGCGTGGAGGCCGGCGTGCCCATCTATCGAGTGGCCCTCGCCCGCGGCGACGACGTTGGTGAGCTGCGCACCCAATTGGCGGCGTCGGTTTCTGCCCTCATGCGATTCCGCTGGTCCCCGGGCCCGATCCATCTCATGAAGAACCCGGCTGCCGCCCTTGGGGGATTCCCCATGACCCAGGCCTCCCTGCAGGTTCGCAACGATTTTGTACAGCACGCGGGGAGCGCGATGCTTGCATGGGCCGAGCAGCTGTCCGACGAATAGGGGGCCCAGGTCGGCCAGCGGGTCCGCTAGTTTGGAGGCACCGTTTTTGTTGCGCCGCGTTGACAGCTGAGGCTGTGCACGTCTACAAGCATGGCGCACCAAGACCGTTGAGGAGAGACATGGCTGGTTACCTATTTACATCTGAATCTGTTTCCGAGGGGCATCCTGACAAGGTTTGCGACGCCATTTCCGACACGGTGCTTGACGCCTGCCTGGCGGACGACCCCAGGTCCCGCGTAGCGTGCGAGACGATGGTGAAGACCGGGTACGCGATCGTTGCCGGCGAAATCACTACGCGCGCCCAGCTCGACATCCCAACCCTGGTCAGGGGTGCGATCGAGGAGATTGGCTACACCGATTCCTCGATGGGTTTCGACGCGCACACCTGCGCCGTCCTGGCGGCAGTCGAGCAGCAATCGCCCGACATCGCTCAGGGGGTCACCGCAGGCAAGGGCCTGTACAAGGAACAGGGGGCTGGCGACCAGGGCTTGATGTTCGGATTCGCGGTCGACGAGACGCGTGAGCTGATGCCGATGCCCATCATCCTTTCCCACAGGCTGGTCAAACGGCAAGCGCAGCTCCGCAAGAAGGGCGATCATGAGTGGTCGCGCCCAGATGCGAAGAGTCAAGTCACCGTGCAGTACTCGGCGGAAGGCAAGCCGGAACGCATCGATGCGGTCGTGCTGTCGACGCAGCACTCGGAGGATATCAGCCACAAGCAACTACGAGATGCTGTGATCGAGGACATCATCAAGCCGGTGCTGCCCGCGCGCCTGGTCGACAACAAGACCAAGTTCTGGGTCAACCCAACTGGGCGCTTTGTGGTGGGCGGTCCCTATGGCGATGCTGGCCTGACCGGTCGCAAGATCATCGTCGACACTTACGGTGGCATGGGACGCCATGGAGGCGGCGCTTTCAGTGGGAAGGACCCATCGAAGGTGGACCGCAGCGCGTGCTACTTCGCACGGTACGTCGCCAAGAACATTGTGGCCGCCAAGCTTGCCAAGCGGTGCGAGGTACAGGTGGCCTACGCGATCGGGGTTGCCAAGCCCGTGGGTGTCTATGTGACGACGTTCGGTACCGGCGTCGTGGCGGACGACAAGATCGCGAAAACCGTGTCCAAGATATTCGACTTCCGCCCTGCCGCACTCATCGAAGAGCTCGATCTGCTGCGCCCCATCTATAAGAAGACCGCAGCCTACGGCCACTTCGGGCGCACCGAAAAGACGTTCACCTGGGAGAGCACACACCGCGCTGAGGAGCTTGCCGATGCGCTCATGCCCAAGAACGCCAAGCCGACCGACAATGGCAAGGCCGTTCCCAAGAAGAAGCGGGCCACCACGCGCTCCCGCGCAAGGGCCTAGTTAGAGATCCTCGAAGCGGTCGGGGCGTTCGCCGATCTCTTCGCACAGGGCAACGAAGGCGTTCGTCGGCCCGTGGTACGCGAGGTCGGCCAGCGTTTCGGTCAGGGGTACGTCGAGGCGCAGGGTCGCCAGGTGGCGGTAGAGTAGGGCATTCTCCCGCTGCGCCTCCAGGTTGGCTGCGAGCGTGGCGGCCCCGCGCACTTTGACATCCCAGGCGTTAGGGTCCGGGGGAATCGCCTCTAGGTGGTGATAGCGTGCAAGCACGGTTGCCGTGGATTTGGCGCCCCAACGCGGAATGCCGGGAATCCCATCGGCGGTATCGCCCACCAGTGCGAGGTAGTCGGGGATGCTGGGGGGGCCCACTCCGAAGCGCTTCCACACCCCGGGTTCGTCCGTGACGGTCTTGCGGATGCGGTCTTCGGTCACGACGCGTTCGCCCGTCACGCACTGGCATAGATCCTTGTCAGGTGAGCAGAGCACGACCTGCTCGCATGCGTCCCGATGGCGGTGGGCCGCCGACGCAAGCGCGTCGTCAGCCTCGAACTCCACCATGGGCCACACGGTCATGCCTAGTGCGGCGGCGGCGCGTTCCGCGAGTTCAAACTGCTGGTAGAGAGTCGGCTCGATACCATCGCCGGTCTTGTATCCGGCGAATAGCTCGTTTCGGAACGATTCGATGACATGGTCGAACGCGATCGCAACGTGGGTCACGTCGGGCTGTCGGATCAGGCTCGCCATGGAGCGCAAGAGCGCCCGCGATGCGCCCACTTCGCGCCCGTCGGGCGCCTTTGCAGGGGGGCTTCCAAAGAAGCCACGGAACAGTTCGAAGGTGCCATCGACAAGATGCAGTTTCACCCCATCAGCTCTACTGCATCGCGGGTCTCCCGAAAAGATCAGGAGCTAGGACGATCCGGCCCGCCCAGACCTACCTACCTTGCCGCTGGGTGACCCTGTCGTCTTCGGTCGGTCAGCCTGCGCAAGCAGCGCACCTATCTTGCCGTGCTTGGAGAAGCCGGCTTGGCCCACATGGCGCACGCCATGCCTGGCGCCGTACGATAGCGCTTGGGGGGAAGTTGCGGGGCTAGTTGTCTTTCCGGAGTAGGTGAAATTGACGAACCGAGTGCGGACTCTCGCGCCGTGCCTTAGGGCTGCGGCAACCCTTGTCTTGATCGCTTCCATCGGGTGCGCCGACAGCGACGAACCGACTCCTGGCGAGCGCTTGGACTTCGGCGACGGCGCGTCAGAGGGTGTCGATGTTGCAATCCTGGTCAGCGCCCTGGAGGGGGGGCAGCTCGAGCTGTCCACGGGGGCCGCGATGTCCATCCCCGCCGGAGCGCTGGATGAGGATTTGAAGATCGGGATGCGCCGCCCACCGGATGAGGAAGCGATCAAGCTGGTAGCGTCGATTCCCAACATGCAGATCGTTGCCTCCGCTCCCTACGTGTTGACGCCTCACGGCACGCAATTCACCTCTCCGGTTGAGCTGCGGCTACCGGCGCGGAAGGGGGTTGACCTGGAGCGTACGATGGTCGTGTATCTGGAGGACGAGCACGATACGGAGTGGAAGACCCTGGAGTCGTTTCCCACCTTCGAGGGAAACATGGCGATCGTGTGGCTCAGCCACTTCAGTGTTCTCGCGCTCGTGGAGCGCGAGCAGGGCTTCGATGCGGGGGCGCGGCCGATCGGTTCCGATGGGGCGGTTACAATCGGCAATCCCTTTGCAGACCCGCCCACCGGTGGGCTGGACGCGGCCACCCGCGCGAGCGAGCGCGATGCATCCGAAGACGACCCGACCGCAGACGCGGGCGCTCGGGACATGGGCAGCGTCATGCCCAACGATGCGGGCAAGACCCAAATGAATGGCGGTGGCGGGGACGCAGGTGCCCGGGATGCGGGCGTTGACGGTGGAACCACTGTCGATGGTGGGGCCGAAGTCGACGCCGGCCCGGCGGATGCCGGAGCCTCCGACGCCAGTGTCGACAGCGGTGTTGACGGGGGCGTTGTCGTGGATAGCGGTACGGTGGCAGACGGCGGCCCGGTCCGTGATGCGGGTGCATCGCTATGCGGAAACGGGGTGCTGGATGAGTTCGAAGCGTGCGACACGTCGATCGCGTTTGGCATGCCAGGCGCCTGCCCGACGATCGAAGATTGCACCGCCATGAGCGATGGTTGCGAATACACGAGTTCCTTGGCTGGTGGCGGCTGTGACCTGTACTGCGCGTTCACCAACACATGCGCCGGGCCGACATGCGGCAACGGTATCGTCGAGCTTCCTGAGAGCTGTGATACGAACGTCGCTGCCGGGAACCATGGCGCTTGCCCGACGGCAGCGGATTGCGATGCGCTGGATGACCAGTGCTATGACTACTACTTGGTGTCGCAGGGGCCGTGCTTCGAGTACTGCGACTACAACGTTACCTGCTTCTAG
>JAPPOR010000127.1 GCA_028817905.1 Myxococcales bacterium
GGGCGGAGGCGCTGCGGTCGGGATCGGTCCGGCGACGCGTCTCGGAACCATCTGCTGTGCCATCGCACTGATGGGCGGGACGCTGATGCCCAGCGGTACATCTTCGAGGAAGGGTCCGTCCGGGAAGGGGAATCCTGGGAAGCCATCGCAGAAACGCGGCGGGGGTGGGTCCGCCCGTCGGTCGGGTTCGGAAGTCAGGCCGGCGGGCAGTTCGCCGTCGAACAGCAGGGCCGCGAGTACCGCGTCCTGTCCTTCAGGGGCGTACTGCTGTTTGCCTTGGCAGGCGCCCAGCGCTGCTGCCACCACTGCGATCGTAGCTCCCGATCGAACAGCTCGGTTCCCGGTCCTCGTGCATACCCCGTTGTGATTCCGATAGCGATGCGATCCCATGTTGATGACTCCCTCCGGCCGACGCCGTCTGCCCGTCTCGGGTCCGGCGCGGCCCTGGTTGCTGCTGCCCCTGTTTCCCCTCGACCCTCCTTTGCCTGCGCGGTCCCTCCTTTCAGATGGGCATGCTTCGAGCGCAGAACCGCCATCGCCTGTGCCGTTCGATCACATGCCGTTCGCGGCTGGCGACTGTGTCATGGTGTGCCGCAAGCACATCCAATGTCGCTCGGCTGACAACCGAGCACGCATCGTGCCAACCTTCGTTCCGCTTCTTGGCGACGCCTGAGTACCTTCGTGAGTGTCCGGTACCCCGAAGTCTTGTCTTCAGTTTCTTTAGCTCAGGCGTTCGGGGGTGAACTAGCGTCCTTTTTTTCACCTTCCCTGAAAGGGGGGCTGTCCAGATGAATAGTGCTTCGCGAGCTTGACCTGTCGCCATGACGACTTATGTTGCCGGCGGTCATTTCGCCGGTCCGCTCGGGAGTCGTCCAAACTGGGCCGTTGAAGATTCGAATGTCGAAGCGCGATTACTATGAAGTGTTGGGCGTTGCCCGGGGCGCCAGCGAGTCCGAGCTGAAAAAGGCCTACCGCAAGTTGGCCCTCGAGCTGCACCCGGATCGGAATCCAGACGATCCCAACGCCGAGGAGAAGTTCAAGGAGGCTTCCGAAGCCTTCGCGGTCCTGGGCGACAAGGAGAAGCGCGCGGCCTACGACCAGTTTGGACACGCTGGCCTCGGTGGTGCGGCCGGTGGCGCGGGCTTCACCGATGTTCAGGATATTTTTAGCCAGTTCGGCGATATCTTCGGAGACTTCTTCGGCGGCCGGCGGCGCGCGGGTCCCCAGCGTGGTGCGGACCTCCGAACACGCATTCAGTTGACCCTGAAGGAAGCGTGCTTTGGCGTGAAGAAAGAGGTGGCCCTGAGTCACATGGGGCCGTGCGCCTCTTGCGACGGCAGCGGCGCCGAGGGGGGGCGACGGACCCCATGCCCCCGTTGCCAGGGCACCGGGCAGATCGCCCATTCGCGCGGTCCGTTCTTGCTGCAGACAAACTGCCCCAACTGTCAGGGTCGAGGTAGCACGGTCCAGACCCCCTGCCGCACTTGCCATGGCCGCGAGCAGGTCGAGATCGAGCGTTCGGTGAAGGTCACGTTTCCGGAGGGGATCGATACCGGGCAGACCTTGCGAGTTCCGGGGCAGGGGCTTTCCGGGACCCTGGGCGGCCCAGCCGGGCACCTCTACGTCGAGGTTGAGATCGAAGATCACCCCGACTTCGAGCGGGCCGGTGCCAACCTGTTGAAGGAACTGAACGTGTCGTTTCCCGAGGCGGCCCTGGGAACGAACATCGAGATCGAGACCCTGGAGGGGGACCGACTCGAGGTGGAGATTCCTGCTGGCACCCAGCCGGGGGAGACGGTGATCCTGGCGCGCCGCGGGGTGCCGCACCTCAACCGCGGCGGTCGCGGCGACCTGGTCCTTGTGGTTCAGGTGCGGGTTCCCAAGAAGCTTTCGGGTAAGGCCCGCAAGCTGCTCCGAGAACTCGCCGAGACGCTCGATTAGCGACCTTGAGTCAGTGTTTCGTGGACCTTTGAGTCAAGTTTGACTGCGTTGCCTTGATTCGATGCGTCTGGACAAGGTCGCTAGGTCGCACCTGCGGTGCTCCGGGTAGTGATGGGCGGCTGGAATTTCCTCACGCAGGCTCGTCGCGAGGTCGTCACCGCCGCTGGCCCTATCTTCGGCGTGGGAGGGGCAGGCGATTGCCTAGCTGGGGGAGCTCTCCCGTTTCGAGCCAGGCGTAGACGCCGTAGGTCTGAAGCACGCGCCGCGTGTAGCGGCGGGTCTCTTCGTAGGGGATGCTCTCGATCCATTCGTCCACGGGTGTTTCCGGGGCTGCCCGAATCCACCGCTCGGCGGCGCCGTGTCCGGCATTGTAGGCGGCCGGGACGATCGTGGGGTTGTCGCGATAGCGCGACCACAGGAAGCGGATGAAGTGCGCCCCGATGCGCAGGTTGATTTCGGGCCGCTTGAGGGCGCGCGGATGGCTGGGCAGGCCCAAGGCCGCGCCGTGTTCGCGGGCGGTCGGGCGCATCAGCTGAATGAGCCCGATGGCGTTGGCGCGCGAGACCGCTTCCGGGTTGAACGCGCTTTCTTCCCGTGCGACCGCGCGTACAAAGGCCGCCGGGATACTTTGTTCCTCGGCGGCTTGTTCGATCAGCGGGGCGAAGGCGTTTGGAAAGGCGATGCGCCAAAGGCCGTAGTTGCGCCCGTGTGGTGCCAGGCGCATGAAGTCGTCCATCCGACCGCGCGATAGGTTGCTTGCTTCCGCGTAGGCGCCCGCCGCATCGAACAGGGCAGCCACCAACCACAACACCTCGTGGTCGGCTCCGGGTCCGAGGGTGCCGAGATGCCGAAATACCCGCTCGGCGCGCTCGAGCTCGCCGACCTGCAGCAAGGCGACCGCGCCTGTAAACGCGGGGTCATCCATCTCGGCGCGGTGCGCGAAGCTCACCTTCGTTTGGACGCGGTCGCGCTTGAGGATGGTGCCGAGCAGCTTTCGTGCTCGCGTCGGCGCCAGTTCCGAAAGCCGCTGCAGCGCTTGTCTACCGTGGTAGCTCAGGGGGCGCTCCTTGATGAGCTCCACGTAGGCATCGGCAGCCTTGCGCGTTTGCTTGAGCCCGGCGAGGCTGCGGGCCCGCCAGTAGGCGGCGCGCCCGCGGATGCCCTCCGAGTCCTCATCCGGCCCTTCGGCGATCAGGCGCTCGAAGTGTTGAACCGCCTCCTCGTAGCGCTCGTGCTTGTAGGCCCGCCAGGCAAGAAGAAACAGCCCGTCGGCCCGCATGTCGCCGTTGGGATGCTCATCGACCAGCGTCAGCAGCCGCCTGCGCATCCCCTTGTCGTCCTTCATGTCGGCGGCTGCCAGGGCTCCCTGAAACAAGCCGTCGTCGGCCAGGCGGTGCTCGGGTGCGACCTTGGGTAGGGCGTCATAGTGGGCGAGGGCGGCCGCGTCATCGTTTAGCCGGAAGCGCGCGCGGCCCGCGTAGTAGTGCGCCCAGGCGCGCACGTCCCGATCACGGCAGCGCTTGGTGAGCTTCGCCATCAGGTCGGCGCCTTCCTTGCGCTGGCGCCGCCGGAGCAGCGCCCGCCCCCGCTCCAGTTCTGCCTTGCAGCGCAAGGTGCGGTCGTCCTTGACCCACTTTGCCAGCCGTTCGAACTGGGCGATGGCGCCCTCGTAGTCCCGCTCGCGCATGAGCGCGTCGCCCAGTGCAAAGCTGTCTTCCACGGAGGGTCGAGTGTGCCGCCACCGCTGACGCTTTGGCAGTGCACGCAGGACCCTGCGGGCGTGCTTGGAGGCGAGCTTTCCCACCTGGCTTTGCGGCGCGCGGGATGCCACACGCCGGTAGAGGCCAAGCGCTTCGATGCGTTCATCCGAGGTGCCGCGTTTTTCGAGCAGTTCGGCCAGTGGCATCGCGACGGTCGCTGCGGACTGATGGGCCGGGGCCTTTTCGACCAGGGCGCGCAGCCGCGGCACCGCCTCGGGGCCGCGGTCGGAGCGCGCCAGCGCGATCGCGTACAGCTGTTGGGCCCGGTCCGCTTCCGCGAAATCCTCCAGCAGCGGCGTCAGAGTTCGAATCGCTCGCTCTGGAACACGCTTGAGCTGCAGGGTGCCCAGGCGCAGGCGGGCAAATGGCGACAGTGGATGCTGGGTGGCGATGAGAGTTTCTAGCACTCCCTCCGCCGCGGCCTCCTTCCCCAGGTCCGCGAGCGCGCGCGCCAGCAGCCAGCGCAGCCTGGCGTTGCGGTCCCAGATCACCCCGCCGTCATACGTAGTGGATATCGGTCCATTCGTGGACAGCTGCACCTGGATGCCCGTGGTCGGTGCATTGCCCTCTTGCAGGGCGGTTCGCGCCATCGCAACGGCCTCTTGCACCTTTCCGGATCGGATCTTGTCCAGAATGGTGCGTTCGGGTGCGTCCTGGGGCAGGGCGGTGGCGGCGGGTACGAAGCGTCGTGCCCGTTCAAAGGGGGGCGGTTCTTCAGGATTCACGCGCTCAGGCACTGTGGGAGGCGCTGCCCGCCTGTCCGCACGCACCTGGGCCACCTCACTTGGTACGCCCGGCGTGCCCGGCGAAAACGCCAGGGTCAACGCCAACGTGAGCATCCAAAAGTCGGCCCGCTGCAAGACCACTGCCACCGTCCGGAAAACGTGCCACGGATCCATGGCCCGTTCCAGGGACACTAGAGCGGTGCCGACCTCGGTGCAAGCTCGCTGGCTCGGCCTTTCAGCAGTTATTCTTCCGCGTGCCGCTCCCGTTGCCGCCGGGCTTCGATTTGTCTGCGTTCGGCGACGCGATCGACGAGCTGGGCTTCCAGGTGGGCCTGGCTCAGGGCCTCTCGGGCCCGCTCGACGCGCTTACGCGCACCTTGAAGGTTTCCCTGGGCGGTCGCGAGATCCCGCTCCAGCTCCACGCGGACCCGATGGTACCGCTGCAGCTGTTCACCGGCGCGGCGCACGCGCGCGCCGCTGACCCGCCCCACCGGAGGTGCGGGGGCCGCCTCGACGTGCCGCGACAGCTCCGCACGGGCCGCGAGCACGATTTCCTCGGCGGCGTTCATGAGCGCTCGGGCCTCGGCCAGGGCGCGTTGTGCTTGACGCAGTCGTTCCTTACGAAGGGTGGCGATGGCCAGCAAGCCTGTTTCCTGTGGCTTCATGGCGTGGTGCCCGCTGGCTCGTCCTGTTTGATCGGCCCACTGGCGCTCTGGCTGTCTCCTCCCCAGCTGCCGGTAAACGTTCCGTCGACCAGGGCCTCCGCGCTCAGGTCATCGTTCGAGTCGTCGAGCACGAACATCAGAGAAAGGGTGCCCTCGACCCCATCCGCGTCCCGCGCGAGCAGCGCCGCCTGGCCGGGGGGCAGCAGCGTGGAGAGCGCCCGCTCGCAGACCTGCTGCGTGCAGGTCGAACCGCACGCGCTGGTATCGATGGATAGCGCCATGAGTGCCTCCGCAAGGGCCTCGCAGCCCATCTGCACCATCAGGCTCTTGTTCGACCCGTTGCGGCTGCTTTCGCTGGCTGCCGCGGAAAGCGCCTTGCTTGCGAGTTCGCCCCATGGCCACAGCATCGGTAGACTGTCGACGGTGACGGTGTCGCTCGCGCGATCGTAGTCGAGGGTCGCAGTTCCCGTCGTCCCGTCCTCGTCATCGAAGACGATGGTGGGCGCGTCGCCTAGGCTGCTGAGTGGGGCTGCCTCCAGCTGCTGTGCTTTCCAGGTCGCTTCGCCTTGTGAAACCGTCAGTCGCCCCAGCAACGTCGCATGCTGAAGGCTTTCGTTCGCGGCTTGCCACAACTGCTCGGTGGCGACCCGTGGGCCGACGTTCGCTTGCCGCAGGCGATCCTGGAGGTCGCTCTGCAACGCATCAGCCTGTTCCGCTTGCTTCAGCGCATTGGCCAACAGCACGGCCGGGCCGTCCTGTGCGTCCACGCCGCCGTCCAGTCCGCCATCCATGCCCTCGACCCCGGCGTCCGTGTCAGCGCCCGCATCCATCCCGCCGTCCACGCCGAGCCCAGTGCCCGCGTCCGGGGCCGGCTCACCGGCCGGGTTGGCGCGCAGGGTCTTGTCGAGGGTATCGAGGAGAAAGGCCACGTCCAGGGCCGCCAGCTCTTGCTCCGACATGGCATCGGTTTGGCCCAACCGGGACGCGAATGCGTCCTGCACCGTGCTGCCCAGCCCGGGGGCTTCGTCCTTCAGCACAGCCCTGAGTTCAAACTCGCCGACCGCTTCGAGCGGCATATCAACAAGCGGAACCACCACGCGGCTCGCGCGGCCTGCCACGATCTGGATGCCATCCATGCAGCCCGACGCCAGGACCGTCCCGCTGGTGCTGAGCCCTTCCACCTTGAACACATAGCTGTCGTGTGCAGCCAGCGGTTGCGAGATCGCGCCCTTGTCCGGGAAGGCGATGCGTTGATCGCTTTGGTCGGGCGATACGCCGTCGCAGCCTTGGGCGCCTTCGCCGCTTTCGTCGCGAATGACGGTCAGGAAGCGCCTTGCGAGTGGACGCCGGCCCTCGTGCGGGGCTTCGACCTCCACCGCCCCGAAACCACGGGGGCTGACAGTTACACTGACCAACACAGGCTCCGCCCCCTCCGCGTCGATGCGCACGGAGAAGGAACCGCTCGTGCGTCCACTAAAAACGGTGTTCCTGGCCCAGCCGAGCTCATCGGTTTCGACCGCCACGGCCGACAGGCCGGCGTCCTCGACCGGACCTTCGATGGCGAAGCTGACCGCGGTGTCTGCGATGGGCTCCTCGTCCAGCGAGACCAGCTGGACCCGGATCACCTCGCGAGCCTCGAACGCCATCTCGCGCTCGGCGTCCCCTGCGAGCTTGAGCTGCCGGTCGACCACTTGGACGTTTTCGTCGGGGCTGTCCGCGTCGGTCACGTCCCCGCTCAGCTGTGCGCTATCGCAACCTGTTACGGGTCCAACGCCGCCGAGGGCGGCGACCGCGACGAACGCGATGGAGCGAAGTTGAAGCATGGGCTCGCGGAGAGGGAAGGAATACGGGATTCAAGTTACGGTATAGTTCAGGTTAGCCCGCATCGGGCACCAAGTCGCGTCTACGTCGGACTGAGGGCGTCCCATCCAGGCGATACGGGCTAGCAAGGCGACCAAAGATCCTGCCCGCGAGAATTATTACAATTTCACGCGGAAACGACCCCGCGGTGGACCTGCACAGCGATGCGCGCTACATCCGGGCGCTTCCATGAACTATGCCTTCGATGTCGGGATCCGGTACCTGCGCTCCAAGAAGCGCGCCACGGTGTCCGTCATCTCGATCATCGCCATCACCGGTGTGGCTCTGGGCGTGGGGGCCCTCCTGTCCGTCATTTCGATCACGTCTGGCTTCCAGGACGAGTTCCGCAACAAGGTGTTGGGTGTCAACGCCCACGTGCTGGTGCTCAAGTACGGGCTCAATTTCGAGGAATACCGGGACGTTGTTGAGATGGCCGAGCAACAGTCCGAGGTTCGGGGTGCGGCGCCCTTCATTATCAACGAGATGATGTTGGCCAAGGGGGATCGGCTCAGCGGCGTCTTGATCAAGGGTGTCGACCCCGACCGCATGAAGGACGTGCTGGACGTCCCCGGGCAGCTGCAGAAGGGCAGCCTCGACGGCATTCGCCTGCCCGACAGTGTGCCGCCCATGCGGCCGGAGGACCTGGAGCGACCCCCGGCCCCCGATGACCGGGAGAGCCTGGACGAGCTGCTCATGCGGCTGGCACGCAGCGACGGCGGCACCGACCCGCTGTCCGATGACCCCGCGATCGGCGTGGCGGCCGGGGCGCCCGACGCCGGGTCTTCCGCCAGGGCCGAAGGCGGTTCGGCTGGCGCGGTCGACTCGGTCGGCTCGGCCGGCTCGCTGGGCAGGGAAGGGTCCGCGCAGCACAACGACAGCCCGGGGGAGGGTCAAGCGCCGGGCGCGGCCCATGCGGCCCCGGTGCCTGGGTCCGACATGGCCGTGGTGTCGGCGCCGGAGGGGGGCTTGCCGGAGGTCGACGTGCCCTCCGTAAGCGAGATGAATGCCGCGCTGGCGGCGTTGGACGACCTGCCCGCCTTGCCGGACGACGACGCCGAAGATGTTCTGCTGACCCAGGATGCGGAAGCGACTGGCCAGATCGAGCTGCTGGACGAAGGGGCCGACCCCGACCGTGTGTTGCCGGGCGTCGTTGTCGGGACCACCCTGGCAGAGAACCTGGGCCTGGACCTGGGCGACGTGGTCAAGGTTATCTCGCCGCTCACGGGGATCGACACAAGCATGTGGCGGCCGGACGGTGGCGGCACGCCCAAGTCCCGTGACTTCCGGGTGATCGGAGTCTTCAAGGCTGGCTTTCAGGAATACGACAGCAAGCTGGTCTATATGGACCTGTACGAGGCGCAGCGGTTTCAGGACCAGGGCGACACGGTCGTCGGCGTGGAGATCAGCCTGCACGACATCGAGGCGGCCAGCGACGTGGCCCTGCGTCTGGAGCGAGAGCTAGGCGGCGGCCCCTTCCACACGATGGATTGGAAGGAGCTCAACAACAACCTGTTCACGGCGCTGGCCATGCAGAAGGTCGTCTTGAGCATCGTGATCGGACTCATCACCGTGGTGGCCGCCTTCAATGTGATCGCGACCCTGATCATGATCGTGCTCGAGAAACGCCGCGAGATCGCCATCCTCAAGGCCATGG
This sequence comes from Myxococcales bacterium, assembly GCA_028817905.1. GTDB lineage: Bacteria > Myxococcota_A > Polyangia > Polyangiales > JAFGIB01 > JAPPOR01. The sequence continues at coordinate 8,606 of JAPPOR010000127.1, forward strand.
GCGCCAAAGACAGCGCGATCTTGCAGATCTTCGTGGTGCAGGGGGCCGCGATCGGCGTGGTCGGTACGATCGTTGGCTTGCTTCTCGGCAGCGGTGTATGCGCCTACCTGAGCATTTTCGAGTTCCCGCTCGACCCCAAGGTCTACCTCATCAGTCGCCTGCCGGTACGCGCCAGCCCGATGGAGTTCATCCTCACCACCGTCATCGCGCTCACCATCTGCGTGGCCTCAACCC
>JAPPOR010000243.1 GCA_028817905.1 Myxococcales bacterium
CCGCTGCCGCCATGATCGGCCACGACACCGAGCGCATGCGAACGCACTACAGCACAGTGCGCGCCGACGAAGCCCGAGCAGCGGGTGACAAAGTGACCAGGCTGGTGTTCGACCAAGAGGCCGATGGTCGAACCGATGGTCGATCGGCCGAGCCCGGAAACGACAAAGGCCAGCCGGGTAGTCCCTAGCTGGCCGATATCTTTGCTTATTCAGCGGAGCGGGAGAAGGGATTCGAACCCTCGACGTCAACCTTGGCAAGCCGAAGCGGCCCGCCAAGACCACTCACGAAAACGAACGATAACGGGAACATAACGCTTCCGGGCGTTGCGTGCCGTCCCGTGTTGTTGCGGTCGAAGTGGGGACGAAAGTGGGGACCAGCTGGGCGACTGGTAGGATCGCCCTGTGAACCGCAAGACCGCGCTCGTAGGCGGCGCCGCCGTCGTCGCGATGGTCGCCGCACTGGCCATCTGGGCGTCCACCTCCACTTGGTGGCGGGTGGACAGGTGCCTAGATCGGGGTGGCTGCTGGGTCTACGGCGAGGAGCGATGCGAGTGGCACGACCAAGCCGCGTGCGACGGTTCGAAGGCCACTCTCGACAAGCCAGCGCTGTCACGGCCTGAAGTGCCACGCCCCGTACCTCCATCTGCAGGGCATGCAAAGCTGGCCGTAACCGGGGCCTTAAACCTCGACCTTGACGAGGACGGCGCCGTCTGTGGTGAGGGCGGCACGCCAGACCAGTTCTGGGTCTTCGCGACGGGAGACCCAGAATGGTCACTGTCCTATCTCCCCGAGCCGGGGGCGACAGTTCGGTTCGGCAATCCTGAAGGGAAGTACGAGGTATACAAGGCACCGGCCCCAAACGGCGTGCGGAGGGAAGGCTCCGGATTCCGCGTAGACCAGCGACTCACGTCGGAGGGCGGCAAGGCAGTTCGCGTCGTCGGACACGTAAGCTGCCCGTCGTGGCCAAGCGATCCCGCTCCAGAGGTGATCCTCGCCATCCTGAAGGATGCGACCAGGGGCAAGCCCAGGCGCTACTCCACCTACGACTTCGGGCGCGCGCGGTACCCGGGGGCGGCGTCCGCAATCGTTCCCGAGGCGCAAGCCCGCTCTTCGCTCGCGCACGTTAGGGCGCTGCTTCCCGAGGGATGGGTCGCCTACATCGGTACGACGCAATGGCTCGGCGAGGAGAAGCACCCGGGAGAGGCCGAAATCGTGGTCGGCCCCGGCGCCTCCCAATTCGCCATTCTGCGTCTCGCCCGATCCGACGCGGTGAACTACGACATGGGAACGGAGGCACTCATTCGAACCCTCTCCGCATGGGACGCCGAGTACGGTGTCGACGTGCTACACGCCGAAACGGATACCATCGAGCTCGCCCTGGAGAATCGACCCAGCGAGCCTTTGGACTTGGCAAAGCGCGTCTACGAGTTCTGCCCAGATTCCGTCGACCAGGGCACAGGGACCGTCGAGAAACTGGCAGAGGCCATCGCAAGCACCGGCGAAGTCTACCTCTGGTGGGACTAGGGAACCACAACCGATCTAGAACACAGCACGATTGCGCCCGCACCAGCAAACCCCATGACCGGCGGAACTTCGGACGCATTGCCAAGCGAGGTTTGAAATGGGCGAACCGAAGAACACGACTGGTCTCGAGAACAGCAACTTCCTGTTTCGCTTCAGGAGCGCCGAAGCCCTCCTGAATGATGATCCTGCGAACGGTGGATTTGAAGAGATCGAGCGGCAAACAATCTACTTCGCCCAGCCTGAAACTCTCAACGACCCAATGGAGGGCATCACCGACGCGTTCTGGGACGGGGATGCGGTGCTTTGGGAGAATCTCTTTAGGCACTACGCACTCTCGTTGCTCTGGTACACGAGTGGTTGGCTTGTCTTTGACGCTGAGGAAATATCAGAAGCCAAAGTGGGCGCCGCACTGACCACGGAAAGTCTTCCGACCGATGCCGTTCGCGACCACTACCACGAGTTCGTGTCAGGGTTCTGCTCCGAAATCCGTAGCAAGGAGCTCGCTGGTGTGCTTGGTCAGAGGACAGTGCCCCTGCGACGTGAGCGGCTCGTGAGCCTACTCTCTCTGGTCCATGGGTCGGCGCTCCATCACCTGTTCAAAGTCCTCCACCGGCACGGCATGTACCCCTCCGAACTGCCTACGCACGTAGTCCCCGCAGACCAGGTGAGGCTCTTCGTAGACGCTTGGGAAGCGCTTGTGCGTGAGCCTCCAACGGAAGAAATGCCCGTCGAGCACGTGTTGGAGATCGTGGGTAGGACGATGAACCGAGTGAACCATCAGCTTGAACTGGGAATGCTCAGCAGGGCGGATGACAAAGATCGCGCCCGCAAGTGGATTGCACTTCTCGCGCGGTTTCCGGATGCGTACGTCGACGCATTTCTCAGCGACCTGCACTTTCCACCCTGGCGAGTCGCTTGTTTCAGCCGGCGATGTGTCAACGCTTCGATGTGGGGCACATACGGCCACGAGCACCGTGGAGCGGCATTGGTCTTTCGGACACATCAATACGACGAGAAGCGCTTCTTCCGCCTCCAGGGGATGGCAGGACAGGGATCGCAAGGACACGAACTCGAAGTGCGACCCGTACGGTATCGGGACCGTCCTCCACCGCTCGACAGCTTTCTCGAGATTGGAGTGCTCCCCCGAGCGAAGCTCGAGGCCACTTGGATGAAGTCCGAAGCCGGGGTACCCAGCACCCGACTAGCAGAGATCGCCGACACAGATGCCTGGCGCAAAGCCCACTGGAAGAAGGCGTTCGAGCGAGCCACGTGGAAACACCCTGACTGGAAGCACGAGGACGAGCTGCGCCTCATCGTGTCTTCAGTCTTTCGGGGCGATCCCGCCCCAGCCCCCCTGACCTACGACTTCCAGCAGCTGGAAGGGATCGTGTTCGGCATGCGCATGAAGACCGAAGACAAGCTGAGGATCGCGCAGGTTGTCGAGAAGAAGTGTCGAACAGAAGGACGATCAGACTTCCGCTTCTTTCAAGCGCACTACTCCGCACAGCGCGGCGAAATGGAGGTCGACGAGCTCACGTTGCTCGAGTTCAAGGTATGAGAACATGAAACAACGTTCGTGAACCTACGCGGCAGACTGGTAGCCCCTCGCGGTGCCATGCGCGGCAAGACGCTACCATCAGTCCAACACGATGACCGCGTTGCGATTCCGACCAGCGGTCGCCAGTTCCAGTAGTTGAGGACGAACGGCTCGGTGTTGCAGGCCCTATCCATAAGGGTGATGCCCATTGGTTCCTTCCTATCTATTGCTCGTCGACCCTCTCGGACTCCACGATGACGTTGCGTACGAACGCCTCGTAATCGTCTCGCATCGGAAGCTCAAGCTCGCGCCGCACTCGCCGGCGTACCGTCGCCACGGTCTGGCCCGTCTTCGGGTTGAACCCTTCCTTCTCGTAGTCCTCCCAGAAGAGGCCCACACCACGCTTCTGCCATTGCGGCACATCGTTGAAGTTGGTGCCGCCCTGGAAGAGGAGTTCGTTCTTCTGGGCGACGGACGCGCCGTCGAGGAAGTCGGTGGCTTCGCGGGCCGATTTGCCGGACTTCCGGAGCATCCAGTAGCAGTGGCCGTTCAGGGCGTTGCGGTGCGCGTCCTCGTTCCGCCACCGGAAGTATTCGCACACCGCGTCGGCGGTCGGAAGCTGTGAGACGCGGCTGTCGAACGTTCCCATGTCGCCAAGCAGCAGCGAGAACTTCGCACTCGCCTCGCCCGCCAGGACGGAGTTGTACTTCCGGAGTTTGCGCCCGAACGCCTCCTCGTCGCGGTGGAAGAGGAGGGAGATTTCGTCGCTCTCCGTGTAGGCGTAGATGACCCGGAAGCCGACCGATATCAGGTGCTCCGTGGTGTCAACCATATAGTCGCGGAACCGCTCGTCGAACGGCGCCTGAAAGTCGTGTAGCTCGCGCGTGAGGCGCGTGAAGCTCCGGCCGTCCAGGCGAGCCACCATGTAGATGCCCGGAAGGACGCAGTGGTCGTGCGCCGTCTCGTAACGGCGCATTCTGGTGTCGAGCTCGTCAAACTTCATCGGACCACTCCTCGACCACGAACCCCTCCAGCGTCAGTGCCACGTAGAATAGCTCATCGAAGCCCTCGACCCGGTTCGGGCGCTCCAGTCGCCTCGCCGTCGCCAGCACGCCCTTGTCTGGTATCCGCTCCGCGTCGGGACGGCGTGCGTTGCGTTCGAGGCAATCGCCCGCCCGGGAGCCGAAGTAGTAGCCGCTCACCCGAAAGCCAGCGGCTCTCGCCTTCACGATGTACAGCGCGCGAGCTTCGACGGTCGGGTTCGTGTTGTCGACCACCATCGGCTGCTTGGCCTCGAAGCACGCGTCCAGCAGCAAGCGCTCGCGGTTCCGCGTCTTGAGCATGTCAAGATTCACACGCACGTGCGTGCGGAAGAAGCGCTCCTTGTAGAACGACGACTTGCCGGACGCCTGCAATCCTGTGAACAACACGAGTTCCATAGCCAGCTCCAAGAACAAACGGGCCCATCGACGGGAGTCGAACCCGCTACTCACCGACCCACAATCGGTCGCCTATCCGTTCGGCTTCGATGGGTAAAAAGCTACCGTCGAAGCGCCGATGCAACCGCGCATAGGCGCGAGGGCACAGACCAGGAGCAGCGGCGCTCCGGAACCCGCCGAACGTGTTCAGGTTTCTGGGACTCACAACGACCACCTCCCCCACCAAGAGGGCAGCGGCCTCGGGGCGGGGGTCAACGACAACGTCGGACCCGCCCCGTTGGGAGGGTCAGACGCTCACAGGATTCGGATGTACGTACACGTGATGCATGACGGAGCGGTAGTGTGACGCGCGTCGAGGCGACGTGCCACATCTTTCGACAGCTGACGGGTGCAAGGCGTCGGAGGCAGTTCCCGGCCATGGAAGATGCTTGTCCCGTGCTGGGGCTGCCTGGGGCGGGTCGAAGAACCATTTTCGTTTTTCGGTCCTTCCCCAGTTGCTGCCGCCAGCTCGCGCACCGTAGCCGGGTGGCGCCCGCCTGTGAGCAACCCGCCGAGGCGAGGCCACGCGCTCCATCAAACCCGGCCGGGTTTGCACTCGCGACCCCACAATCACGCTAGCCTCACTCTCCATGACCACATCGCCGAACGACCCGCCTCCCCTCCCGGAAGCCTTGGTTCGCTTTTCTACCTTCCTGGAGTCAAACGGATGGCCAAGTCGGATCGAGTGGGTAGACGCCTCAAACGTGAGTCTCGTCCGCGGAGTCGCGTTCTTTGGCTCCACGTGGGCCGAGCACGAGGTGGAGCGCAAGTACGAACAGGCGATCGCGCGCGGCCTTGGGATCCAACTCTACGGCATGTGGCAGGCCGAAGGCGTATCTGTCTGCTTCCTGTACGCGCCCACGGATCGCGTCGACGCGGAGTATCGAATGATGGGCGGGGGGCTCAAGCTCTCGGTGGCGACCGATCCGCGGCCCGCGCGGCTAGTTGGGACGGCTCGAGCCCTGTGGGCGCGCCTGCTGGGTCGCACTTGGAACTTCGAGCAGTGAATCGAACCCCGTAACGGCCCACTCCTCGTCAGACCCCGTCGGGGATGGAGTCCGGGTCGGAACTGGATGGTCCAGCTACGTCATCCGATGTAGCTCCGCGGGCAGTGGGATTCGGTCCTGCCCGTCATCAAGCCGCACGCCATTGTCGGTCACCCGGCACCTGCCTTGGCTGACACTGTCGCGGAGATCGGTAGATCGGTAGATCGGCCCTGGCGCGCGGTTCTCCGATCGTTCGAGAGTTTGGCCGTAAGTTACGGCCGTGCTCTCAAGTGGTTGATTTCTCAGAGACTAGCTCTCGAGAGCAAGGCTGCCGCGGCGCGTACGCGTGGACCTCGCCTCCGCGCACCGGCCAGGATCGCCTCCCACACTCCACGTCTAGCCGACTCACCGCACGGAACGACTGAGGCTTGTGGTAGCTCATGAAGCATGGTGGCCATCAACAACGCACCGAGGGTGCAGCACGAGGGGCGTGAAGCCCTCATAGAGAGTGTTCGCGAGTGGCTTTCACGGCGCTGCCATGGGGGGCTCGATGACGACTGGGACCCGCTCGGCTTGTGGCCAGGCGAGGAGCCGGGGTTCAGGCGTGACGGCGGACGAACAGAGGGAACTACCTCAGCGCCCCGGCTCATTCCAGGTGTTCCAGAAGCAACGGTGAACGCTGTCCGGGCAGCGCTGGTGACCGTGCTCATCGAGTACGCGCAACAATGGGAGGGACCCGTGGGCAACACGCTTGCGAGCTTCGCACACATGCGCAAGGAGCTTGATGCCCTAGACGGATCGACTTGTCAGCTTCGTGAGAGCCTCGAAGCAGTCGCGTGCATTGGCGGCTCCGTAGGCGACGATGTTCAGGTTGAAGCAGCCCCCCTCGCCTCAAGCGGCCTGGCGGAAGTCGAAGCGTTGACGGCCGCGGTCGCCGCAATGCGAGCAAGCTTCGACGCGCTGGAACCCCTGCTACGGCGACCCCTCCGGAGGACGGTGAGGGAGGGCGTATACGAGTCCACAGCCAACGTGCCACTCAACCGGATGTGCCTATTGCTCGACGAGGCAGGTGTCGATCGCGTGGTCATCGCGAAGGCCGTCGGACTCTACCGAGACGGCCCTGATGCGTCCGTAGACCGAGTCCGAAAGCGCGTTGCCGAAATGCGAAAGCGACTTTCGGACACTGGGGAGCCCCCAACTGATCGCTAGCCGGAGAAATCGACAAGTTTGATTTCTCCATGTTCCACGAATTTTGTGTGTGGGTCTTCGACCATGCCTAATCGTGAAGAGCTGCTCCTCCTGGACGAGGTCGCGCGCATTTGCCGCGTGTCCCTAAACACGGTCCGCTTCTGGGTTCAGCAAGGCCGCCTGCCCAGCATCCGGCCTGGGCGCCGGCGCCTGGTTCGCCGGTCGGCCCTGGACGCCTTTCTCGGAGAGTCGCCGCGACGCACGTCGTCGAAGCGCAACGAGATCGGAGGTGAACCGTGACGCCCATGTCGCCGGAACAGGTGGAAACCCTTGTCCAGCAAGCTGTGGAGCATTCCGGATTGAATCGGCTCAACGAGCTTTCGACGATCGCAGAGGTAAGCGCAGCACTGGACGCGCTCAGTGCGAAAGCAACCCAGCTGCCTGAGAGGAGTCGCATGCTCCTCGGGCTGGAAGCTAAACGCCAACTGCAAGCTGCCAAGGTTCGCTGCCCGGCCAGCGCCGTCGACGCCGCCTTGCGAACGGCGCAGGAGGGCACGTCAGGCGACGCCGCCGCGGTCCCGGTCGCAACGGTCGATCCGTGGCCGGAGCCGGTTGAGCTGGAGAGTCTCTTGGAGAAGCTCACGAGCACGGTGCGGTCCCACGTGGCACTCACGGCCGCGGAAGCAGATGCAATCGCGCTGTGGATACTGCACACGCACGCACTCGACGCTGCGGCCATCTCGCCGAGACTGGCGGTCCTGTCGCCCACCAAGCGGTGCGGCAAGACCACCGTGCTCAAGGTGCTCAACGGATTGGTGTTTCGGCCGGTGGCTGCATCGAGCGTATCCGTGGCCGCGATCTTCCGGGTCATGGATGCAGCGCAGCCCACGCTATTGATCGATGAGGCGGACACGTTCGTGCGCAACAACGAGGAACTGCGAGGCGTGCTGAACGCAGGCCACGATCGATCGATGGCGCGGGTGCTCCGCTGCAGCGGGCACGACAGTGACGTGACCGTCACGGCCTTCGATGCATGGGGACCGGTCGCGATCGCAGCCATCGGACACATCCCCAGCACCTTGGTGGACCGGTCGATTGTGATCCGGCTACGCCGGAAGCGGCGCGTTGACGCGGTCCAGAGATTCCGGCGCCGGGACCGGGAAAAGCTAGAACCGCTACAGCAGAAGTGCCGCCGCTGGGCACTAGACGCGCTTCCCGCACTGCAAGGCCTCCAAGTCGCTGAACTTCCCCTGTCCAACGACCGCGCAGCGGACAACTGGGAACCGCTTGTCGCGATCGCGTCACTGGCCAACGAAGACTGGATCGCCCGCGCACTAGCGACGGCTGACGCGCTCACCCGGGCTACCGAAACCGACGAGTCCCATCGGCAACTGTCCGAGCGGCTTCTCAACGATGTACGGGAGCTGTTCGCCCAAGGGGCGATCGCCGAACGCGTCACCATGGATGTTCTCTGCAAGCGGCTCTCAGGGATCCAGGAGGCACCATGGGCGAACCACAGCGGCGGCAATCCGATCTCTACGGCCCAGCTCGGGCGATACCTGCGAACCTTTCGCATCGACCCCAAGACGATTCGGTTTTCTGATGGCCCTTCCAAAGGCTATTCACGCAGCCAATTCGACGACGCGTTCACGCGATATCTCGAAGCGCCGGTTACATCGGTTACATCGGCAGATTCACTCACAAACCGGACCACTATCGCCGAGTTACAACGGGCGTCTGTAACCGGTCCGCGATCGCCGAAAAGCGGCTGCAACAACGGCCATGTAACCGATGTAACTGAAGCCCCCCGCCTCTCCTCCGGGAAGGACCCGTCGAACTCCACGGCGACGAACCCGGAAGGGCCGCGCGGGTGATTAGTCGTGGTCGACTTCCCACGGCTACCGCCGGAGACCTGGCACACCACGGCCGAGGCCGCCCGCTACCTCAAGCGCTCGCCTTCCGCCGTTCGCACCCTCGTGCACCGCGGCCAGCTCGTCCCCGACGGTCGAGGCCCGCGGGGAACCCACATGTTTCGCCTACTTACACTCGACCGCTTTCTCGAGGCTGGGGTGCGGTACGCTCCGGGACGGCATGCAACGCCCGGTGAAAGAG
>JAPPOR010000254.1 GCA_028817905.1 Myxococcales bacterium
CTAGCTAGTTTTCATCACAGGAAAAGGGCGGGTGCCCTTTCCTGTGATGAAAACTAGCTAGTTCCCTTGGGCTGCCCAATCGGTGGCGGGGCGCACTCCCATCGGGGGACGAAATGGGATATGTGACGCGGGTGTCGACCGGGAAACCAAAAGCCAGTGATCTAAGCTCTCTACGGCAGCGCATCGACGAGGTTGACGACCGGTTACTGACCCTGCTCAAGCAACGCATGGAGATCGTCGCCGACGTGGCTGCCTACAAGAAGCGCACGGGCACACAAATACGGGATCATCGTCGAGAGCGTGAACTTCTCGACGGCCGCCGGGATCGAGCGACCGCCCTCGGCCTGGCGGCCGAGCCGGTTGAAGCGATTTATCGCCAAATCATGCTAGCCAGCCGTGACTATCAAGCCGCCCTCGGGGCGGCCGCGCCGGCGCAGCAGGTTCCGCGCCGGGTCGTGGTCGTGGGGGGGCATGGTGCGATGGGGAGGCTGCTCGCGACGTTGTTTACGGACCTCGGCCATGAGGTCAGCACGATCGATGTGGATAGCGAGGGCAAGGCCGCGGACCTCGTCCGCGCCGCCGAAGTGGTCGTGGTGTCGGTACCCATCGACCTCACGTGCGAGGTCATCGCCGAACTTGGCCCCCACGTTTCGCCCGACGCGCTGCTCTTCGATGTGACCTCCGTCAAGACGGAACCGGTTTCTGCGATGTTGGAGGCCACGGAGGCCTCGGGCGCGAGCGTGGTCGGATGCCATCCGATGTTCGGCCCCAACGTCCACTCGCTCATGGGTCAGCGCGTTGTGCTGTGCGCGGGGCGCGGGCAGCGGTGGTTCGAGTGGCTCAAAGGCGTCTTCGAGACCCGCGGGCTCACAGTGACCGAGACCACGCCCAAAGCGCACGATCGGGCGATGGCGCTCGTCCAGGTCCTGACGCACTTTCAGACCCAGGTGTTTGGGATCGCGTTGGCGCGCTCGGGGGTACCCCTGGCGGAGTCGCTGCGCTTCACGTCCCCTGCATACTTGATGGAGCTCTACGTGGCGGCCCGTCACTTCGCCCAGGCGCCCGAGCTGTACGGCCCCATCGAGATGCTGAATCCCGAGACCGACGGGGTGACAACCGCGTTCTGCCAGGTCGCGGACGAGCTTGCCCAGGTGTTGGCGCGGCGCGATCGCGCGCGTTTTACGGAGCTGTTCTCCGAAGTGCGGGCGTTCTTTGGGGATTTCTCCATCGAGGCGACCGAGCAGTCCAAGTTCCTGATCGATCGACTGCTCGAGCGCGCCCTTGGCTAGAACCAGGGGCTAGAACCAGGGGCTAGAACCAGGGACGCCCCTGACCCCACTTGGAGAATGCCCGCCACCGTGACAAAGTTCGCAGCCACAAGCAAGGAGTGCTGAGATGACGATGTTCGCGGGCGCGCTGACCGCCCTCGTGACCCCGTTCCGTGATGGCCAGGTGGACGAGCAGGCGCTGCGCGGCCTTGTGGACGCCCAAGTCGACGCCGGTATCGACGGCCTGGTGCCCTGTGGGACCACCGGTGAGAGCGCCACGCTGTCGGACGCAGAGTATGACCTCGTGGTGCGTACAGTGGTGGACCAGGCGAAGGGCAGGGTGCCTGTACTTGCCGGCGCGGGCAGCGCCAGCACCGACCACGCGATCGCCCTTGGCTCCGTGGCCAGGGCCGCCGGGGCCGATGGTCTGCTGAGCGTCGTGCCCTACTACAACCGACCCACCCAACATGGCATGTTCGCCCACTTCACCGCTCTGGCCGAGGCGATCAAGCTTCCAACCGTGCTGTACAATATCCCGCCCCGGACCGGTTCCGATCTTGCGCTCTCGACCCTCGAGCGTTTTGCCGACAACGAGACGATCGTGGGCATCAAGGAGGCTACCGGCAATGTGGTGCGGAGCTCCCAGGTGCTGGCGGCCTTTGGTGATCGCTTTTCCGTCCTGTCCGGCGACGACTGCCTGACCTTGCCGATCATGGCGCTTGGCGGTGCCGGCGTCATCAGTGTCACCGCGAACGTGGCGCCGACGGAGGTGACCCGGTTGGTGGCCGCCATGCGTGCCGGTGACCTTGCGGGCGCCCGCGCTGCCAACCGACGCCTCGCCCCGCTCAATGGGGCCCTGTTCGTGGAAAGCAACCCAACCCCCGCCAAGTTCGCGCTGGCGCACTTGGGTCGCATGACCGATGAAGTGCGCCTGCCACTGGTACGCCCGAGCGAGGCATCCCAGCAGGTCATTCTGGACGCGCTGACGGGGCTGGGGATCCGATGAGCACGCGGATCGCGATCTATGGCGTGGCCGGACGCATGGGCCGTAGCATCGTGCGCGTCGTTGGCGAGGATGGCGATGCCTCCCTCGCCGCCGCCGTGGGTCGGGCACAGAGCTCCGCGCAAGGTGTCGACGCAGGCGTTCTGGCCGGTCTGCCCCAGCCCCTGTCGGTACCCGTGTCGTCGGATCTGGTGGCGGCGGTCACGGGTTGCGACGTGTTGATCGACTTTTCCCTGCCAGCGGGTACCCAGGCCGCCCTGGCAGCCTGCCGCGAGGCGCGTCGGGCGGCGGTTGTCGGGACGACCGGGCTCGAGGTCGCGCAACAGGATGCGCTTGCGGCGCTCGCGGAGGTAGCTCCCGTCGTCTTCGCTCCCAACTTCAGCGTAGGGGTGAACGTTTTCTGGGCGCTCGCCCGCCGCGCCGTCGAAATGCTAGGTGAGGAGTTCGATCTGGAGATCGTCGAGATGCACCATCGCAACAAAGTCGATGCACCTAGCGGCACGGCCGCTCGCTTGCTCGAGGTCGCCGCGGAGGCGCGCGGGGTCTCGGCCGACGCTGCCGTACACGGGCGCCAGGGGGTGATGGGTGCGCGCACGCAGCGGGAGATCGGTGTCCACGCGCTCCGAGGTGGCGACGTGGTAGGCGACCACACCCTGATCCTGGCGGGGCCCGGAGAGCGCGTGGACATTGCCCACCGGGCCCACTCGCGGGAGATCTTTGCGCGGGGAGCGGTCCGGGCGGCCAAGTGGGTGGTGGCCCAGCCGCCGGGACTCTACAGTATGGGTGACGTTCTGGGACTGTGAGCGCGCGTCGAGCGTCCTGAATACTCCTTCGGTTTCTGGTACCTTCGGCGTCTGCCATGGTTGACCCGAGTGCCCCTTGTCCCGCCTGCGACCAGCCGGTACCCGCGGGGAAACGGATCTGTCCCGCCTGCGGCGCGGCCGCCGCGACCCCCGAGCCGTCCGGGGCGGCGGCCCCGAACCGCTCAGGCGACGGCGGCCGCAAGAAACCGGGTGGGGCTTCCCGGCGTGGGTTTGCACGCACGATGCACGGGATGCCTAGCGATATGCCCCCGGTGGGCCAGGCCACATCCCAGGCTGCGTCCACCGCGGGGCCGGGACAGACTGGCGGCCGCGCCGGGGGCTCAGCGGAAGATGGGCACAATGGCAGGCACAGCGGCGGGCAGGTCCAGGCCCGGAATGGGGCCGCGCCTGGCGACCGAACACCCGAGGCGCCGCAGGGCGGGGGCGGCGGGGTGCGCCCTGGAGCCGAGCCGGAGCGAGCGGTTCCCGATCCGAGGGTCGCCGGCAGGGGACGCACCATGCTGGGGATGGCGCCCGGCCTTTCGGACTCGGTGAAAGCCGCCGTCGAGCGGGCCAAGCAAGCGGGACCGGCGGCCTTCAACCCGAACCAGACCCAGCTGGATGCCCTTTCCGACGCCGCGCCCGGCGAGCCGGCCCACAAGGCAAGGGCCGCCCAGGCGCTCGGTGGGCGAACCATGCTCGGGGTCCCGAACGCCGGCGCCGCTGGGGTTGACGAGCCAGCCGGGCCGCCTGGTCCGGCGTCGGCGCGTCCGCAGCCATCCTCCTACCCTCCAGCGTCCGAGCAGCCGCCCCAGAACAAGCTGGTGTGGATTCTGGCTGGCGTTGCCATCTCGCTCCTGCTTGCGGGGGCCGCTGCGGTTCTGATGTCCAGTGGCGAACAGGTGGTCCCGGGACCGAACGTCCAGGTCGACATCGTGGACACCGATGGCCGCGAGGCCATGCGTTTCGTCGCTCCCGAGGCCAAGGCCGGTTCCAAGATCGTGTTTGGTGATCAGTCGCAGCCACTTGTGGAGGGCGAAGCGCGCTTTCCACTTGCGGTGGATTCTCTTGTCGTGGGCGAGAACCTGGTGGTGGCGCGCGTGGTGGCTCCCGACGGGAGCGAGGAGCAGGTACGGATCCCGCTCAAGCTCGACTTCCGAGTGCGCGTCGACACCGCTCCGCTGCTCGCCGGCGAGGGCCGCTTTGAGCTGAAGGTGGCGGCGGTGCCCGGCACCCGCGTGCGGATCGACGGTGAGCCATTGGAGCTCGATGGGAACGGCAACGGTGCCAAGGCCTTTCCGTACGATATGTTCGCCGGCGGGCGCAGCGGCCCGATCGAGCACGTTGCCCGCTATCGCATCGAGCCACCCGGTGGGGAGCCCGTCGAGGACGAACTTCGTATGCGTGTACCGGTCACCATGATGCAAGTGGACAGTCCCGGCTTCGAACTGACCACCGATCGCCCCTCGCTTCCCTTGAAGGGCCTCGTGGGCAAGGGTGTGACGGTCCAGCTCGATGGAAAGGCCGTGGCCGTGGACCCGCAGGGCCGTTTCGCGGACAAGCTTGCACTGCCCAAGCCCGGTCGGTACGCGCCCGAGCTGGTCGCCAAGGCCGAGGGCAAGGCTCCCTTCGGGGTGCGGCTCGCGATCACGCGCGTGGCGGACCTGGCCAAGGCTGCCGCGGGTTACGCTGCCGACGCGAAGCTTTCGTATGCCACGATCGTCAAGGCGCCCGAGGCCCAGCGTGGCAAGCGGGTCGCCTTCGAAGGGCGGGTCTTCCGTGCCAAGAGCGAGGGCGGGCGGAGCGTGCTGCAGATGCTCGTACGCGATTGCCCCAAGGGCATGCAGTGCTCGCTGTGGGTTACCTACCCCGCTGCCTTGCCTCCCGACGAGGTTGGCAAGGATACCTGGGTCCGGGTGGTCGGTGTGGCGGACGGTTTGCAGCAGTTCCGTGCGAAGAACAACGAAGTGGTGTCGGTACCGCGGCTTGCCGCCGCGTTTGTGCTGCCGATCGAACGATGAACCCCGGTGTGCGAGTCGCCGCGATGGTGCTGCTCGCGGGGGCGCTCTTCGCGGGGGGCCAGGGCGTCGAGGCTCAGGCTGTGCCGTCCGGCGCATACGTTCAAGTGCCCGCCGACCACTTGCTTGCGGGGCCCTATCCCCTGGTCGACGCCGACGTTGCGCGCAGTTGTCGCGTCGTGCCCGAACCACCCGTCGGCGAACCGCGACCCTTGTGGGTCCGCCTGCTGTCGCAGCGGGTGCTGCACACCCCGATCATCGCGCCATCCGGCCAGCTCTACGTAGGCGGCGAGCGGGGGCTGACAGCGCTGGATGCGCACGGAAAGGTGCTATGGGAACAGGCGCTGGGAGCGCTCAGGTTCTCCCCCACGCTGCTGGCCTCGGGGGATCTGCTGGTCGTGCTCGAGGATGGCGGCCTGTTGACCGTCAGCCGGGGGGGGGCCGTGCTCGCGCGGCTGTGGGATCTGACCGCGCAGGTGCCGCCGCTGCCGTTGGTGGACGGGAGGGTCGCACTGCTGGACAGGCGCGGCGAGGTGCATGTGGTCACACCACGCGGCGAGCGGCACGCACGGGTCAAGCTGCGACAGGGCGGTCCCAGGCAGCTCACGCGCGCGGTTGATGGCTCGATCCTGGCCGCCAGCGGGACCCTCGTGACGCGGTTTACCGCGGATGGATCGGTGCTCGGAGAGGTCGACGCGGGTGCGGCGATCACAGCGGGGCCGGTGGCAGCTGGCGAACGCTTCTATCTGGCCACAGGCAGCGAGGGACACTTACATGCCTTTTCCCTCTCTGGGCGGCCGCTCTTGTCGGCGCCCGTGCGGCGCGGGGTCGGCTTCCCTTCCCTGTGCTTAGCTGCCGACGGGAACCTGTGGATGCCGCGCGACCCGCGCGAGCTGCTTTCGCTCAGCCCGGGCGGCGAAGCGCGCTTTGCCGTCGCGCTCGATGGAGACCCCGGCCCTCTGTTGCTCGCCGGCGGGGATGTCGCACTGCTAGTGACCAGCGTGGGCACGCTGTATGCGGTGGAGCGGGACGGGCGCATCCGTTTTCGCGTGCCGGTCCAGGCGCGCGGGCTACCGCGCCCCGTGCTCGCAGCCGACGGCACCATCTACATCGCCAGCCGAGACGGCCGCCTGTCCGCCTGGCGCTAGACTGAACAACGCGCTGCGTTTGTCGGGCCGCACCTCGCTCCGGCTGGCGCGCAACGCAACCTAGCCCGCATCCATCACCGAATCACGCGCCCTCGCACAACTGCTCGACTCCGCAGCGCTTTCGCCTCAGTCGAAAATACAGCGAGTATTCCCTCCTTCACCGAAAGCCCTGCGAAGCCGATCACTTGCACGATCATCACGTGCCTTGGTGATGGATGCGGGCTAGCGAAAAGAAAGGTCATCGCCGGGGAGATGTCGGGCCAGCCATCGACTCCGGACGTGATCAGCGGCATGCGCATGGCCCGGTGCGGTCGATGACACCACTGTCCGCTCGTCGTGCATCTGGGGCGTTCAACGCTCGGGACTTGCCAACAACTCTTGGCACGACGAAAGCAGGGCTCGTTCCAGGGCAGCGGAGGCGATGGCCCGAGGATCCGAGGCTGCGTTGGCCATCGCGCCCTCCAGCATGAGCACCGCCGTCGCAGCGGTTTCAGCCGCATCTGAACGGCCCTCCTGCTCCAGCCTGTCCGCGAGCAGGCTGCGAGCGCGCTGGGCCACCTCACCCTTGCGCTGGAATTCGTGGAGGTCCGGCAGTCCGACACCGAGTTGGTAGGCGAGCCCCGGCCGCTCTCGCTTGAGTTCCAGCAGACCTCGGGTGACCGCGATCGTCACGTCGAGGGCACTTTGCTGTTCCATTCCGGCGAGCGTCGCGTCGAGCAGGCAGGACGCGCGGTCGACATAGCGGTCGAGCACCGTGGCAACGAGTGCCTCCTTGGAGGGGAAGTAGCGGTACAGGGAGCCGACACTGACACCGGCCACGTCTGCCACCCGGTTGGTCGTGAGCGACTCGTACCCACGCGTTTCCAAAACCCGAGCCGTGGCTTCGAGCAGCGCCTCTACGAGGGCTTGCGATCGCGCCTGCTTCGGGTGTTTCCGGGGGCTTAGCTGCATTCTGTCGGGCCCTGAAACGCGAGTACCAAAGCTCGCCACACACGCTTACCTTATCGCTGTTCCTGCACGGATCAATGGGAGGAGGTCGATTGTGCGGATAGCCTGCATGGGCCTGGGCAAGTTGGGAACCGCGTGCGCGGAGCGGCTGGCCTCGAACGCGGACCTGGCTGTCCAGGCGTGGAACCGCACCGAGGCCCCCGTCCCCGGTGGGGTCACTTGGTGTGCGGACGTCGGGCGCGCGGTCGACGGCTGCGATGCAGTGCTTCTGTGTCTGCGGGATAGCCACGCCGTTCAGGAGGTGCTGTTCGAGCGGGGGGCGGTGGCCGCGGCACGTCGCGATACACCGTGGATCGATCTGACGACCCATGAGGTCGACGTCGCCCGTCGGTTGCACAACATGGTCCGGAAAGCCGGGGGTCGCTACCTCGAGGCACCCGTCGCCGGCAGCGTCATGCCGGCGCTGCGCGGCGAGCTCACGATGCTCGTCGTCGGAGAGGACCAGGCCTACGAGACCTGTAGTCCGGTTCTGACGACACTCGCCCGAACGGTCTTTCGGTTGCCGGAGCCAGGTCACGCAACCCAGCTTAAGCTCCTCAATAACTTTGTCTTGGCGGGATTCCTCAAGGTCCTGGGCGAGTGCGCAGAGATGGGCAAGGCGTGGAACCTGGACCCGTGCCACACGCTTCAGGTGCTCGCGGCGGGGGCCGGTGACGGCACGGTGTTACGTGGGAAGCTGCCCCGGCTCCTCAGCGATGACTTTCGCCCTCACTTCACCGCGTCTCTGCTCGAAAAGGACCTGCGCGCCCTCCGACGAGCACTGGGTGATCCCGCGCACACCGATCCCCTCGGGGCCACGATCGAACACGTGGCACGGTTCTCACGCGCACCTTTCGCCGAACTGGACATCGCTGCGCTGCTCGATCCGGACAGAGCCCTGCGAGCCATGGTGCGTGGTGGGCTGCATGAGGGTGGAGGCACACGGTGATGGTATTGCAAATCTATCTGGTCACAGTCGGCGTGCTTACGCTGATCTGGTGGCCGGGATCACACTGGTTGTTTCCCAGCTTCTATCACCGCGTGATGGGCTTCACGGAACAGGTCGATGGTCGCCTGGTGAAAATCATCGGGACCTGTGGTCTGCTTCCAGGCCTCGCCCTAGTCATTGCCGGCTGCGATCCCCTTGCAAGCCGCGGTGTCGTCGTCGCCTTGCTCCCCTTTTTCGGCGCGATGGCGACGACCTTCGCTTACCTCACCGCAACCGGCCAACTGCCGAAACGCGAGTGGATCAACGCCGCCCTGTTCGGAATCAACGGGCTGGTGATAGGCGTCTTCTACCCCTGGTAGCCTCAACCGCTACGCGAGCCATGGGGGGGCAGCCCGAGGGCGCGGCAATACTCCGCGAACAGCGCCAGATCGATCCCCGCACCACCACAGACGATGCGATCGAACGGGCCAGCGACGTCCTACCAGCGTGCGAGCCCGGACGCTTCACCCACTGCGCGTCGCTTCGCTCGACCGCGACGGAGCAACGCTCTCGCCTGAAACGGGAATCGCGACGGTCCGGCAAACCTCCGAACGCGCCAGTACGCAAAAAGGCATGCGACACGAGGGCAAGTCGAGCGTGTACCCGGT
>JAPPOR010001070.1 GCA_028817905.1 Myxococcales bacterium
TGTATTGCCGCACCGATCGGCTTGTCTTTTCTCAAACCATACCAGGATTGGACCATGCATGAGCGCGGTTACTATGGCCGCTTCGGTGGCGCATTCATTCCGGAGATCCTCGTTCCGACGTTCGACGAGTTGGTCGAGGTGTTCGAGGCTGTCAAGCGTGATCCCGACTTCTACGCGAGCTACGAGCAGTTGATGCAGGAGTACTCTGGGCGACCCACGCCAGTGACCTTCGCCGAGAACCTGACCGAGCGTTTGGGTGGAGCGCGTATCTTCATCAAGCGGGAGGACTTGAACCACACGGGTGCGCACAAGATCAACAACGTGATGGGTCAGGGGCTTTTGGTGCAGCGCATGGGTAAGACCCGAGTGATCGCGGAGACGGGCGCGGGTCAGCATGGGGTAGCGACGGCGACGATGGCGGCGAAGTTCGGGCTCGAATGCACGATCTACATGGGGGAGGTCGACGTGGCCCGTCAGCGTCCCAACGTCTTCTGGATGGAGCGGCTGGGGGCGAAGGTAGTGCCTGTGGCCTCCGGGAGCCGCACGCTCAAGGACGCGATCAACGAGGCCTTCCGCGACTGGGTTACGAACATGGACAGTACCCACTACGTATTTGGTACTGCCTGCGGTCCGCATCCGTTTCCGGAGATGGTCAGCTACTTTCAAGCGATCGTTGGGCGAGAGGCCCGTGCCCAACTGCAGCGGCGGGTGGGGCGCTTGCCGGATCGCGTCTACGCCTGCGTTGGCGGTGGATCCAACGCGATGGGGATCTTCAGTGGCTTCCTCGACGATGCGGACGTCGCGCTCATCGGTGCCGAGGCGGGAGGTCACGGGATCGATAGCGGCATGCACGCAAGCCGGCTAGCGGCAGATGATGCCACAGTTGGAGTCGCTCAGGGGTATCGCACTTTCTTCTTACAGGACGAGGATGGGCAGATGCGCCACACGCACAGTGTAGCGGCCGGGTTGGACTACGTGGGTGTGTCGCCGATCCTCGCTCACCTGCATGACACTGGCCGGGTGCGGTACGAGGCCCCGCCTGACAGCGCTGTTGTCGAAGCGCTCTCACTCACGATGAAGAGTGAGGGAATCGTACCCGCGCTTGAATCGTCGCACGCGTTCGCCGTGGCCTTTTCCGAGGCGCCCTCGATGTCGCGCGACGAAGTTGTGCTGATCAACCAATCGGGCCGTGGAGACAAGGACATCTTCACGGTCGCAGACGCCTTTGGGGATGCGGCCTGGCGAAGGTTCATCCAGCAGAAGGCGGAGGAGTACCATGCTTGAGGCGTACATTCGTGAGCGGCGACAGCAGCGCGAGCTCCTGTTGATGACGCATATCGTGCTTGGTTATCCCTCGTTCGATGATTGCCTGCGCACTGTCGAGGCGATGGTGGAGGCGGGGGTCGACCTGATGGAGTTGCAGATCCCGTTTTCTGAGCCGATGGCCGATGGGCCCGTCATCCTGCGCGCCAATGCTGAGGCCCTGTCCGCGGGCGCGACGGTTGAGCGCAGCCTAGCGTTCGCACAGGACGTGGCCCGTCGCTTCGACGTTCCGTTTCTTCTCATGAGCTACTACAACATCTTGTTTCGTTTCGGTGAGGAGCGGTTTGCGGACGCCATGGCGGAACGAAACCTGCGGGGGGCGATCGTGCCCGACCTGCCGGTGGAGGAGGCTGAGGCCTACCTGACGGCGATGGAGGCCCGTCAGCTATCTCCCATCTTCCTGTTCACGCCGCGGACGAAGGAGGAGCGCATGCGCGCACTGGCCGAGCGATGCCGAGGTTTCGTGTATTGTGTCGCTCGTCGGGGCGTCACCGGTGCCGACACCCGGTTTGGTGAGGATCTGGACGCCTACCTGGCACGGTGTCGGGCTGCCACCGACCTGCCCCTTGCCCTCGGATTCGGGGTGCAGAGCCAGGCGGACGTCGACTTCCTGCGCGGCAAGGTCGATATCGCGGTGGTCGGTAGCGAGACCATCCGTGTGCTGGACAAGGGAGGAACCGAAGCCGTGGGGCCCTTTATCCGAAGCCTGCGGCCGTGAGACTTCTTCCCCGTTACGTTGTCTGAATTACTAAAAACAGCCGTTCAGCATAAAAAAGTGCGTGACCAAGGTTGGGATGGTCCATTTCTTTCTATCCAGACATAAATTTTTGATATAGTCATAAACCTAGCCTATGTCCCGACGTGAGCAGATGACTTTTGTGCTGGTGCGTGGGAGCGGCCGTGGTTCCATTCAGCTACGGGTCGCGCCGGTTTCCCTCATCGTAACCGTGCTCGCGCTCGTGATCGCAGCTCCCGCGGGCCTCGGTTTCGTGGGTGCCCAGGACTTTGCTCCGGATCCGCAATCCTTGTCGGCGCGGGCCTACCTCCTGATGCAGGAGCGCGGGGCCCAGGCCAGCCTCCTCGATGCGACCCGCCGGATTTCCTTCGAGAATCTAGCTGAGAGCTTCCAGGCAGAGCCGCCGCGTCTCATCTTCGAGCCGTTCGAGACCGCCGGAAGCCGGGCGGTAGCCACCCCTGAGGAGCGCAGGGGGATCTTGCGCGTCCGGTCGCTTCATCTAGGGGAGTCGATCGCCGTTCGTCCCTTCGACCAAAATGGCGACACGAACCCACAGGCCTTTGCAGCCATCAGCAAGCTTTGGCGTTGCCGCTTCACGGGCCACGAGGTGCCAGTGGACCCACACCTGATCCGGCTGCTGACCAAGCTCAACGACATCTACGATCGCGAGATCCATCTGGTGAGTGGCCATCGCACGCCCAACACGGTCGGCACGCGACCCACCAGCCAGCACAACGCCGGTACGGCGGCAGACGTCCGCATCCCTGGGGTGAGCGCCCGCAAACTTCAGGGGCTTGCCCGCAGTTTGGGGGCACGCGGGGTGGGGCTCTACACGCACAAGCATTTCGTCCACATCGACTTCCGTAGGAAGAAAAAGTACTTCTGGGTGTACCCGGAGGTGGACGAGCGCAACCAGGTCGCAAGCGCGCCGGTTTCTGGCCCTGCCCCAATGTAGGGTTGGCTGGTTCTCACAGGCAAGGGCGCGCGGCCTTGCCCCAGGTCGTGGCAAGGCCGCTCCAGGCCCCCCATCCGCGGGTTGCGCCGCTTCGCTTCGGCTGTAGACCGTAAGTCTTGGGTGAGCGCTACAGCCGACAGTCTTCGGTGAGCGGGCCACCTTCGTCGGTGATATCCGCGGCGGCAGCAACGATCGCCGTCTCCATGCGGAACGCATTGCACGCTGGAAGTCCCGAGCGTTGACCGCCCAGTGGATCGCAGCACTGCCCTTCGTCTCCTTCCGGGTCGTCCCGGGGTGTCTCTGGGGGATCCATGGTGCAGTGGCTCTCTTCGCCGTACGGATTTTGCTCCCAACCGATGTGGCATCGGAATAGCGCCCGCTCCGCTTCGGTCTCGGGGCATAGGGCGCTGGGGAGCTTCACCCAGCGACAGGTTGAGGCGGGGTCGCCCCGCTCCGGCATGCAGCGCTCGCCAAGGGGGTCGAGCTCCTGAAGGTCCTGTTGCTGGACCAGGGGGCCGAACGCGAGCAGCTGTGAGAATGTCTGGCCTTGCAGCAGCGGGATCCCGTTGCTCTTGTGGTGGTTGTCCGAGAGCACCACGTATGCCTCGGTATCTACCCCCGGTTCCCACATGCCACCATTTCTTCGGCCCTGGCAGTCGAGGTCCTCGCGATCGGTGCCCAGGTTGCGGATGTTGAACCCTTGCGTTACGAGCTCCCATTCGTATTCGTAGGTTCCACTGTGGACGAACGGGGTGTAGGCCCGTCCATTGTAGTTATCGGCAAACGCGATGGTGGCCGACTCGCGTCCCTGCTTGGACGCGTCCACCGTGATCGGGACGACCTTGGGAGCCCAGCGGCTCGGGTCGTCGGCCCCCGGGAAGTCGCCGCCGGTTGGGGCGGCATCGTTCGCATAGAAGCTGTACGTACCGTCGCAGTTGTAGCGCCCCTGCCCCAGCGTAATGCTTCCCGGCCCCGAGGCCTGTGCGCCATCCATGCGCGCGGTGACGAAGCGGATCAGCAGGCTCTGCTCCTCGTGGTCTGAGCGCTCTATCGCGGTGTTCACGAGGGCCATCAGGCTTAGGCTATCGGGGTGATTGGTTTGGACCAGGTAGTTCGCCCGATATTCGATCACCGATTCCGGCCCATCGCCGTAGGCATCGACCCGCACACTGTTTGGTTCTCCCCGGTAGCAGCACGGCCCTCGCTTGGCGCCTCGACCGGTGAGAGGGCGAGTCGTTTCGGGGCACTCGAGGTTGATTTCGCCCCAGGTCTGCGCCAGCGGGTCTACCTCCACGCTGGCGTCCAGGGCTGGTAGCACGGGGGCCGGCGAACTCGGGTTGTCGCTGCAAGCGAGACTGAGTGCGATCAGGGCTAGGAACAACATCACCGCCAGTCCATGTGATGCTTGCATATGCTTTCTCCCCTTGTCGGGGTCGTGGACGCTTTCGCCTTGCCCCTGCCTCGTTCGGTCGGAGCCTAGCACGACCGGGCACGCCCAACGAAAGGAGGGTGCTAGGGGTCCCCTAGTCCAGCAAAACCTCATTGGGGACGGCAAAGTCGGTCAGGCCGTCATCGCCAGCGCTGACCAGTCGCTCCAGCAGATAGCGCGCTCGCAAGAACAGTCGCTGCGCGAAGCGGCGGTCTAGAATGAAGCGGGTCGAGGTCACGAACGAACGTGCGAGGCCGAACGCCAGGCGCGCTTCAAACCCGCTATCCCCTTGCTCCTGTGCGAATTCCCGCGCGAACTTGGTATAGGCGAGCACGACTTGGTTGATGCGCTTGCGAACGGGTGTCGCGAACACCTGCAGCCGACAATTGGAGACGAGAAACACCGAGACGTCTTGGACGTAGTCTCCCATGACCGAGCGGTGCAGATCGATTACGCGCAGCCCGTCGCTTTCGGCTGGGCAGATGAGGTTGTCCACGTTGCAGTCTCCGTGATTCAGGACGGAGAACGGTGCGGCGAGCGCGGCCTCGATGGCTCGCGCCTCGCGCAGTAGCGTCCGCATATCCTGGATCTCCCAGCTACCGACGCACTTGTGCTCGCCAGCGAAATGGGGATGTACGGCGAGCACGTCGCCGAGACGCAGTTCAAGTTGTTGCACGAAGGTGGAGGGTGTTGGGGTCGGCTCCTGGCTGTGCAGCCATAGTTCGTGCATGGTGCTCGTCACGCGCATGAGGCCGTCCGCAAGAGCGAGCGGATCCCCTTCCAGCAACAACTGCTCGAACGTGCGCCCCGATAGGTACTCCAGCAAGATCGCGCTGTTCGGGCCGTTTTCCTGAAATGCGTAGACTTTGGGTGCAACCCCCGGGAAGACCTTTTCCCAGCGTTCGATACCGAGCTTTTCTTCTAGCAGTTTGGCGTGGTCGCCTTCTTTGAAGATGACGGGAGTCGCTTCTCCCGGGCCCTTGCTGCGTTGCGCTACGCTTACTATGCGGCACCCCGACCGCGACTCACCCATACCCTTGAGCGCGACATCTTGCAGGTCCTGCCCGGGTGCCACTCGTTCGAGCGTGTCTTCAAGAGCCCACAGTTGGTCGATCTTGATCTTCTCGCCCAATGCTGACGATATGATCGCCTCGCCGATATTGAGCAGTGAGTCCCCCATGCGCTCGAAATAGTGAAAGATGAACAGCAGTGTCACCTGCGTCTCCACGCTCTGCCCGAGGCGCAACCCCTCCAGGCAGTTCTTGAATTCCTCCTCGTAGAGCTCGTCCAACTTGGGTTCCGCACGGCATACCGACAGTGCAATATTGATGTCGTACGCGGTGGCCCCTTCTTCGATCAGGCCGGTCGCGCGACTGATCTCGTCCACGAATGGTGAGAAGCGCTCCGGCGTGAACAGTCCCCTGTCCTGCAAGTAGTCCATTTGGTCGACGACGTTTCCGCAAAAATCGGCGACTCTCTCGAGATTGATCGCGATGATATCGATCGCTTTGAGGATCTCGACATCCACATCTTCCGAAGCCAGCTCGAAGCAGGCCCGCTGGATGAAGGTACGCAGATTGTCGATGTAGCTATCGCGCCCTTTCAACCTGCTGCGCAAGCTGTCGGACGGGGACTCCATATACAGCCGAGTGCGCTGGATCTGCTGCTGGACCTCGCGAATCAGGAAACGCAGGTTCTCGTCTACGCTTTCAGGGAGTGCCATCGGGTTCCCTGCTCAGCTGCTTCCAATGCGAAGTTTGTCATCTTGCGTGTCTTCGCTTCGCTTTGGTTTCCACGTGAACCGCAAGGCAAGCCGCGCCCGGTCTTCGCGCTGCGAGGCGCGCACCTCGAAGCGCACGAGTCCCGTGGGCTCAAGCTCGATCTCCTCTTCCCCACCGGCTACCTTTAGCTTTCCTTGCTCGAAGCCCTCTACGACCGCCTTCAGGTATTCCACCAACGATGACAGGTCCTGCAGCGAGTCGTGCTCGAATACGTGCTTATCCGCCACTGCCCCGCCTTTCAGGAAATCTCAAAGTCGCGTGGCGTCTCGACACCCCAGGACAGCTCGAACGTTACCTTTTCCTTGCGCTCCTTCCCGCTGGCTTTGACCTCCACGTGGACTTGGGATGCGGGGGTCAGGGACAGCGCGTCGCCGCCTCGGCGAAACTCGATCGCTCGCTTGCGAAGCCCATTCACGATCGCTTCGAAGTATGTGACCGCCTCTTCCAGTGCCATGTCGCTCTCGAAGCCTATCTTCATCGGTTTGCGGGCCTCGTTCCGGTTCATGTTGTTGTTTGCTTCGATCTTGCCATCGGTGGATTCGTCGTGGTCGGCCTTTGCATCGGGGGCTGCTGGAGGGGCGTTCTTCATGACGTGTGCCTTTCTGAGGTAGAGGACGGACCGTGTGAGGTGAACAAGGTTCTAATCTGGCCGTTGCGCCTTGGACCGAGGTTTCCACTCTCCTGCGAGATGTTTCCACGGTCCGCTTTCGGCCGTGGCCAGGAATACCGGGCGGCCATAGTACATCGACAGGCTTGTCGCGGTTGGAAGGGGCAGTGCGCCGAGCGACACCGCCGCGTGTCTGAAGGCTGCTCCATGCCCAACGAAGACCTTCACGGTGGGGCAGTCTACTCGAGCCCGCAGGCTATCCGTGCGAGCGCGCAAGTGCCGAGCGCA
This sequence comes from Myxococcales bacterium, assembly GCA_028817905.1. Classification (GTDB taxonomy): domain Bacteria; phylum Myxococcota_A; class Polyangia; order Polyangiales; family JAFGIB01; genus JAPPOR01. Next base: position 7,120 of record JAPPOR010001070.1, read on the forward strand.
ACGATGCCCTGCATCCAGCAAGGACTCGGCACCAGGAAACGGGAGCCGGTAGTCACTCATCGACTTCCAGTGGGCAGGCGGCCGGTCAAAGCGCGGGTCGCCCTCGATGACCGCTTCGATTTCGGGGACTGAAAGGTTCCCTGCAGCGCCCAGACAGCGTTCGGTAAGGGCGTCGAACTGTTCGACCGTATGCAGACGGCCGGCGGTGCTGAGCTGGGCAGCGCACAGTTCGGCGGTCTGATAGGCCCGCTGGAGGCTTGAAGTGTCCAACAGAGGGTCCAGTACCCATCCGTTTTTACTGCAAGTTTTCTGCAGTTGCTCGGCGAGCGTCCGCGCTTGAACCCGCCCTTCGTCAGTTAGGGGATAGAGCAGGTGTGCGCTGGGTGTGTCCGCGGGCTGTTCGTAGATGCCGTGCCGGCATAGGGCTGCGATCACGTGTGCCATGACGCGCTTACAGAGCGGCCCGGTGTTCGACCCCTTGCGACAGCGGTGGGGCGGGGCGGCCGGAACGCCTTACTCGACACTACACCAGGCCTCGGTGGAAGCCATCCGGGTTGGCCCGGATTATTCATTCGCCAGGTCACGAACGGAGGGGGCCCATGCGGCAGCACACATTGGATCCGCTCCACGTAGCCCGGCTCACAGACCCCTTTGCGGAATCCTCGTCCCGCCGTTAGTCTCCTTCGCGATGTCGCGTTCGTTGCTGTTTCGTGTCGCTCCGGTCGTATTGGTGCTGTCACTGGCCCTCGCAGCAAGTGCCCAGCGCTTGCACACGGTCGTGGCAGGCCAGACCTGGTCGGCCATCGCCAAGCGCTACCGCGTGCGGGTCTGGGACCTGGCAGCCGCCAATCGGAGCGCCCCCACACGTCGGCTCCGGGTCGGACAGGAGCTGGTCATTCCGCCTCGAGGGGTCACCTACGTTCGGCGTGGGCAGACCCTTTCAGGGATCGCGCGCAAGCATGAGGTACCTGTGGCGGTGTTGATGCGGCTCAATCGCTTGCGCTCGCCAGGAGCTCTGCGCGCGGGGATGCGGCTCAGGCTGCCGGGCTACGAGCCGGCCATATCCATGAAGAAGCGCGATTGGGCCCCGCCGGCGAAGCCGGGCACCGTCCGGGTACGGCGAGATGACCGCCGGGCAGAGATCGCGCTGGTGGATGCCACCGGTCGTGTTCTCGACTCGGGACTGCGCGCCCTGGCCAGCTTTATGCGCAAGGATGGGCGAGCAGGACCGCAGCGTCCTCACCCTCGGCTGGCGCGTTTGCTGGCCCGAATCTCCGACCACTTCGGGGGACGGGAGATTCATCTGATCAGTGGGATGCGTACCATGGCAGGTTTCACCCGTGGTACCAGTCGGCACTTACAGGGGCGCGCAGCTGATATCAATGTTGCGGGCGTCCCCAGGCGCCTCGTGTTCGAGTACTGCCGGTCGATGGGTCACACGGGCTGTGGGTATTATCCGCGCAGCGTATTCGTGCACGTCGACGTGCGTTCGCTTGCAGCGCAGTGGGTGGATTGGTCGCGCCCAGGCAAGCGGCCGCGGTACGGAACACTGCGACGCCCCTACCGCCGTCGCGAGCGGCGCAGCGCCAAGCGCCCCCGCGTCACTCGGCGCGTGACCCGTCCAGAAGTCGTGCCTCGACAGCTCGAAGTGGTCGACGAATCCGGGCAGTTGGTATGGTTTGTCGACGATCGAGGCTAG
>JAPPOR010000891.1 GCA_028817905.1 Myxococcales bacterium
GACGGCCATGACGCAACTCAACCGCGGTTCGAAGCGTTAGCGACCTTGAGTCAGCGTTTCGTGGGCGTTTGCGTCCAGTTTGATCGCGTTGCCTTGACTGGATGCGTCTGGACAAGGTCGCTAGGTCGCGCTAGCGCGCTCCGGGGATGGGCTGCAAGCGACGGCGGCTTCCGGTAGCGCTTGGGTCACACGCCTTGTTGGGCTGAGGCGAAAGCCCCGTTGGCGACCTTGAATCACCGTTTCGTAAACGTTTGCGTCAAGTTTGATCGCGTTGCCTTGATTGGATGCGTCTGGACAAGGTCGCTAGGACCGGCGGCGGCGCCCCTGGCGATGGCCGTACTAAAACCCAATCGACAGCTTGCCCTTGGCCTTGCCTTTGGCCTCAGCTTTTCCCTGCCCAGCCGAAACGTTTCCAGACGCACTTCCCGAGGCGCTGGCTCCAGCGGCGGGCGCGGCGCGGTCGGCGGCGTCACCGACCAGATGCTTCGGTCTGGCTCCGGGCGTGGCTCCGGGCGTAGCTCCGGGCGTAGCTCCGGGCGCAGCAGGCGACGCCGCGTCCGCGACCGGTGCCGCTCCTTCGACGTACTGACCGGGAGGGAAGTCCACATAGACGAAATGGTAGCCGGTAGCGCTCGCCTGCTCGGTGCGGATCGAGGGCTCAACCGCACTGCGCAGGGAAAGCACGAGGGTCGCCTGGCCCGCGGTGATGTCAACTGACGCCTCGATCACTGGCGTGTTGAAATACCGTGTGATCAGCGGGCGCCCATTGTTCTCGTGTACAAGACGAGCGGAACCGAGGCTGACAAGCAGCTTGTCCGCCTCGGTTCGAGCCGTGGTGGAGATGGGACCGGTCGCTTGCACGAAGACGCGCGATCCGCCTCCCGGTAGCATCTGGAAACCCGGCCACGTGATCTCGTTTCCACCGCTACCCTGGGGTGCCACCGCCGGAGGGCGGTCAGTACCTGGGCACACACCCTGGTAGGTCCCAGGCGTACCGTCCTGTGACTCCTTGACGGCCAAGCGCTCCTGCCCGGCCGCCCCGAGCGCCAAGCCGCTCACCCCCAGGCCGATCGCCACGGCCCAACCGATCGATTCACGCCCCAGCATAGCGATAACAGGTTAGCGCCTCCGCGCGAGCCATGCAAAATCGCGGGCAGGAACGCACTCCGGATCCGCTGGACTTCCTAGTTCGCGTATCCCAGTGCCTTCAGCTGATCGCGCGTCTCGGAGTCGATGTCGGTGTCTTCCGCCTTCAGGGCCTCGCGGGTGCCTCCCCCGGCAGCCAACCAGTTGCCCTTGCTGTCGGCCCCAAGAAATTGGCCGAGCATGGTCCGACAGTAGCGCATCGCCACCGGATACTTTCGGTAGTCGAGTTCGGTCTGCTCGCCCGGATCCTTGGCCAAATCAAACAGCGTCGCCTTGCTCCCGCGCAACACCAGTTTCCAGCGACCTGCGCGCACCACGTGCCGGTCGTCGAGGAAATCGCTGAACGCCACGGAAGGACCAGGCGGGAGCTTCCCCCGCACGTGATCCATTCGGCTGATCCCCTCCATCTCCTTGGGAACGGGTACGCCGGCTGCGGTTAGCACCGTCGGCGAGATGTCCAGCGTCCCCACGGTCTCGCGAATCCGCTTGCCTGCGGGCACGACACCTGGCTGACGCATGATCCAGGGCACGTGGATCATCTCTTGATACACCGAGTGGCCGTGACCGTAGGAACCGTGCTCGTAGAACTCCTCCCCATGATCGCTGGTCACCACAAACGCCATGTCCTCGTACAGTCCGAGCTTCTTCAGGCGAGCGATGAACTCGCCCAAATGCTTGTCGTGGTAGCTGATCTCGCCGTCATGCAGCGCCTCGAGGCGCTTGCGATCACGGGCACTGAAAGTGACCTTGGGAGGGTTGCGCTTGGCCTTCTCCAGCAGGTCTGGCGTCTTGCGAGGGGATACCTGCCCGCCATAGTCGGCAGGATCGTACATATCCAGAAATTCCTTTGGAGGATCGTAGGGCACATGTGGGTCGATCGTTTGGATATAGACAAAGAAGCGCTGGTCCTTGTTGTCCTTGATCCATTTGATCGCCTCCCGGAACACGTTCTCGGCTTCCGTGCTGCGCCCCTCGCGAATGTAGTTCGTGTAGTGGTCCCAGCCTTGGTCGAAGCCGAACTTGTTCGAAACGTAGCCGTTGGCAAGGAAGCTGGCTGTCTTGAAGCCGGCCTTCTTGAACACCTCGCTCACCATCAGCGCACTCTGTGGGAGCTTGGATTCGGTGCGCTTGGTGTTATGTGTGAGCGGGTACAGTGCCGTAAGCACCGACGCCACCGACGGCTTGGTCCAGTTCTCAGGCGCTTGGGCGCTTTCAAACACGGTCCCCTCGGCGGCGATCTGGTCGAGCACCGGCGTCTTGACGCCAGAGCGCCGGTTGTAGGTCCGCAACTTGCTCGCGCGCAACGTGTCGATCAGCAACACGACGGTGTTCTTGCTCTGCTTGAGCGGAGGGGTCGTGACCTCTGGCACCATAATCGACGGGCTGCTCCACGCGACGCTTCCAGCTCCGCCGGCAGCGAAGTCCAGACGCACGAGCTTGCCGGAGAACTTCGACAGCGACACCAGCGCGTCGGTCCAGGTCTCGCCCACGGCGTTGCTGAATACCTGCTCGGCGGCGCCTCCCTGGGGAGTGGCGGTCACGGTCGCCTTCGCCTGCGCCGCACCTTTCTTTGCCAACCCGACGCGGAAGCTGAGCTCGGCGGCCTCGGGCACCTGAACGTACCAGGACAAGCGCGTGGGCGCATCCACCCGCAAGGCGCGCCGCTGGCTGCCTCCGATGGCGACGTTCTGCACCAGCTGGGCGTACCGCGGGGGTCGGTAGCCCTCAGTGGTCGCCGCCTTCGGCCCTGGCTGCGCGGGCTTGTCTGCCACTGTCTGGGCCGGCTCATCCGATCCCCGGGGCACGACCCGCATCCAGTCGACCGCAACCGATACGTCCTGGCCGTTGACCTTGGTCGTATCACCAAATCGTAACAGCAGATAATTTTCCCCAGACTTTACCTGGGCAGCCGGCATCGGCACGTCGTATTCGCGAAACCCCTGGGTCTTGTCCAGGTGCACGAGGGGCAGCGGCTTGTTGTTTAGATAGATCTGCATGGTGCCCGTGCCGATCGGCTTGAGCCGAAAGCGCAGGAGGGCGTCGCCAGCAACCTCGATGGGCACGTAGAGCCGCCCCGTATTGGACGCGACGTAGGTGAAGTGCGTGTCCCCGTCTACACCGTCCTTGCCCCAACCGGTGTTCCAACCTCCGACGGTGTACTTGGCGGCGCTTGGAGTGCCAAAGTCGACGAACAGGCCTTCGTGATCAACGTCGGCCAAGTGAGCCAAATTTTGGAGGTTCAGGTGCGCCGAGAGCGCCTTGCGCTTCCCCGGTTGGTCGGTCGGGACCGCCTCCGGGCGAGCGGGATCAAACGCCTCCTCGACCCTGGGCTGCGGCGTCGGATCCTTGCTGTCCGAACGCTCCTCTCGATCACCCTTGGAGCAGGCCGCAAGCAGCGCGACCGTCATCACCAACGAAACCTTGCGTGTCATCCAACGCCTCCGGGCGGCAGTATACATAGGCCACTTTCACGGAACATCCACGATCCGGGTCTCACCCCGGCGAATCACCAGGTACCGAAAACGGCGCTGCTTCCCTTGGCGAAATACGATCTCGTGACGGCCTTCGGGAAGCGCAATCGCGAGGGGAGCGCGGCCGAGGGAACGGGCCCCCACCCGGATTTGTGTCGCGGTTGGGGCGCCCTCCCCCACCTCGACCACCAACAACCCCTGATCGGCGTCCACATCGATGCCCCGGCTTCGGTCGATGAAGGGTAACACGCGCCCGAAGTCGCCGCCGCTCGATGTGTCGATGTCGATTCCCACCGTGTCGTCCGCCCGCTTGGCGGCCGCCTCACCGGCGCTCTGCGCTCGTGCTCCCGGGGGCTGGGCCGGATCCTCTACTGCGGTCTGGGCCGTGGCGGCCGCGGCGGCCTCGGTCGGCTGAGCCTGACGGGGCAGCTCCCCGCCCAGCATACGGAACCCGAAATACCCCAGAAAACCGAGCAGGATCGCCGTCGCGACTACGATCACGCGGCTGCCCGCGCCCTCTTCGCCAAAGGCCGCCGCTTCCCCTTCTTCGGACGCGTCCGAAATGTCGTCCGGCCGCGCCTCGTGCGTTTGCTCGCGGGCGGCGGGGGCGGCCCCCAAGGGGGTTGCCCCAGCCGGCACGTCCGCGCTCCCCGCGCCCGGGGCATCTCCCCCCGAAACGGGCGACGGGCCACCGGAGGAAACGCCCACCGGGGGCGTGGACCACTCGGCGGGGACGCGTGCGGGGGACAGGGCCGCGTCGAGCTCAGGCTGCGAGTGGTCCTTGCCACTCCAAGCGCCCGCAGCGGGCACCCCAGACGCGCTTCCCGTCGTAGGCTCCAGCGGGGGCGGGGGCGGATCCGTAGATGGGCCCTTGATACCCACCGGGAGGCCGCCGGGAGTGGCCTTGGGACCGACCGACGACGTCGCTGACGACCCTACTGGCGGCGCCGACAAACCGACGGGCGCAACCGACAAGTGTACCAAGGTGGTCGGTCCAGCTTCACGCTCCAGCAACGCCTCTTCCACGAGGTCGACACCGAACTCGTCCCACACCCCCACGATCACGCCCCTCCGGGCAAGCTCCCGAAGCTGGTCTTGGAGCACCTGGGGGGAGATCTCGCCCGCCAGCAGCCACGCGCGCACTTCGGCTCCCGGCTCACGCAAGCGCTGCACCACCTCCGCAAGGGGCGCAGGGGTCGCAGCGAGCAACCCCGGCAGGGAGGTCTCGTCGAGGGCGATCCTGGCCACCCGCAAAAGACGGCGATCGGAAACGGCATCGAGTACCGCCCCCAGCTTCCTGGCCGCCTCCTGCAGCACGCGGTCGATTGGCCCGGACAGGCCGGTACGCGGCTCGCCCTCGTCGTCCCGCACCGTATAGCGTCCCGAACGCACTCCCAGCAGCTGACACAGGGCCCGCTCTCCACGCGCGAAAGAGCCGTCCGTGGCCGTCCGCGTGACCCCGATGCCGCGCCCATCGCGCAGCGTGATGTCAAACATATTCCAGGCATCGATCACCACCACCCGCACGGCCGATCGACGCGCGACGACGGTCTCGAGCAAGGGCACGATGCCGACCCATTCTACCCGGCCGTGAACCTCGCGACCGGCTCGCAGCTGGGCCTCCAGCCGAGCGCGAGGAGTCAGTGCGTCCGCAATCACGTTCAGAATCTCCCGACTGCTGGCTTCCTTGCGGAGGTAGCCAGTGGCACCGGCATTCAGCTCGCGCAGACGATGTAGGAAATCCTCCTTCCAGGACAGCAGGATGATGGGCACGTCGGCCAGGATCACATCACGCTTGAGTGCACCGCACAGGGCGAAGCCATCGAGCCTCGGCATGAGGATGTCACTGATGACCACGTGGGGACGCTTCTTGCGTGCCAGTTCGAGTGCCTCCTGGCCGTTCTTTGCCTCGAGCGCCGTCGCGCCGGCCTCGCGCAATAGCCCCGTGAAGAACCACAAAACGGCCGGGTCATCGTCGGCCACCAGGATCCGACGGCCAGCGATCACGCGCGCCGCCGGGGTCTCGGCCAACGCAAAGGTACCGCCTTGCTCCGTCTGCTGTTCGCGAGGCCCGGGGGGCAGGGACGGCGCTCGAAAGCGCAGCCGTCCACCCGAGCGCTGACCGAGGTGCGAGCGGATGCGCCCAATCGCCGACCACGCCGCAGACATCAGCTCGCGGGTATCCTCCAGGACAATGCGCTCGTCCCTGCCCTCCGTCAGTGTCTCCACCAGACCCCGGCGAATCTCATGGGCGACACGCTCGGCGATGTCGTCGACCGTGCCTTCCGTCATGAAGCGCAGCCCAGCGCCCTCTTCAGGGTCGGCCACGAGCCGATCGATCACCGAACGCAGCTCGGCCTCATCGATCGGGCACCGAAGGCTTCCATCGCAGCCCAACAGCGCTACCTGCTCGGCGCCCACCTGCCCACCGACAAGTAGCACGTGATGCACATCGCTGATGGGATCACGGCGGATCCGCCGGACCAGATCCAACGCCGGGTCCTCAGCCAGCTCCACCCCAACGAGCACAACCGGCGGCAAAGCAATGTGCATCAACCGCAGAGCCTGGTCGGCCGAACCGCTGCCACTCACGTCGAAGCGCGCATCCGACAGGGCAGCCCGTACCTGATCAACCACGGAGGGTTCGTCGACGACGACAACCGCGATCGGCGCGGGCGCTGGCAGCAGGCCAGACACCGTCTGGGCCACCTCGATAGGCCGATCCGCAGGCGCCTCGCCAGTCCGGAGGTCCAGGGGCGTCTCGTCGGGGGGAGGATTGTCGGCGCGCGAGACCGACGCACCCCTTGGCGCCGCGCGCGAGACCGGCCGGACGGTCAACCGCCCCGCATGACTATCGCGCGCCGCCTCCAGGATCCCATCGATGGCCCCCCGCAGGGTGATGGGATGCGCCGCAGGGACCGGGTCTGCCTCGCCCGCGTCCCCCAATGCGACGTCGTGCTCCTGTTCCCCCTCGTCCTCACCCATGCTCCGGCCGGCGGTTTCGCCCGTACCCGGATCCTCAACCAGCCGCAGTGCCCGTTCCACGCACCGAAAGAGCTCCGTTTCCTCAAACAGCCGAGCCGAGGCCGCAAGGGTCTGAAGCTGTCGACGGATCAGCGTCTGGAGCTCGGCGTCGGCGTCGCTGTCCTCGCGTAGTCTTGCAGCCAGCTCGGACAGCTCCTCGGCCCGCCCTGGCAAGGCGTCGAGAAACCGCAGCCGGGCGCTTCCGAGGGCCGTCAGTGCTTGTTCAGCCATGCCAGGATTGTACGCGTGCGCCCAACCCCGTCCACCATCCGTGCGTGACCCGGGGTAGGCTTTGTGAGGACGGTCAGCTGATCGGGCGCGTGGATGTGGGCGGCAGCCGCACCCCCGCAGGGGTCAGCGCGATCTGGCTGGGTGGACGGTCCGCAAAGACCGTGCCGATTTTCGAGAGCCGATACCGGGGAGCTGGAACCAGCCACGTGCGCCGCGTCTTCAGAACACGCCGAAGACAAGCCCCGCGGCCAACGTCTGGCCCAGCTCCCGCGATGCTTCGAGGCTCGCTTCCGTGACTGGGCCGACGGCGATCACCGGCTCAGCGACCCGCTTGAAGGGGTAGCCGCGTGCAATCCGTTCGATCTCGCGCACGGCACCACTGCCATCATTGCCTGCACTCACGAATACGGCGTAAGGCAGGTTGCCGACCCGACCGCGCGCGGCATCGTAGGTGCGGTCGAAGAAGTCCTTCATCATGCCGGACATGTACCCGAAGTTCTCGGGTGTCCCGAGTAGCAGGCCGTCGCAGTCAAGTAAATCCTCGACGGTGGCCCGGCCGGCACGCAACACCTTCACTCGGACGCCCTCCTCGCAAGAGGCGCCACGCGCGGCGGCCTCGGCGAGTTGCTCCGTGTGGCCGGACTGGCTGTGGTAGACGATCAGGACACGCTTCGGTGGGTGGCCGCTCACCTCCGCCACACTAACCCGAACTGCGCACCCATCCCGTAGCGCTGGGGCTGTTTTTTTCGACGTCACGATCGCGGCCCTCGAACCACGAACACAACATCTCGCTCGCCGCAGCCCAGCGCGGTTGGCGCACGCCGCCCCTGCTCGAAACAGGAAGCCCGAGCCGCGCAGGTAGACGTGGACCCGGCGGCGTCGATGTCATGCTGGCTGGTCTTCGTGCTAGATACCCCAAATGGGTCACGCGGAGATGCAGTTCGTCGACGAGATCAGCCTTGATGTGAGCGCCGGACGGGGCGGCGACGGGTGCGCCGCAATGCGCCGGGAAAAGTACCGGCCGCTCGGCGGACCGGCCGGGGGCGACGGGGGCAAGGGCGGCGATGTCGTGTTCGAAGCCGATGAACGACTTACTACGCTAATGGACCTCAAGTATCGCCGCATCCTCAAGGCGAACAACGGCGAACCCGGACGAGGGCGTGACCAGTACGGCAAGGGCGGAGACGACCTAGTGGTACGTGTGCCAGTTGGCTGCCAGGTATTCGACGCCAGTTCCGGCGCGTTGCTGCACGACCTGCGCCGCCCCGGGCAGCGCGAAGTCCTGGCAAGTGGGGGGCGGGGCGGACGTGGAAACATCCACTTCAAGACCTCCACCGAGCGGGCGCCGAACCGAGCGGAGCCGGGCATGCCGGGAGAGCAGCGGAGCGTACGAGTCGAGCTAAAGATGCTGGCCGACGTGGGTCTGGTGGGCTTTCCCAACGCGGGCAAGAGCACCTTGATCGCAGCCGTCTCGAAGGCGCGCCCCAAGGTGGCGGACTATCCGTTCACGACCTTGGTGCCGAACCTGGGAGTGGTCTCCAGAGGCGACTACCGCAGTTTCGTGATGGCAGACATCCCGGGCATCATAGAAGGGGCGGCGGACGGAGCAGGCCTGGGACACCGCTTTCTCAAGCATGTGGAACGCACGCGTGTGCTCGTATTCCTGCTAAGCCCGGATCCCGACCCTGCGCGGGATCCGTTGCGCGACTACGCAGCCCTCGATCGCGAGTTGTCGCGCTTCGATCCCGAACTGTCAGCGCGCCCCCGGGTCATCGCAGCCGCCAAGCAGGATTTGCCTGCCGCCAGGGAGGCCCTGTCGGACCTGCAGCAAGCGGATGTCTTTCGGGGGCAAACCATCGTGCCCTTCTCGGCAGCCACCGGCGAGGGGGTGGAACACCTGCTAGACGCGATCGAGCGGGTCTTGGCAGCTCACCCC
>JAPPOR010000201.1 GCA_028817905.1 Myxococcales bacterium
CAACGCGATCAAACTTGACGCAAACGCCCACGAAACGCTGACTCAAGGTCGCTAGGTGGATGAGCTGCAAGCGGTAGTGGTCGCCGCTTTCGCCCGGGTCACATGCCTTGCTGGACTCGGGCGAAGCCCCGCTACCGCGAACGGTTCCCCCATGCGGGACCGGAGGCTGCCCGAAGCACTCCTCACTCGGGCGGCAACTGCATGTCGAGGGCGGCGTAGTCGCAGGGGCCCCCGCTGGTCGGCGGGAGGTGAGCGATGCCCGCCAGCTTGACCGAGTCGCGCAACTGCTGATTGAGGACCTGGGCAGGGACACACTCTGGTTGGGTGAACGGCGCACTGTCGCCTTCCAGCAAGACCTGGAAGATGTCTGCCATCTCGTCGGTCGAGATGCCGCACTGGTTGTTCGGCATGCAGCAGCCAGGCAGAGCGAACGCGACGAACCCCCGTGACTCGCAGTCCGGAGTAATGAGAATGTCGTCCCCTCCCTCGACCGCTGTACGGTGGGCGTAAAAGCCGGGGAGAATCGGAAAGAAGAAGGACTTCGGAAAACAACCATCATCCGACTTCTCCTCGCGAAACTCCTCGAACTGGGGAAAATACATCAGCGACTCCTCGAACTCTTCCTCGTCGAGGACGAGCTCGTAGCCGCAATGAGTCGTCTCGCGACAGCAAGCCGGGTAGTTGAAGAAGGACGTCTCTATGTCCACACAATCGTCTGGCAGGACGCATGCCTGGTTGGTCGGTGCAGGGCCTGGCATGGCGAGCGCTGTGCTTTCCGGAGTCGAGGCCGAGCGCGCGACCATCATGGCGCGGGCGCCCGCCGCCCCCGACGAGGCTGGGTTATCGGTCCCTGACGGGCGGTCACAGGCAAGGCACGAAAGCGAGAGCAGAGTGGCCATCCCCATTGTGATTGTGCGCCCCTGTACTCCGAAGCCCGTTCGCTCCGGCCCAATCGGCGGAACCACGGGCTCGCGCGGCCCACCCTCGTCGCCCATGACTCCCAAGTTGCCCGCGTCTGCCCGTTGATGCTGACCCATGACAAGCCTGTAGCGGGCGGCCCCAACAGCCGCAAGCGCGGGAAAGAACATCCCCAAACCGGGGTCATGGCGTCCCCGCCCCCGCCTGCCACAGGGGCGTGGGCCAACCGCGCAAGGGCACCCGCGACGGTACCGCTGGCGTGCCGAAGGAGCCCACGCGGAAGCCAACTGAGGGATCATCAAGCTTTTGGATCCACCCCGCCTTTGCTGTAGCGTTCGCTCTACCCGCTATGACGGAATCCCAGCGATATCTGCAGCGATACTGGATGATCTTGGCCATCGCGGCGTTCCTCTACGTAACCGTCGCCGGAGTCACCCTGCTGCGCGCACGTACTGGGGCCAATACCGAGATCTTTCCCATCTTCTCATGGGACCTGTTCTCGGTCGTTCCCAACGAAACCATGGACTACGGGCTGCGCGTACTGGAGGTGGATGGCAAGCCGCTGGAGCCACCCCAATTCCTTGAACAGCTCACGCTCTTCTCGCGACCGTTCCGGATATCGGTTCACATGGCGATTCAGGAGCTGGGCGTGGCACATGTACGAGGAGACACCGAACGAGCACGCGCCCTCGCGCATATGCTGTACGAAAACCATCTGGGTGGAGCCGCCCGCAGGGTGCGGTTCGAACTGGTCGAGCGCCGTTTTGATGTCCTGACACGAGTGCGCTCCGGGCGCTTCGCGTCGCTCACGCCCATCGACCTGGCGGAGCTGCACCCATGACGCAAGCCTTCGGGCTTTCGCGACTATGGCGATGGCTACGCCCGCCCATGGCAAGCTCTGCGCTGACGGGCAGTGCGCATGCTCGTGCGGCGCAGCGAGCTTGGTCGATCGTCCACGCGGTCTACGCGTACAACGTCTACATCGGCGTCACGTTGCTGAAGAACTGGCAACGATGGGCCGATGGCCCCGTGCTCGACCCGCTGTGGCCCGTCTCCTGGGTGACCGCAACCGGGAGTGCGGCGGCGGGTATCCTGGTTGGCACCGCCTACCTGGGAACCTCCCTGCTCGCGCTCTTTCGTCCCGAGCGGCGTGGGGCCCGGGCCCTGTGCGCCGTATCTGCCCTCATGGCGTTTGCTCTGCACAACTCATTCGGCAAGATCAACCATACCTATCACGGGTTGCTATGGGTGCTGATCATCTTCGTCTTCCTGCCACAGCCGGACGGGCAGACCCACCATGCCCGCCGACGGTTCCGCCAGCAAACCTTACGGATCTTCTGGGCGGGGCAAGCCGCCCTGCTGATGTTCTATTCCATGTCGGGGGCCCTCAAGCTCTACGCATCGATCAATCAGATGGCCAAGGGACAGGCCGGTTTCCTGTCCGCGGAGGCTGCGGCAAGGCACGTCGCACACCGCCTACTACAAACCAATGGGGAGTCCCTCCTGGGATGGCTGATGCTGGAGCACCCTTGGATCGGTCTGCCGACCCAGTGGTTGACCATCTATCTGGAACTGCTCGCCTTCCTGATCGCGTTTCGACCCGCCAGCCATCGCCTGTGGGCACTCGGCCTCATAGGAATGCATCTAGGCATCGGACTGTTCATGGACATCTGGTTCATTCACCAGATCACGATCGTCGCCCTAATGCTCGCGTGCTCACCATTTGTACGCGAGGATGCCCACGCGCTCGATGGCCTACGCACGCTTCCGGGATTTGCGTGGCTGAGCTCCCCCGGCCGGCAACGGCGAGCTCGGGATCTGGAGCGACCCCAGGCAGTCGCTGTCAAGGAGTGAACGTCCCGCCGGACAATTGCGTCCCTGGCACTCTCTCGGCAGGTCACCTATAACGCCGGTGCGGAGGTTCTAACCCATGAGCAGTCACGCTTGGCACGGGCGACGGCGAACAGCAGAGGAGGCAACGGCTGTCCTCGCGTCAGGTGATCGCGTCTTCATTCAAGGGGCGGCTGCTACGCCAAACGAGCTGGTCCATGCCCTCACCGCACGCGCCCCCGCGTTGCGCGGGGTTGAGATTGTGCACCTGCACACGGAAGGGGACGCGCCCTATGCGAGTCCCGAGCTAGCCCGGAGTTTTCGCACCAACTGCCTCTTCATCGGCGCCAACCTGCGCCAGGCTGTCAACGAAGGTCACGCGGACTACACGCCGATCTTCCTGTCCGAGGTTCCAGGCCTGTTCCGGTCGGGGCGCATGCCCCTGGATGTAGCGCTCGTCCATGTCTCCCCTCCCGACCGTCACGGCATGTGTAGCCTTGGAGTATCGGTCGATTGCGCGCTCGCCGCGACTCAGAGCGCAAAGCACGTAATCGCGCTCGTCAATCCACAGATGCCGCGAACCCACGGAGACGGCATGATCCCCGTCTCCGCCCTGGACTCCATCGTCGAGGTCGACCGACCGGTCATCCAACACGCACCACCTGTGCTGACCGACAAGGAGCGCGCCATCGGCGAAAACGTCGCAGACCTCATCGAAGACGGCTCCACGCTCCAGATGGGCATCGGATCGATTCCCGATGCGGTGCTTGGACAGCTCAAACACCACCGTGACCTGGGTGTGCACACCGAGATGTTCTCAGACGGCCTCGTACCCCTGGTGGAATGCGGGGCCGTCAACAATCGCCTGAAGCATGTCCATCGCGACAAGGTAGTCTCCGGCTTTGTCATGGGATCCAAGGTGGTCTACGACTTCGTCGACGACAACCCGCGCGTGGCCATGCTCGATATCGGATACATCAACGATACGAACGTGATCCGTACCAACCCGAAGGTGGTCGCGATCAACAGCGCCATCGAGGTAGACATCACAGGCCAGGTCGTCAGCGACTCCATCGGTCACCGCTTCTTTTCCGGAATCGGCGGCCAGATGGACTTCATGCGCGGTGCAGCCCTATCCGAAGGCGGCAAGGCGATCATCGCTCTGCCCTCCCGTACATCGAAGGGCCGGCCGCGCATCGTGGGAACGCTACAGCCGAACGCCGGAGTCGTCACGACCCGCGGCCACGTCCAGTACGTTGTCACCGAATGGGGCGTCGCCGAACTCTACGGCCGCAACATCCGCAAGCGCGCAGAGGCGATGATCTCGCTCGCGCACCCCGACGACCGAGCCGGCCTGACGGAGCAAGCGACCGAGCTGGGGTGGCTTTGAGTAGGCTTCTTGGCCAATGTGAATGTGGAGCTCGAAGCGGGCCGGCTCACCCACGGCCACCCCGATCGCGCGATGCCGACACCACCAGGACGTGACATCCTGTTCGCATGAGCCCCCGCAGCTATGCCATCCGATCCGCACGGACTGACGACCTAACCGCCCTACAAGCGATCGAAGACCTGGCCGGACGGCAATATGGAGCTGTTGGCATCGATCCCGACCTTCCTGGCGTGGCCATGGAGACGCTATCGTCAGCGCAAGCGTCCGGGTTGTTGTGGGTGATGGCCGACTCTCAGGACGAGCCAGTAGGGTTCGCCCTCGCCTGGCTTCGTCCCGGTGCGCTTCATCTGCGCGAACTGGATGTTCTGCCAACCCATGGGCGCAGGGGCCTGGGAGCACGTCTCGTGGCGCATGTGGCAACGGAGGCGCAGCGCCGCGGGTTCCCCCTTGTCACGTTGACCACCTTCACGGAGGCACCCTGGAACGCCCCCTACTATGAGCGCCTGGGCTTCCGGCGCCTGGCAGCTGAGGGGCTGCCCGAATGGCTCGCGGCCATCCGGCATGAGGAAGCGTCCGAAGGGCTCGATCGCTGGCCGCGCATCGCAATGGCGCTACGCATCCCCGCCTGTAGCTAGCTATAGCTAGCCCACCGAAGCAAACGCCTCGAGCATGATCTCAGCCGCCTTGACCGCCGGATTGGGTGGGTCAAACAAGTCTCCCATGCGCACGGGGAACCCCGGCCAGATGTGACCCAGGTTGTCGATGCGATAGAACTCGACGCGGCCCGGACCCTCGCCGTGGACCGTGTGCACGACGTCCACGCTAGCGTGCGGTCGCCGCGCACACGCCGCAAGACCGTTGTGGCGCACCCACGCCTGCACTGCCTCCTCGACGCCGCTTTGCCAGTACGGGTAGCCCCCGCCATCATAGGGATTGACGCGGTCCAGGGTACCATGAAAGGCCACCACGGTTGGTCGCCGGTCAGGTGGACAACTGCTATCGAACCGAATGCCGGCAACCGGTGCGATGGCACGCAGGGGGTTGGGAAGCCCGGCAGCCAGGCGGGCAAGCATACGTGCTCCACCGGAGAAACCAGTAGCGCAGTGTCCGCCGGACGCGGTCGGAAGCAGGCCCTCGGCGGTCGCAATCGCCTCGGCGACAAACGCCACATCATCGGGAGCCGCCGGATCTTCGGGAACGTTCCAGGCTCGTTCCAGAGCCTCCGGCGCCAGCACCGCTACGCGATGGCGGTCGGCCGCGCGCGCCATGTCGCTAAACATCATCTGCTCCTCCGGATAGCTGGTGGACCCGTGCAGGTTGAGCACCAGCGGCAGGGCGGACCGGCCGTCGTGGCCCGAGGGGACATACAACACAAAGCGGCGTGTGCGTCCCGCGCAGACGAGTTGTTGCGTCCGTAACTTCCCGGCGGCGGGCGGACCCATGGGCGCCATGGGAACCGTATCGGGAGTACTGCGCGCTTGGTGGCGAAAGGAAGTAGACATCAAAGGCAAAGCGGTCGGGGTCCCACCAGCCGGGGAGGGCCACCTCGGCCCATCAAGGTTATCATCCTCGCCGACCATAGAATGGGTGGAATCGTCTGCACCACGCGAGGCGCCGCAGAGTGGGCACCATTTTCCGGGCTAGCTCTTGAGAAAATCGGCAAGGAGGGCCGCCAACTTCGAAGGGAGGATGGGCTTCTGGACGATTCCATCCACCTGTGAGGCCTCATCCTCATCGATGTGCTAGCCCGAAAAAAAAAGGATCTTGCACACGGTTGGGAATGACAAATGCGGCGGCTATCCAGCGCCCCTCGAACTCTTCGCGGGTCTCGGCGAGCCAACGTGACTGCATCTCTCGATAGCGCGCCGGAAAGGCGGCCAGCCCACCCGTGTTGAAGATCAACCCCACACGGTCATGCTTGCGGAACTCATTCGCTATGGCTTCCACTATGCCATGCGGCCGGTTTCACGGCCCGAAGGCAGGCGGCGCGCGTACCCACAGCGACCTGACCCGTGTACGCGCGTCGATGGCCCCCAGAGATCGGGCAGCGCCGTTCTTCGGCGGGCGTCCACCGCCCGTAATTGTGATTAGTCTGACAAAATATACCGGACCCACCGTGCTGGGAACAGGTGCTCCCCAGCCAGGGTGGTCGCAGAAAAACGCGCGCGTCCGGTCCGGGATTCCCAGCGAAAACCTCTGTTTGTCCTTCGATCCCCGATGGTGTAGGTGCGGGCCCATGGCAACGAACCTTCAGATAGTTCTCAAGCAAAAGCCCGAAGGGAAACTTTCGGAGCGCCATTTCGAACAGCGCGACGGCGCGCTGCCCGTACCCAAGGATGGGGAAGTGCTGTTGCGAACCCTCCTGCTGTCCCTGGATGCCGCCAATCGCGCTTGGATGGAAGGCGCCACCTATCGCCAGGGCGTGGCACCGGGAGATGTGATGCATGGCTACGCGATATGCGAGGTGCTGGAGTCCAAGGCGGACACGATCCGTCCGGGCACGGTCGTATTTGCCGAAGCGGGGTGGCAGCAATTTGCCACGGCCGCGGCCACCGATGTTTCACCCTGCCCCGACGTCAAGCCGCTCTCCCATCTGCACTCGATTGTGGGGATCGCTGGCAAGACCGCGTACCACGGCTTGATCTATGTGGCCGGCATCGAACCCGGCGAAACCTTGTTCGTATCTGCGGCGGCCGGATCGGTGGGAAGCGTCGTAGGTCAGATCGGCAAGCTCAAGGGGGCACGCGTGGTGGGTACGGCCGGGAGCACCGACAAGTGCCAGTGGGTCGTGGATGAGCTGGGGTTCGACGGCTGCATCAACTACAAGGAAGAAAACGTCGGCGAGAAGCTCGCTGAGCTGTGCCCTGACGGCGTCGATGTCTATTTCGACAACACGGGTGGACCGATCCTCCAGGCTGCCCTGCTCGCCATGAAGCAGCGGGGCCGAATCGCATGTTGCGGCGCGGTCTCCGACTACGATACCGGCCAACCCATGCGTGGAGTTGTCGGGATTCCTGGCCTTTTGGTGGTCAGGCGGCTCCGCATGGAGGACTTCATCGTCCTGGACCTGGATGCAGAGCGACAGGCGCAGGCGGAGCGCGACCTGTCGAACTGGGCGAAGGAAGGCAAGATCAAGGTCATCGAGGATGTAATCGATGGCCTTGAAAACGCACCCCGCGGACTGGTGGGCCTTCTGGCAGGGGAAAACCGCGGCAAGCGCATGATCCGTGTGGGACCCGACCCGGAGTAGCTACGCGTTGAGGAATCGTGGACGTAGCTCCTCGAGCCAGATCGACAGGGCCCGACTTTCGGGGATCTCCACATCGTCGAATGTGATCAGCTGCTCCGCCTTGACGGCACGCTTGATGCGAGCGCCATTCAGAAGCCCTATGGGCACGTGCTCGGGTGTGGCCGCCGACCGGATGGCCGACCCGCGCACGTCGAAGCTGCCGATCGCATGGGTCAGCACCGTATCCACAGCCATATCTCGCTTGGCGATCGCGGCCGCACTCACGTGGGGCGCGGACCCGTTCGTCAACAGCACCGGCGCACCTTCCGCAGCCGCAGTCAGGCTCTTGGCCACTTCGAGACCGCACAGGTGGTAGGGTCGCAGCAGGAGATACGCCTTGTCGCCCTTCGTGCGTAGCTTCTCGTAGGGCCCGTACAGGGGCAGCGTCTCGTGCACCGGATGTTCGGCTAGCACGAACACCCCAGGTGGAGCGCCGCCGCATTGAACATAGTCGCTGATGGGCTGACCGATCTCCCGCGCGCGTTCTGCTAGGTAGTCAGTCTCGAGAATGTCGTCAACCTGGCCCCCCAAGAGACCATCCTGCGCGATCGTCGCACCGAAAGCATTGGCACAGAACGCCTGCTCGATATGAAGCTTGGTGCCATCCGTGAAGGACGTGGTTTCCACCAAACTGAGCTTCTGCCGCTCGCTCCAGTACTCCATCTCCTCGCGCTTGGGATTGTGGTTGAGAAATCCTTTGATGTTCACGTAGGCGAGGGGTTCGAAACCCATCGCCAAGGCCTCCCGGCGCACCAGCGCTGTTGCACCTGGTTGATCCCCGTCCGCCTCGGTCAAGTATCCCAGATCCGCCAGGTAGGAGCCGGTCGTCACGTGCAGCTCCGCGTTCATCGTGACGACCTTACGTCCCGCCCGCAGCGCTTGTTCGACCGCTACCGTACCGTGGATCGGATCGCCCGTAGACTCGAACACGATGTCCGATGATTCGATCACATCGTCGATGGAGTGGGTCAACAACTCCGGCCGAAAATCCCGGACCGAGTCCAGCGGTCGCCGAGTGAGTATCTTGACGATCTCGAGACCTGCCTGGCCCTCGATCACCTGCTGTGCCTGACGGACTATGAAGCCGGTTCCGATGACGCCAACACGTGTCATCCTGGAACTATACCGCACATCTAGCCCGGATTATTCACGAACTCTGGGTAGGATCGCGCAGGGGTTCGGCTCCACAAGGCTTTCGCCGCCCTAGGAAACGCGGCGCGCACTCTCGTCGCTCGCCGAAAAGCCGTGTGAAGCCGAACCCCTGCGCGATCCTACCAGATGTCATGACGATCCGGGAGCGAGCCCGGATCGTTCATGACTTCGGGCTAGCCCGCATCCATCACCAAGGCACGTGATGATCGTGCAAGTGATCGGCTTCGC
>JAPPOR010000732.1 GCA_028817905.1 Myxococcales bacterium
CCTGCGAAGCCGATCACTTGCACGAGCATCACGTGCCTTGGTGATGGATGCGGGCTAGGGGATCAGCCCGAGTGCTTCGCGGACGGGCGTGAAGGAACGCCGGTGAATGGGCAGAACGCCCAGTCGGTGAATCGCTTCCACGTGCTGTTTCACGGGATAGCCTTTGTGTTTGGCGAGGCCGTAGCCGGGGTACTGGCGGTCCATGGCCTCCATGTGTGCGTCGCGCGCAGTCTTCGCCAGAATCGACGCCGCCGCGATCGTAAGACTTTTCTCATCCCCCTTGATGATGCTGGTCTGCGGGATGGTGAGCTGCGGGAGCGCGCGGGCATCGATCAGCAAATGGTCGGGGCGTTCGGTGAGTCCTTCTACCGCCCGACGCATGGCGAGCAGTCCTGCGTGGTAGATGTTGATGCGATCGATCTCATCGGGTTCGGCACGTCC
Organism: Myxococcales bacterium; assembly: GCA_028817905.1. Taxonomy (GTDB): domain Bacteria; phylum Myxococcota_A; class Polyangia; order Polyangiales; family JAFGIB01; genus JAPPOR01. Next base: position 442 of record JAPPOR010000732.1, read on the forward strand.
GACGGCCCAGCTGGATGCGCGCGCTCGGATCACATCCGCAAGTTCCTCGCGCTGGGTCGCTTTCAGCTTTTTCGAGTCGTCGACGCCCGGGACCCTGAAATCGGCGGGCAGGATCACCGCTGCTGCCACCACCGGCCCAGCCAGGGGGCTCATGCCCGCTTCGTCGACACCTGCGATTCTGACAGAGCCATCTTTGCGGAGCTCGCGCTCGTAGCGGAGCATTCGCCGCAAGCGTTGGCCTTCACTTCGGTTTCCTTGCCTACGCCGGTGAACCGCCGCGACGATGGCGGATGCTCCCCGACGGGGATCGGAGAGCAGCGCGCGCTCGATTTCCTTCGGTAGCGGGCGAGCATCATCCACGTAGCGCTTTCGGAGCTCGTCCAGTGATTCGGCCATCGGATCTGGCATCATGCTATGGCTTGATTCTTGGTTGAAAAATACGCTGAAACTGAAAATGTATGCTATAATTGAATGGAAGTCCTGTTCCTGGCATCCCACGTTCGGAGACAATGCGCAGACTTACGTTCAAGCCCCTATGGCTCGTGATTTCGGCCGCCTTTCTGGTTTGCAGTACTCCGAAGCCCCAAGCGCAGCCTGTGGATACCCACTCTGTGATGCGCTGGGAAGAGACGATCCGTCGCTTCGAGCGTCGGGACGCGCAACGAGCTCCCCTGCGCGGCAGTGTGGTGTTCGTCGGCAGTTCCAGCTTGCGCCTGTGGAAGAGCCTTGACGAGGACATGGCGCCGATCACGGTCATCAACCGTGGCTTCGGCGGCGCTCGCACCGACGACGTCCTGCACTACGCCGACCGGATTGTATTGCCCTACGCGCCGCGGGCGATCGTGTACTACGCCGGGGACAACGATCTCGGCCGCGATCGGGCCCCGACTCCGGAAAGCGTCACTGCCAACTTTCGTCGCTTCGTTCAGCGTGTGGAGCAAAGTGGGCAGCGCCCTGAGATCTATTTCGTCTCCATCAAGCCGTCCCCCACGCGGATGAAGAACTGGGATCGCATGAAGGCCGCCAACGACCAGGTGCGCGCCTTGGCCAGCGCCCATCCGATGGTGACCTACCTGGATGTCGCGGGCGAGATGCTGGACGAGCAAGGTCGGGTGCGCCCCGAGCTTTTCTCCTCGGACGGTCTGCACATGAACCCGCGCGGCTACGCGCTGTGGACGTCGATCATTCGCCCAGTCCTGGAAACCCAGGTCGGCCCGAACCCCCTGTACCTGTGACGCGCCGGGCGCCGGTCCCGCAAGGATGCACGGCAGGGGAGGTAGGCGAGTTCTCATCCAGACAAGGGCATGCGCCCTTTCCTGGATGAGAACCAGGCCAAGCGGAGCCGAACAAGGCATGTGACCCGGGCGCCACCGGAAACCGCCGTCGCATGCAGTTCACCCCGGGAGCGCGCCCGCGCGACCTAGCGACCTTGTCCTGACGCGTCGAGTCAAGGCAACTCGATCCAACTTGACTCAACGTCCACGAAACGCTGACTCAAGGTCGCTAGAGGTTCTTGTTCGCGAAATCCCAGTTCACCAGGTTGTCGAGGTACGCGTCGATGTACTTGGGCCGCGCGTTGCGGAAGTCGATGTAGTAGGCATGCTCCCAGACATCGATTGTGAGGATCGGCTTGGCGCTGCCGGTCAGAGGTGTTTCCGCATTGGGCGTCTTGGTGATTGCCAGCTTGCCGCCGTCGAGCACGAGCCAGGCCCAGCCGGAACCAAACTGGGTTGCCGCGGCGTTGGCGAACTCGGTCCGGAACTTGTCGTACCCGCCAAAGCTTTCCTGGATGGCGTCGCCCACAGCGCCGCTCGGCTGCCCGCCACCGCCGGGCTTCATCGAATTCCAGTAGAAGGTGTGGTTCCACACCTGGGCTGCGTTGTTGAAGACGCCGCCACTGCTGGACTTGACGATATCTTCCAAGCTCTTGCCGGCCATATCGGTGCCGGCGATCGCGTCATTCAGCTTGGTGACGTACGCCGCGTGGTGCTTGCCGTAGTGATACTGGAGGGTCTCGGCGCTGACGATTGGCGCCAGGGCGTCCTCGGCCCAGGGGAGTGGGGGAAGTTCGATGGCCATTTGGGTACCTGCTCGTTTCGGGTTTTTGGGTTGGCGAATCCAGTGCTGGGGATTTACCAATCCGTGTGCAAACCACCAGACGGTTATGCTAGAATTTATGAGATTTTTGCCAGGATTCTGGCTTTGCTGGGATGAACCACCTCGCCGCCAATCTTAGACGCCTGCGAAAGGCGGCCGCCCTTACACAGCAGCAGTTGGCCGATATGGCGAAGCTTCCGCGCGCCACTTTGGCGAGCATGGAGCGGGATGGGGCGAACCCCGGTCTGGATAGCGTGGTGGCCGTGGCGGTGGCGCTCAACATCGGTCTCGATGAGCTGGTCTCACCGCCCCCCGAGCATCGCTTCTTCAAGGTGTCCGAGGATCAGGTCAAGGAGGTCCGCGCCGATGCGGGTCGCTTCGTGGCGCGCCTACTGTCTCCAATCGCTTCACGGGGCGCTCAGGTGCAGCAGGTTCAGCTGCGTCCCGGCTGTGATGCCCATGGCAGGGCCCATCCGATGGGCTCGCAGGAGTTCTTCTTTCCGTATCAGGGCACGGCCGAACTCGTGTTGCAGGATGAGGTTGTGACCGTCGAATCCGGTGCCCTGGTCCAGTTTCCCGGCCATCTGCCCCACGTCTACCGCAACCGGGGGCGTTCCACCGACGTCCTAGCCTTTTCCGTGATCACGTACGGCTAGCCCGGATCGTTCACGACTTCGACGTCGGATCGCGCAGGATTTCGGCTTCACAGGGCTTTCGACGACCGACGGGAATACTGCCCGTATTTTCTAGGGCGGCGAAAGTCCTGTGGAGTCGAAGGACAAGCGAGGCGGCGTCGAAGTCATGAATGATCCGGGCTAGCGCGTTTGCGTTTGTGGCGGTGGGGCGTGAGAATCGGGTCCATGGCGATTCTCAAGGTGGCCCGGCTGGGGCATCCGGTGCTCCGTCAGGTGGCGCGCGAACTTCCACGTGAGGAAATCCTCTCACCGGCCATGCGCCAGCTGGTTGCAGACATGAAGCTCACCATGGCGGAGTACAACGGCGTGGGGCTGGCAGCGCCGCAGGTCCATTGCTCGGTGCGCGCAGCGGTCGTGGAGTTCGGCGAGAACAATCCTCGTTACGAGGTGGAGGGGCCGCAACCTGCGATCGTGTTCTTCAATCCGCGCATCACGGTGCTGGATGACACGAAAGCCGGCTTCTGGGAAGGTTGCCTGTCCGTGCCGGGGATGCGCGGCTATGTCGAGCGGCCCAGCAAGCTTCAGGTCGACTATCTCGACGAGCACGCCGAGCCACAGACCCTTTCGGCCGAAGGGTTTCTCGCCACGGTGCTACAGCACGAGTTCGATCATCTCGACGGCATCCTGTACGTCGACCGCCTCGCAGACCCCACGCGCTTCGCCTTCAACGAAGAATACGCGCGCTTCCACGCCGGATGAGCTAGCGACCTTGTCCGGACGCACCCAATCAAGGCAACGCGACCAAACGTGACGCAAACGTCTACGAAACGCTGACTCAAGGTCGCTAACGCTTACGCCGTCGGGTGCGCGGCGCGGGCAGCGTGATCGCCTCGAGCTGGACGGGTGGCCCACAGTAGATGTCGAGGGCTGAGGCGGCCTCGACCGCCCGGGTGGCGATGCGGGCGGCGTCGCCACTGGGGCGGTAGAGGGCGTGCAGCGCGCCCATCGCGTAGCTACCGCCCGACCCGATCGCACAGTACTGCTCGAAGCGCGTGACACTCATGTCGCAGGCGACGTAGTAGATCCCGGTGCGGTTGGTGACCAGGAAGCTAGCGTCCATATCGCCAAAGGGCGAGTCGTCGCCGCTGCACTGGTCGTTGACCAGCGAGTAGCGCTCATGCAGTACCTTCCACAGGTGGGTGAAGAACTGGAATATCGATGCGCTGTCGGTAAGCCGCGCGCGGGGCCTGCGAGCCAGGTGGTCATCGAGAATGTTGGCGTAGATGCCCCACCCAGTGGCCGCCAGGTACGCGCCACCGACCTTGCGGATCTTCGCATCGCTGAGGTTGTCTTGGGGCACAGCGCCCGACCCGAATGTTCGCTTGCTGTCGGCGGCGATCACCACCTGTCCACTGGCTTGCACGGCCACTGCTACTGACATGATCTTTGGTCCATTCCCGAGCGGCCTCGGCAACGTGGTCGAGGCGTGGTTCGCGGGACCGATCCTACGACGTCCTGGCCGAGGATTTCATGCCCTTTTTGAGAGCGCTTGCAGGATCGACCCTGGCAGGCCGGTCTGGTGCGATCAGACTACCTACAGGCGCTTGCTGCGCCCAGGGTGCAGGCGCGACGCCGAAGGGTTTGGCTGTAGGCGGGATTGCTCGTCACCCCGCGCCCCTCGTCGTACATGGCGGCAAGGGCTTGACAGCCTCCCGGATCGCCGTTCTCACAGGCCCGGGAGTAGGTTGTGAGGGCCTTGCCGAGATCCTTTTCGACGTGTCCGAATCCGGACTCGTAGGCGTAGCCCAGACCGGCGCATCCTCGCTCCATGCCGAAGCCGCATGCTTTCTCGAATAGACGGCTATCGCGCTTGCGAGCCAGCTCGAGTTTCTCGTCCTTGCGAGTCAGATAGGCTTCGTAGACGCAGCCCTCCAGGCTGCGCGCCTGGCACGCCCGTTTGTAGAGCGACTTGGCCAGGACGGTGTCGGAGATCGCGCCTACGCCACGCTCGTGGAGGTATCCGAGGTAGGTGCAGCCTGGCGCGATGCCACCATCACAGCTTCGCTGGTACAGCGACCGCGCCCGGTTGAGGTCGGCCCTGATACCTCGTCCGAATTCCACAAGACGACCAAGATGAGCGCAGGCGAGCTGGTCTCCCTGCTTGCACCCCTTCTCGAGCAGGACCGCGGCCTTGCTCGGGTTCTTCTCGGTGCCCTCGCCTTGTGCAACCGCGATCGCCAGATGCGTGCAGGCGAGCTGCTGTCCGGCTTCGCAGGCGTATTCGTAGAGCTCAAAGGCTTGGACCGGGTCGCGGGGTGTTCCCTGGCCACTGGCATGCATGGCCGCGAGGTTCACGCATCCGACAAGGCTCTGGTCGGCACAGGCCCTGTCGTAGAGCTTGACCGCGATCTGCAGGTTGGGTTCGACACCAACGCCGTCCTGATAGAGCCCACCCAGATTGTTGCATCCGAGGGGCTCGCCGCCTTCGCATGCCCGCTTGTAGAGCCCGGCGGCGCGAGCCGGGTCGCGCTCGACACCCTGGCCATCCTCGTAGAGTAGTCCCAGCTCTTTGCATGCGGTGGCATGCCCGCCGTCGCAGCCACGTTCCAGGTAGGTGGCTCGCGCCTCCGGCGGAGTGCTGGCTTTGGAGGACAGGGCGATGTTGCCACAAGCCCGGTTGTTGCCAGCCTTGCAGGCGCGCGTATACAGGGCCTCGATCTCCTTGGCGGCCAGCTTCATGCGGCCCTTCTCCGCTAGCTCGGCCAGGCCAGCGCATGCGCTGTCTCGACCTCCTCGGCAGGCGCGCTTGTAGAAGTCTTTGGCGCGCCAGGGGTTGCGCCCGACTCCGCGTCCGGTCATGTACAGGCCCGCCAGGCCCTCGCAGCCCCCCAGCGATCCCAGTTCACAGCCGCGCTCGTACAGCCGCCGAGCGGCCTCGGCGTTCTGGGTCACCCCGTCGCCACGGTCATAGAGCGATCCGATCTCGTAGCAGCCGTCCCCGTTGCCGTGCTTACAAGCCTGCTTGAACAGCTCGATCGCCCCTTCACGATTCGGTTCGCCGAGGGAGCCGTCGCGGGTCATCGTTCCCAGTCGATGGCAAGCTCGCGCGTGTTCTTCTTCGCACCCGATCCGAAATAAGTTGGCCGCGCGTCGAGGACTCTTCTCGACCCCGATGCCTTGCTCGTACGCTTCGCCGAGTCGAAAGCAGGCGCTCATGTTTCCAGCGTTGCATGCGGTCCGAAACCCTTCGGTGTCGGAAGGGTCGGTGGGTGCCTGCGCGGCAGCCCCGGTCGTGAGCCACAGCAGTCCCCACGCGAGTGCGAACGATCCTGCTGTCCGCCCCGCCCCGGGGTGAGCATGCGCTCGCAACGCGCGCCCGGTCACGACGCGCATGGTCATGAAGTGCTGCATTGAATCGCCCCTGTAATCATGCAAGTTAATAGCCCAATTGTGGGTCCCTGTCATCTCTTTCGGTCCATCGGCTTGCCCTGCATCCACCCGAGTCAGCAGCGAAGGGGGCCGCCACCGATTCCTTGACGAGCCCGGACGGCGCGCGCAGGGTCTCGACTTCACAAGGGTCTTCTGTAGCAGACCGAGTACGCCCCGTTGTTGCGTGCGGGGGCCTGGACGGGGACCGACCCGTCGGTCGTACCTGCGGCTGCCTCGGGCGTGGCGCGAGGTGTCGGATCGCGTGCATGGCCCCCCGGAGCGCGCCAGCGCCACTTGGCCCGCATCCATCACCAAATCACGCGCCCTCGCACAACTGATCGACTCCGCAGCGCTTTCGCCTCAGTCGAAAAGCGACCGAACTTGGCGCAAACGTCCACGAAACGCTGACTCAAGGTCGCTAGGGTTTCCCGATGAACCCCGTGACGGCGGCGACGGCCTCGTCCAACGCTTGTGGGTGGGTGCGCCCCGAGCGTTTGGTCGGTTTGAGGGAGTGGTCTCCGTCTTCGATCCAGCTGACCTTGATGCGCTTCGCCAGGGTGTAGGCCTCAACGTCTTCGGGTTTCCCCATGCTGTCGCGTGTCCCCTGGATGATCAGGCCGGGGGTTTTGAGTGTGGCCAGGTGCTCCACGCGTGGCTTGTCGGGCTTGCCGGGCGCATGAAACGGGTAGCCGAGGCAGACCAACCCGTCGACCTGGGCGTCGTCGCAGATCATGCTGGCGTACCGGCCTCCCATGGACTTGCCGCCGACGAACAGGCGGCCCGCGTGCTGGTGGTCGGTCACGGCACGTTGCCACGTTTCCGTCAGTACCGCGGCGCGATCGGGGCCGCGCCGCGTACCGTGGCTACGCCGGGCCGCCATGTAGGGGAACTCGAAGCGAACTACGCGAATCCCCGCGGCCGCGACCCCCTCGGCGATGTGGTTCATGAAGGGGGTGTCCATGGCCGCGCCGGCGCCATGCGCGAGGATCAGGCGCGTCCGGGCCCGGGCCGGTCCATCGTAGAGATAATCCATGGCTGTGGGCCCTCTGTATCATGGCGCGGGTGCCCGCCGGCTTTCCATCGGTCCCGGCCTCTGGTTTAACCCCGCCATGGCACGCATGACGTTGAAGGATCGCTGGGTGCTCGTGACGGGGGCTTCCTCGGGGTTGGGTCGCGAGATTGCCCGCGATGTTGCCAGCAGACATGGGGGTAACCTCATCCTGGTTGCTCGGCGGGGGGACCGCTTGCGCGAGCTGGCAGACGAGCTGGCCGGGCGGCATAACGTCCAGGCGCGCCCGATCGCGGCCGACCTCAGCAATGCGCGGGATGTGGAGCGCGTGTTCGAGGACAGCCGCGCGATCGGTCCGGTCTACGGCGCCGTCCTGAATGCCGGCATCACCCATTTCGGTGCGCACCAGGAGCTACCGTGGGAGGGGTTTGAATCCTTGCTGGCCACCAACGTGACCGCCACCGTCAAGTTCGTCCACCACCTGGTCCCGCACATGCTCGACCACGATTTGGGTGGAGGGATCATGCTGGTGACGTCCATGACCGGACTGGTCCCCACGCCCTACCAGACCGCCTACTCGGCCAGCAAAGCCTTCCTGACCGCCTTTGGCGAAGGCCTGTACCACGAGCTCTCGGACCAGAATGTGTCGCTGACGACCTTCGCCCCAGGAGGCATCGCCACTGAGATGACGGAAAAGACGGGGCTCCAGGAGGTCTTCGGCAATTCGCCTCAGATCATGGAGGCGCCCCGCTGCGCGCGGCTGGCGGTCGACGCGATGGTGGCACGCCGCTACCTGGCGGTGCCCGGACTGTTCAACCAGTTTCAACTGTTCCTGCCACGTCTGGGCCCACGCAAGCTGGCCACGGGCGTGGTCGCAGGGGTCTACCGCAAGGCCATGAGAAAGAATCCTTGACTAGCAATCCTGTGGACGGGTGAGTCAAGTTCGGGGAACTCACCATTCTTCGTTGGCGTCGTATCAAGGATTCTAAGTCGCACCTGCGGTGCTCCAGGCAGGGATGGGCGGCTGGCCTTGCCTGACACAGATACGTCGCCAGGTCGTCCCGACCAGATAGCGGCTAGTTAGTTCGCACCCGGAAATGCCGCGAAAGCGGCATTCTGTCGAAGGAGAAGTCTCA
>JAPPOR010001043.1 GCA_028817905.1 Myxococcales bacterium
TGTCACCCACCTTGATGTGGCTACACGCCTTGCCATAGCCCAGGGCGTACTTGAGCGTAGGGTACAGACGCGCCGCCACCAGGCCGAACCCGATCGAAACGAGGCCTCGTTTGCCCCAACGCCTGATGATGTCCTCACGGAGGTCGTCCGCCTGCGGGTCCCTGTCCAGCACGGCTCGGCAAAAGCGTACGGTCAGACGTATGTCCTCGTCCATCGCCTGGTCGTCCGCAGCCAGCACCGCCCGCAGGGTGGCCGCGGATACACCCTCCCGCTCAGCCATGGTCACCATGAGCTGGGTACAAGGCCCACAGTCTTCAGCCAGTGTCCCCACGATCTTGGCCGCATAGCTCACAGCCGGCGTCACATCCTTGCGGTACTCCGAGATCTTCTGGACCTTGCCGAACCGCAACACCGCGTCCGCGTCCGCGTCAAGCAGTGCCTCTAGGTAGGCAACGTCGTAGCCGTATTTGCGCCCGAAGGCGGCGAGCCGCAGGCGAATCGTACGTTTCAGCATAGGAGATTCTCCTTTCAGTAACCTGACGAGGTGGCCTGGCCAAATGTGACGACGATCGGGCCCTTGTCCCGGCCCGTCTAGCTCGCCTCGCCCCCAAGAACTGCGATGATCGAGCAAATACTCGTTTTTGCGGGACTTTCGGCCCGCGCCCACGCACCGGCTCGCCTCCGCCGGGTCGCCGAATAACCTGCCTCTCCGCCCGTCGAAGGCACCGGGGGCGCGGTGGCTTTCCATCCCCGCGCTTGGCCAAGACGGGTGAGAATGGTTCCGACTGACGCTAGCTTCCGATGCCCGGCAAGCGCACAAACCCACATGCGGCCACTGTAGAGGGCCTCGTATCCGCCACCTAACTCGTGCATGGACTCTGCTGGGTGGCTCGGTGGTCCTGCTTGGGTTGATCGCCAGCTGCGGCGGCTCCGGCCTGCGAAGGGATCCGGCCCTTCTGAGGGTGCTCGAAGAGATGAAGAGGGACGCCACTCGCCCCCTGTCGTCCGCCGCCACTGGGGCTTTGCAACGCGACGGCTTTGTGATCGTGCCGGCAGCGCCGGCGGCCAGCTTTCACTTCGGCTATACGGCGCTGTTCGAAGCGGACCAGCCCATGTACTTCACGGCCGACGCAGCGCTGCATGCCGTACACGCTTCGTTCGACGATATCCTCATCGACCTCGAGAAAGGCTCCCTTGTGCAGGAGCTGCATGCGTTCCTCGATGAGTTGCGCCGCGCGCTACCGCAGCACCGGGATAGTACCCCGGAGACTCGCAGGGAGGTCGACCTCTTCTTGGCCGTGGCCAAGGGCCTGCTGGTGGGCGAGCCGGCCGCCCCCGTGGCAGGCGCGTCCAGTGAGCGCATCTCGGAACTCCTGGAGGCGGCCGCCCAGGCGGCTGGGCCGCGGGCTGTGTCCCTGTTTGGTCGCGAGACAACCGTCGACCTGTCACTGCTCAAGCCGCGTGGACACTACACCCGGGACCGTGAGCTAGAGCGCTATTTCCGCTCTATGGCCTGGCTGGGGCGCGTGGAGCTCAGGCTCGCCGAAGCGGGGTCGGGGGGCCAAATGGTGCTGCAGCGGGGCCCCTTGGCCGCCGCGCTCGTCATCGCCGAGACGATGACGCCGCGGGCCGAGCAGGCCTTTCGGCGCATCGACCGCGCAACCGCGGCCCTGATCGGCCCCCCCGACTCGATGTCCTTGTTGGCACTCCGGAAGGCTGCCAGCACCCTTGGTCTGAGCTCCAAGACCGTCGAAAGCGCGCCGGCCAAGCCCGTACTCGACATGCTCGGCACGCTTGGCCAACAGCGCATTCAGACGCAGCTGGTCACCCCGGGACAACGCACGTTGCCCCTGTGGCTATTCGGGCAGCGTTACATCGTCGACAGTGAAGTGCTCAGCGACACGAGTTACGGGAAACTACGTGAGAAGCGAATGATGCCGAGTCCGCTCGACGTGGCCGCGGCGATCTTCGAAAACCCTGAGGCGCACGTTCTCCTGGAGCCATCGTACGAGCGGTTCAGTACCCTGCGGCCAGCGATAGACGCGACCACCGCGCGCGTGCGCGACATGGGACCAGCGCTGTGGGAGGGGAGCATGTCGCATCTTTGGATGGATGCCTTGCGGGCACTTTCCCAGGAGCCCAGCGAAGGCCTACCGGCAATCATGAAGACGTCCGCCTGGCACCGCCGTTTGCTGAACACCCAGCTCGCATCCTGGGCGGAGCGGCGCCACGACTCGGTGCTCTACGCAAAGCCGTCTGTCACCATGATCGCAGGCTGCAGTTTCCCCCAAGCCTACGTCGACCCCTATCCGCGTTTCTTCGAGCGGCTGATCGCCTATGCCGACCGGGGCCGCGCGATCGTCGATGTGCTGGAGCCAAAGGGGGAGGCAGCAGACGCCATGCGGAACTACTTCGAGCGTCTGCGGGAGGTGCTCGCCACGCTGCGCGCGATCGCGCTGCGCGAGCGAAGCGGAAAAGCGATGACCGAGGAGCAGCTCGCCTTCATGAACCGGGCCGTATCGGTACGTGGCCGGCGCGTCGGTTCGGGTTCTGATATCGCCTACACCGTCGGTGGCTGGTTCGCAGACATGTACTACCGCAACGAGTCCGCCAAGTTTCATCGACCCACGATCGTCGACGTACATACCCAGCCTTCCGACGAATATGGCAACCCGGTTGGCAAGGTCCTGCATGTGGGAACCGCTCCGCCCCAGCTCATGGAAGTTCACATCGAAGGACAGCGCTATCGCGGCTACGTCTCCACCTACCACGAGCTCATCAGCGACAACTTCGAACGACACGACGATCAGTGGATGCGGCGACAACTCCACGATGGAGCACTGCCGAGCGTGCCCTTCATGAAGGCCCATGCCCCCGACTGAGACGGCGCAAGCGTGGATGGTGGCCCTGGCCCAGCTAGCAACTAGCTAGCGGCTCCCGCGCCAGAAACCGGTTCTGGTGGTCACCTTGAAAGACGCGCGGTACTCACTGGGCGCGGCGCCGAACCACCGCTTGCACGCACGGTGCAAAGCCGGCGGATGGGCGAAGCCCACCCGGTAGGCGATTTCGGAGATGCTCAGTTCGGGGTCCCGAAGCAGCCGCTTGACCTGGTCGCGGCGCACATCCTCAAGTAGGGCCTTGTAGTTCATACCGTGCTGGCGCAGGCGCGCCTGCAGACTACTGGTCCCCATCCCAAGCCCCGCGGCGATCTCCTCAAGCGACGCACCATCGGGCAAGCTCTTGGCGATCGCGTCGCGCACCGTGCGAGGAAACGCATTCAGTCTCGGCAAAGCATCCATTTGCTGGCGAGCGAAGTCGCGCAGCAGCATGTGCAAGGTGGGATCGGCCTTGATCATGGGAGCCGCCAGCATCGAAGCGGGAAACAGCGTAGCGGTATGCTCGCAATCGAAGCGCACCGGGCACGGAAAGAGCTCCTCGAAGACGGCTGCGTAGGCAGGCTTGGGATGTGCAAACCGAACCTCAACGGGCAGCTGTGCGTACGCGGGGTCGAGGTGGAGCATGGCCATGCGCTGGTTGCTGGCCTGGGCGAACTCCAAAAAAGAGGGTGGAGCCGCAAGCTCGGGAGCGAGCCGGAAGCGAACCTCAGCCAGGTCACCGTTGATGACGAGCTCATACTCTGCATCGATCAGCAACGGGTAGTACTCGCCCAGGCATTCGATGCTATCGCGCACGGTGGCGCAGGTACTGCACACGTATTCGATCAACAGGTAATCGCCCGCCTCCAGGTGTGCACCGGCGCGCACGGGCGCCGAGGGATCGTCGAACAGCTCGACGAACAGCTCATGGAGCGCGAGCGCCAGGTCGTACGGCAGCCTGACCATCGGGTCGGCTTCGAGCTGCGCTGCGGTCAGGCCCCACCGGTCCAGCAGCGCATCGACTTCGACGCGCCCAAGCTCATACCGATCGGGCGCAGCCCGTTCCACCATGCGAATGAAGGGGGTGAAGAGCGCAAGCGCCACCGTGGGCGCATGGGTGCTCGAATCCGTGCTCATGGACACAGCAGTAAGGCACAGCCTGCGTACCTCTGGCGCGGAAATTCATACCCCCGCGCGTGGATTCCCGCCAGATGCCGGCTGAGGTGGCAAGGTCAGACCTACCAGCGCCGAACAGGTTGAACCGCGCATGATGTCAAGGTCTCCGCCACCGCCCGCGACGACACCCAACGCTTCTCGCATCCCGGTAAGTCCGCGAACTCAAGCGCGTTTCAACCTGTTCGGCGGCCTTGGCGACAGTACCCATCCGAATAGGAGCATCCGTTCATGTCTCTAAAGTGGTCTGCGGGCGTTGTGTTGGTGGTTGCAGCAGGTAGCGCGTGCGTCGGCAGCGACGCCGCCATGCCCCCTGCCCAGACGGAGGCTCCCACGGCAGGTAGCGGAGGGGGAACGGCACCCACCACCAATTCGAGCGCGCAGCAAGCGTCCAGTCCGGCGGTAGGCGCCGAAGCCCCCAGCTCCGGGGCGCCTGCCCCAGCCAACCCCACGGGCCAGACGAATCCGTCTCCGGAAACCGGCGCGACCGGCGACAGAGACACCCGCCCGTCCGCGACTGGAAGCGACGATCGCGGGCCCGACACCGAGACAGGTAGGCCGGAAACCGGAGCAGGGGGGCCTCCCGAGACAAGCATGAGCGAGCCGCCTGAGGCCCCCGCCCAGGCCGACCCTACCGCCGAAGCGGAACCCTCCGGTGAAGCAGAGCCGCCCAGTCCGGGCGCGGGATCTGCACCCAGCACGTCTGACCCGCTGGCGGAACTGGCCGAGTTCCTGGAACCGGGAGACCGCACCCCGAACCCCAACAATCCACCCGAGTGTCCCGCGGTGGCGCCCGACAACCCCTTGGGGCCGTGCGTCGGGCTCCCTGTGTACCTGGAGTGCGACTACACGACCTACTATTGCATCTGCGATTGGGTCCACTGGTTGTGCATCTGAGCGTGATTTCGGCCCGCTAGCCCACGTGCGGCGGAAGGGTCCACCCGCAGGGTCGCGCCAGCCCGCATCCATCACCAAAGCACGCGCCCTCGCACAACCGTTCGACTCCGCAGCGCTTTCGCTTCGGTCGAAAATACGGCGAGGATTCCCTCCTTCGAGGAAGTCGTCAGCCACGGGCAGGCCGAACCGCCATCGGGAACGTTTGATACCGTCGCTGCGGGCGGAATCCATACTTGCGCCAAGCGCCCCAATGGTACTGCGACCTGCTGGGGCTACAGCGAGGTCGTGGAATCGCAGCCCGCGGGAGCGCGCTTCGCATCCGCATACAGCGGGTTCCGCCACAGCTGCGGCATCGGAAATGGCGGCGGCTGGGGCGAAGAGCAAAGCGGCGAAGCGAGCCCTCCAACTGGCCCGTTCGCGCATCTGTCTGCAGGAAACTCGGTCACCTGTGGCGTCCGCAGCTCCGGCCGTCTGACCTGTTGGGGAGATTCTGCCAGCTTGGGGCAGCCACCGTTCGGGCACCTACGCGACGGTCAGTGTCAGTCCTGGCACTGGTGCGGTTCACGCGTGCGCGCTAACCACTGAAGGACACGCCTTGTGTTGGGGCGGCGACTCCAACACGGGGGACCGGCTTGGTGCGAAACACACCCGCGGAGACCCTCTTCGGGGTCCCCTAGCCCGGAGGCGCCGGACTCAACTAGCGAGCGGGCCAAGAACCGAGACCGATGATTGCGCTCGTGTCGCCAGCCAGCCTTGATCGTTCCTACTGCTCTCGGGCGCCTCCCGATCTGTGGATTGGGGCAGCGGCATCAGCCCGAGGTGTCACTCCGTATTGCCCGTCCACACTACCGACTCCAGCGCTGCCGCCTCGATCGCCGCCTGCGCTTCGCTTGCGCTCGACCCCTCCGTGAGCTCGAGGCTGGCCACATTGAGAGCGTAGAGCCGGAACTCGTACTTGGCACTGGCCGCAACCCCGCCTGTACTACAGGGGCCATAGTATGCGTGCTTGTCAACCATGCTTCCTGCCTGAGCTTGATGCGCCCCGGCAGGCTCCGCGAGCTCGTAGCCAGGTTGAATGCCCTCGGGAAGCGAGGTCGCGGTCGCGGGAATGTCCCAAACCACCCAGTGCAACATGCTGTAGCCCGAATCGTAGAGGACCAAGCCAAAACTCTGCGTATCCGCCGGACCGCCGCTCCACTCAAGCGGGGGAGAAGTATTTTCCCCCGTTCCTCCGATAAGGGGCCTAGGACACTTGTACTTGTCGACGATGATCGCGCCCTCCATGGCGGTGAACTCGCCGGTGTACATCAGTGGGCCACCGAGGCTCCCCATGGCCGCGGGATCGGTCTCCATGCCCATCTCCATCGGATCCATGCCCTCGGCGCCCATGCCGGCGGTTTCCATGCCCATCGACATGGGGTCCATGCCCTCGGTCTCCATGCCCATCGGCATGGGGTCCATGCCGGCGGTTTCCATGCCCATCGGCATGGGGCCCTCGGTTTCCATGCCGGTCGTGGGCGCCGGTCCGCTGCTGGGGGGCTCGGAGTTGCCGACCATGTTCGCAGGGTCGGTCATGTTGGTGGGCATGGGATCGGTTGCCGGGGCGGCGCTGACCGGCTGCATCATCATCTGCATGTCATTGGTGGGCGCCGCGGGCTGCATCGGACCCAGATCCGGAGTCTCTTCGGCGCACGCCCAAAGACCCATCGCCAGCGCGATCGCGCTGGCGCCTGCAAAACATTTCATGGACATCGAACACCTCTCCAACGCAAGCGTGTTACCCACCAGGCCCTACATAGCACCCCGCGCTCGAGAACTGAACCGGCGGTCGCCGGATGCAGGAAAACTTCAGTGGCTCCTGGCACTCATCGTCGATGCCGGCTCGATCACAAAGGGTGCCCCGGGGCGAGTCCGGCGTGCTCGCCCGGGGCGTGCTGCTAGCTGCGGCGGCTCCCGAGTTCGCGCAGGATGCGATTGGTCTTCGAATCCGGATGGCTCAGAGCGACTGCCCGCTCCAGGCTCTTGCGAGCGTTTTCGTTCATGCCCGCCGCGAGCCAAATGTGTCCCAGGACACGGTGGGCGTCGGCGTTCCGCGGCGCCAAGGCAATCGCCTGCTGGGCGAGCTTGGCAGCCGTGCGCAGGTCCTTGCCCGCTTCCAGGCATGCACGCGCGGCGCGCAGCCAGGCGTTGTCGTCTTCCGGACGGCCTTCGCACACCTTGCGCCAGGTGACCGCCGCCTGGGCCCACTTCTGGTGCTTCTCCTCGTACAGGGCTTTCTTCTCGAGTTCAAAGGCCAGCGAACGATAGATCTGAGCTCGCAGCTCCCTGACCTCCTCCCGCTTCGTGGCCTCCAGGTCCATGGCCCATAGCAGCTTGAGCGACTTGAGCGCGTCGTCGGTACGCCCGTCCGCCTGGGCGGCGCGGGCCTCGGCCAGGCACCGCTCGGGCAGGCTGACCGTCGGGGCCGCGCCCCGCAACGGCGAGCGGGTCGCGCCGCCCAGTGTTCGCCGCAAGCTTTCGGCCGCCGCCCGACCTCTTGCCTTCCGGGTCTTCGCAACACTTGCGCTGCGCGGCTGCCCTGTCCCGGTCGCCGTCGGGGATGGGGGCGGGTTGGAGCGCGTCAGGGGCGAAACAGGCAGTGGCTGGGAACCCGCGGCCCCGGTTGGCTGGCGTGAATCCTCGCTGGGTGGTTCGCTCTGCAAGCGGGACTGCCGGTTCAGGTAGTCGTCGTATTCGCGGCGTGATGCGGGGCGGCCCAGCACGCTGTAGGCTTCCTTGAGGCGGCCGAACAGAGCCTCCAGCTCGGTCAGCGCTTCCGGCGGAAGGGAGGCCAAATGTGCGTCCGGTTGAAAGCGCCTGGACAACGTCACAAACGCGTCCCGGATGACATTCGCCGGGCCGTCCTGCTCAACCCCCAGCACCTGGTAGTGATTTTGGGCGGGGAGTGCGCTGAGGCGCGCCCGCACATCCTGCACGAGTTGGCGTTCACTCGCCTGGACCGGCGGTCGCTCGGTCGCAGGTGGCGCGGGCGGCACCGGCACAGCCGACGCCGTCTGGCGGGCACCTCCCGCGGGCGCCCCTTCGCCGACCGTGCTCTCCGCGACGGGAGCGGGTGGACCTTCGGGCGCGTCTGGTGCGTCTGGACCCGTTCGGGCTTCAGGAACCGCCGGCTGGGGCAGCTCCACGAGGCCAGCGTCTTCCAACTTGCGAAGGATGGCTTCGGCCACCTCCAGTTCGAGCGATAGGCGCGCCGCCAGTTCCTCCGGGGAAGTCTGCCCGTCCACCGCCTCCAACACGTAGGCCAGCATCGGATCCCGCGGTCGGGCGCCGTCGCCCGCCGGCGTTCGGCGTGGCGTCCGGCTCTCTTCAAAGGTCCGGCGGGCGTCCTCGATCAGCGCCTCTATGGCGCCGCGATGACTGTCGGAGGTGGCCTCGAACTGCAGGCCCATGCCAGCGGGGATACCGACTTGCTCGGCCTTGGCCGCGCTTACGATGTGCACCACACGTGCAGGCACAGCCGTCGGGGCACCGCCGCGCAGCGCAAGCAACACCTCGACCTCGGCGAAGATCTCCAGCGGCTCGCACGTGGTCAAGAAAACGCCGCCACGGCTGATGTCGCGCATCGGGAAGATGCGCTCCGCCCCACCGGGGCTCCGGATGCGGGCCGCCTGATTGGTGGGATAGCGGGGACTGAGGCGACGCGGGCGACTCATGCTCCCGGTCCGCCGACCACACGTTGGGAGGGCTGCATGTAGTCTTACAACGGCCGTTGCCCGCCCATTCGACCCCCCCG
>JAPPOR010000883.1:0-6527 GCA_028817905.1 Myxococcales bacterium
CATCCCTTGCTCGAAGCCAAGGCTCGCAAACTCGAAAGGATTCTGCCGTGAGACTGGCCCCACCCCAGCAGGCACCCTCGCCGCGGGTCACCACGACAGCTGCTGGGCGCTCCCCGCCGGTGCAACCCTGTGGGCGAATAGCGTCACGATATCGGAGCCGTTCCGTTGACACTGCAGCCCAACGGAGTGCTCTTCCAAGCCACGTCAGGCCCGCGAATTCGCGGTCGACGGTCGAGCCCAGAAACCAGGGGGCGCAAGCCCCCGGACCCGCCGATGCCGGGCTGGCCTTCACGAGAAGCTCCAGAGTCCACACATTGGCTGGCACTCCAAGGAGCGGAAATTTCTGCCGTTTGCGCTGGACCAAGGCGGGGCGTTATACTCTCCCCTGTAGGCATTTTCTGGGGACAAGGACGAGACATGGCACTGCAGATCGGACATGCACAGGCGGGCGTAAGGGCCGCGAGCTCACGGGCTGAATTCATCATGAAGACCTACCTGCACCTCTTCGGTGCGGTGATGGCGTTCATCGCGATCGAGGTCTTCCTGTTCCAGAGCGGCCTGGCACTTCCTATCGCGCAGGCCATGCTCGGGACCACCTGGCTGCTGGTGCTCGGCGGCTTCATGATCGTCAGCTGGCTGGCCACCCATGCGGCCCATCGCTCCCAATCGATCGGCGCCCAGTATGCCGCCCTCGCCGCGTTCGTCGCGGCAGAAGCCATCATCTTCGTGCCGCTGTTGGCGATCGCCAATCATGTCGCGCCCGGGGCGATCAGCAGCGCCGCAACTGTCACGGTGGTGGGCTTCATGGGCCTGACGGGCGTGGTCTTCACGACCCGCAAAGACTTCTCATTCCTGGGTTCGGTCCTCCGGTGGGGATTCGTGTGTGCGCTGGTGCTCGTGGTAGCAGGCCTCATCTTCGGCTTCGAGCTCGGGACCTTCTTCTCGGTCGGCATGGTCGCCCTGGCCGGTGGCGCAATCCTCTACGATACCAGCAACGTCTTGCACCATTACCCCGAGGACCGGCATGTGGGCGCTGCCCTGCAGCTGTTCGCATCCGTGGCACTGATGTTCTGGTACGTGCTTCGCCTGTTCATGTCGCGCGACTGAGGGCTGGACGAAGCTGAGGCACGTGGAAACGTCTGCGTGCAAAGCCCGCAGCCGCGAGGCAAGCAAAGAGGCGAGTCGATGATCCCCGCGTACGATCCCGCGCCCCGGCGACCCCTGTCCAAGGGTGAACGCTTGGGCGCTGGGTTGTTTTCGGCGCTGCTGATGGGAATCGTCGCCGCAGAGCTCTTGGATGGCGGGGACCCGCGCAAACTGAGCGTGGTCTTCGTCGTACTGTTCTGGTACCCGTTGATCGTGATCCATGAGCTAGGCCACGCACTGTGCGCACGCTGGCTCGGATTCCGGGTGCACGAGATAGTGCTGGGGTTCGGCCCCGAGCTTGCGCGTGTACGGGCACTTGGAGCGCGAGTCACCGTGCGGCTCATCCCCGCTGGCGGCTACGTGGTGCCCTCCCCTACGCGCGTGCAGGGCGCCCGCTGGCGCAGTGCGTTGATCTATTCGGCAGGACCCGGCGCGGAGCTGCTGGCGGCGGCGCTTTCGCTGCTCATGCTCGGGCCAACCGACGGCTTCGGACAAAGCCGGGATCTCGGCGTCATCGCTGTTCAGAGCTTCGCGCTAGCGGCCATCATGGGGGCTGTCAGCAACCTGCTGCCAACCAGCGCGGCCGGTGCCGCTAGCGACGGGCTCGGCATTCTACTGAGCTTTGCGACGCCGGACGAGCACTTCACCTACCAGATGGCCCACCCGACCATGTCTGATGCCCAGCGCAGGATCGACGCAGGTGACCCCCAAGCGGCCCTTGGCGAAGTCGAGACCGCGCTTCAACAGCTCCCGAACAACCCATTCCTGAAGGCCATGCGGGCGCGCTGCCTGGCCGCCTGCGGCGACGCCCAGGGCGCCGAGACGGTGCTCACCGAGCTGCGCGAGGAACCCCGCTATTCCGATCTGGTCGAGGCCGAGCGGCTCCACGCAGCGGCCTGGATCGCGCTGGCCCACGGCGATCGCGAGCACCTCGCGCAAGCCGAGAGCGCCTGTCGCGCGGCCCTTGAACGAGCACCCGGCGCACCCGAGTTTCTGATCACCCACGGCGCCCTGCTAATCGAGCAGGGCCGCCTGCTGGAGGCCGAAACACAGCTGCAGGCGGCGTACAAGGTCGCGCGAGCGCCCACCATGGAGGATCGCTGTCTACAATACCTGGCAGCGACCGCCGAGGGGCTCGGAAAGCCCAACGACGCCAAGCGATTCCGCGACGCGCTGGCCGATCGGCGCAAGCCAACGTAGATGGGGCCGGACCGAAACCGCCCCACGGCTGCCGATCGGGATGCGCCCAAAGCAGCGAGCCGGGATCCGAGTGCCGCGTGCCATCGTAAAAGTACCTGCAACCCCGAGCTTTCCACACGATGTCATTTCTCACCGCAGTCGAAGTTGTCCCCCCCCTTCCTAGGCCCCCTCTGGGGACCGCCCGGCCGCAGGGTGTCGCGCCCTTGCAGCCAACCACACACGCGGCAGCATCGGAGCAACGGGCCAGAGTGGCCCCAAGCCCTGACAAGCATCGACGGCCCACGGGCGGCCAAGACCGCGGCGAGCTTCCCCGGGGCGCGCAGCAAGCAAGGCGAGTCGCATGAGCGGCGTCCAACACCACCTGCCAGCAGACCTGCTTCTGTCGTTCGCTTCAGGAACCGGTGACGTCGGAGGGGACCTGCTCGTGGCGACCCACCTCACGCTCTGCCCGCGGTGCCGCGACGAGGTAGCCCACCTGGAAGCCCTGGGAGGTGCCCTGCTGGACGAGATCGACGGCGAAGCCATCGCCCGTGACCCGCACCGCGCCCCCGTAGAACACAGCCGGCTCACATTCGATGGGCCTGTGAAGCGCCGAGACGCCAACGACGAACACGTCGGCGAAGCCGCCGAGATCCAGGACGACGGCGTGCTCCCCAGGGCGCTCTTGTCACTAGTTGGCCCCGTCGCGGACATCACGTGGACCAGCGGGGCCTTCGGGCAAGTACACTACCTGGAGCTCCCCATTGAGCACGCGCACGCCCCTTTGCGTCTCGTCCGCTTCAAGCAGGGAATGCGGATTCCCACCCACTCCCATGCCGCGCAAGAGATCGTCGTGTATCTGACCGGAGCGGCAACCGACCTCGACCACGGGATCAAGTATCAGCGGGGCGACGTGTCCACCTACGGCCCAGGGCAATCTCACCAACTGGCCGTGGAACAGGGAGAAGATTGCATCACCTTGATCGCGAACATGCGCCTTGTGGGCAAGACCCTGATGTCGCGTCTGGTCTTCCGTCTGCTCGGCTGGTGCTAGCTAGTTTTCACCCAGGAAAGGGCCCGTACGCTTTTCTTGGTACAAACTAGCTAGGCGAACAATTCGGTCAGCGGGCCAGAGTTCAGTGCGCGCCCCTCGGAGCCGCGACCGGTATTCCAGCCGAAGGCATCATCGGGCACACCCATCGCGTTCAGCACGGTCGTCCACAAATCACCGAGACTGCGACTGCCGCGCCCCTGGTAGTCGTGAACCCCGCCGCCTCGTAGCGTCCCCTGCAGGTCGCCAACCATCAGCACGGGGAGATCGTCCGTTGAATGGGAGCTATGCCGGAGCGACGACACCCACATGATCAGGGTGCTATCCAGCAACGTACCCGCAGGCCCGTCGGGCGTGTTCG
This sequence comes from Myxococcales bacterium, assembly GCA_028817905.1. Classification (GTDB taxonomy): domain Bacteria; phylum Myxococcota_A; class Polyangia; order Polyangiales; family JAFGIB01; genus JAPPOR01. The sequence goes on from JAPPOR010000883.1 coordinate 3,738, forward strand.
CGAACATGTCTACGATCTCTGCAAGGGCCGAGGCATGCCACTGCAGAATCGTCCGACGCTGCTGCGCAGTCCCGGCATCGTGGTGCACGACGTTGTGCCAGTTGGCCGGGATGTAGGGCGAACCGCCATTCAGCCACGGGAACGTGCTGGCCTGCACATTGCGCATGTGGATCGAGGCCACCTGGGACGCCTGGCAGGACATCGACAACGCCGATAGGCGCCCCATGGTCCGCAGAATCACGTCGTCATAGGCGCCGTCCTCAGCGGTGAGCCTGCGCGAGGCGGTATTCCAGTTGCTCGGCAACGACAACGACGGGTCGTCGCACACAATCGAGGTCGCCACCCCATTGACGTCGCGCTCGACGGCACGGACGAGGTCGGCGTGCTGCTCCAAGCGCGCGCGATCCTCTCGGCCGGCCCGCCGACTGACCGCGCGGAACTGGTCCAAGACCGCATCCAGTACGCTCCCCCGACGCGCACGCAGGGTCTCGAGCACGGTTTGGGCAGGTCGACTGGCACCGCCCCCACCCGAGCTTGAGCCGGAAAACAGCCTATCAAAGACGTGTTGAGGGTTGGTCTGCCCCTCATCGAAGACCACGCTGCCACCGACCTGTTGCCAGCGCATGCGATGTTCCCCGTGCACTGCGCCGATCGACAGCGGCAACAATTCGGTCCCCAGCCGCCCCGCCAGATGGTGGTCGATACTCGGACCCGCGATCTCCGACTGCCAGTTGCACTCCGCCCCAGAACGAAAGTTGCCCGACGAGTCAAACGCATTCTTAACCGGATAGCAGGCAAGCAAGGTCTTGCCAGATGCATCATGTCCATTGCTGGACATGAGACCCGCCACGACATTGTCGATGCCACCCACCACGATCATACGGTCGCGATAGTCGGCAAGCGGCTCCAGAACAGGCGACAACGTCGTAATGCCGCTTGCCCCGCCAGACGGCAGAAAGCTGTCCCGCTCGTAGCTGCGGTTGATGTCCATGCTAAAGCCGGTAGCAAGCAGTAGCAGACGCTTCGGTGTGGCCTGGGCGCGGGCGCGCTTGGGTGCGAACAAATCGAGGTACGGCAAGCCGAGCGCGACGCCCGAGGCACCTCGCAGGAAATGGCGGCGAGCTAGCCTCACGGTCCAACCTCCTGCGCGAGTCCCCCGGTACGCACAAAGAACGGCTCCGCTTCAATCGTCGACAATAGTAGCTCCCGGACGCTCGCGTCCCCGCCGCGCAGGGAAGCGGCAAGCTGGGGGGCTGTGCAGTCGTGGGTCACCCCGGTGTCTCCATAGGCATACTCCGACCATTGCCGAACGGCGCAGGTCAAGAAGGCGTCGGTGCTCGCAATCGACTGCGCGAGCTCCGCCGTCCCGGCAAACACCGGCTCGTCGAGCAAGTGCAGCTCACCCGTGTTGTCCACCGCGGCGCCGGTGGCATAGGTGGCGCGGTAGCGACCCAGCTGGTCGAGCTCCTCCATACCCAACCCGATCGGGTCGATGATGCTGTGACAGCTGCCGCATGGAGTGATCGCAATCCGCGCCTCAGAACGATCGCGAGGTGAGCTGCCCGGTGGCAACTCGGGATTGAGGTCGATGGCGTTGTCCGGCGGGGTGCCCAAACTCGCACACAACAGCTCGGTCAGCACGAAGACACCGCGCCTGATAACCGACGACTCCTCCAGACTCGCATACCGGGAAGCGACCAGCCCCTTGGTTAGAAGACCTCCCTGATACTCAGGCGGCAACTCCACCTCCTGCCATCCCACACCTGCTGCCGGCAAGCCGTAGTGATCCGCCAGGACCCCATTGACGTGGGTAGAGCTGGCGGTCAAGAGCCCGGCCACGGGGAATCCCGGGTCACCGAACAACCACGCGTCCAGGTCTCGGTCCACCTCCGACACGAAGGCACCGGCGAGTTCGGCAGGCAGCCGCGCACTGTGGTCGGCACCGTCGACCCCGAACCACTCAGTGATGAACCGCTTCAACGTCGCCTGCCCCGCGGAGCTGTCCAGTAGCCGCTCCGCCTGGGCACGCACGGCGGAGGGCTCGGTGAGAGTTCCTTGCTCCGCCAGGGCGCGCAGCTGAGCGTCTGGCGGGCTGTCGACGAGCAGATAAGAAAGGTGGGAGGCCACCTCATGGTCCGTCAACCGATAGGTGTCCGCAGTCTCGCCGGGGGCACCCAAGTCTAGCTGATACAGAAACTGAGGCGCCTGCAATATGGCGGCGATCACGGCGACCACACCCACCTCTGGGGTCACCCCGTCGTCCACAAGGTCACTGTACAGCCCCACGAACCCATCGGCTTCCTCAGGGGTCAACGGGCGCCGAAACGCCCGCGCTCCAAACTCGCCAACGAAGCGTCTTGCGCATGACAGAGCTCCGGCAGCCAGCGTGCATGGCAGCAGGGAATCCAAGTGGTCGTGGGCTTGCGCCGCCACTACCTCCGCCGCTTCGGCCATGCGCTCGACCTGGTTAAGCGTAAACGTGTTGCCGGCGGCGTTCGTGGAAAATGCGTGCGCGACCCTTGGGCGCGAGGGGAGTGGAGGAAGCTGGACGCTGAAGGTGAGCAGCTGTGAAAGGGTGTTCTGCAGCTGTCGATCGGTCAGGGGAAGCGATTGCCCGCTGCGGGCCCCCAGCGCGACGCCATCACATGCGTTCGCCGCGGGGCCCACATCGGCCACATCCCCCGGACCAGGAAAGCCGCCTGTACCCCCTCCCGGGCCCGGGGGGCCCCGGGGCCGCACGGGGCCCGGGGGCGGGCCCCCCGCCCCCGCGCGCGGGGCGGCCGCGACCCG
>JAPPOR010000883.1:6537-8658 GCA_028817905.1 Myxococcales bacterium
CACATCGGCCACATCCCCCGGACCAGGAAAGCCGCCTGTACCCCCTCCCGGGCCATTGGACCCCGCTGGCCCACCGAGCACGTCTACGCTTCCGCCACCCCCCTCTCCATTGACGCCACCAACACCATCGCCATTCCCACCAGCCTCACCAAGGCCCAAACCACCGGCACCGCCGGGGCTCCCGAGACCCCCAGCACCTTGTGGTCCATCGGGCGACAGGGGCTCGACCCGTAGGTCGTTGAACCCTAGCTCGCCGGAGCACCCAACCCCGGCCAGCACCAAGGCACCTGTCAACGTCCACCTCACCACCTGCACGAGAGCCAGGTTCACACAAGCGGATCGAGGCGCGAACCCCGCAAGACCGCCGTAACGGCACGGAAGGTACCGAAATACCCTGATCCGTAGGGTTACGGTTTGTCGGAAATCAGGGAAACAGTGGCATCGCCCGTGCGTGAAGAAAGCACATGGTCAGCAGAATGCCAGCCAGCGCGAGCGCTGAAGCACCGACGAGCGTGACCTCGGGCAGCCAGTGCTGCGACTGGCCCACGTGGGATTCTTGAGCTGCTTGAACTCGGCTCATTCGGTGTCGGGCGCCGAAGTGTACAACCCACGCCACCGCCATGCTCACGAGGCAGCCGAGCGGATTCCACCAAAGGAAGTGCAGGCCCGGTGCGCTCAACCACAGGGCCACATTGAGCGCGAAGCCCGTCGCAAGCCCGGCGAGCACCGCTGCACTCGCGGGTCGCCTGCGTCCCAGCGCCAGTATGAACACCGCAAGGACGGGGCCGTATACCGCGGACCCCACCTTATTGATCGCTTCGATCACCGTGTCGGAAATGTCGCCTACTACGAACGCAAAGGCCGTGATGGCAGCCCCCCAGGCCAAGGTAGACACCCGCGCGCGCACAAGGGTCTGAGAGCGCGCACTGCCCGGCTGGCGCGCCATGTCGCGCAAGGAACTGACCGACAGCGCGTTGAGGGCCGAATCGAGACTGGACATCGCCGCAGCCAAGAGCCCAGCAAAGACGAAACCTCGAAGGCCCGATGGCAGCAGCCTCCGTACGAGCTCGGGAACCAGCTGGTCCGCCGGCGCTCCTGCAAGCGCCCCGCGGATGGGCTCACTTTTGGCGAGTGCAGAGGCCGCCGCGACCCCGAGCGCGCAGTACCCCAAGACCAGCGGGAAGCGGGCAAAACCATTGAGCAGGAGGGCGCGCTGACTGTCACGAACGCTGGCCGTGGCAAGCAAGCGTTGGGCCTGGGACTGGTCACAGCCGTAGTACGACACGTAGAGGAACAGCCCCCCGATGACATAGCTCCACAGGGAGTCGCCACCATCCGCGGGTTCGGCAAAGGCCGCCCAGCGTTCTGGGGGGAAGCTCGCCAGCACCGCCTGCCCACCGCCGGCGGCGTCAGCGAGCAACCAGGTGCATACCAGCACAGAGATCGACAAGACGACCATCTGGACGACGTCGGAATAGACCACCGCGGTCATCCCCCCAAGCAGGTCGTAGGCCACGGTGACGACCCCGATGATGAGTAGATTGACGTACAGCGGCATCTCGATGCAGGCGCTCAAGACCAGACCGGTCGCGTACAGGGCCACACCCGTCGCGAGACCGCGTCCGAGCAAGAAGAGCGCCGCCACCGCTCGCCGCACCCGGCGGTCGAAGCGCTGCTCCAGGTATTCGTAGATAGTGAAGACCCGGGCCCGCCGGAGGGCGGGGATCAACCACAAGCCCAGGAACGCCATTGCGACCGGAAGAGCGATTTCGTACTGCAAGAAACGCAAGCCCCCGTCCGGCCGGGTCGCAACAAAGGCAGGAATCGAGATGAAGCTGATGGCACTCGACTGGGTCGCTAGTACCGAGACGCCGACGGCGGACCATGCCAGCTTACGCCCGCCCAAGTAGTAGTCCGATAGGTCGTGCTGTCTCCGGCCAAGGCGCGCGCTGATGGCCAACATCGCTCCCAGGTACAGCGATATGATGATCCAATCGAGCGCGTCCATGGTTCCGTATTCGAGGGTCGGGAACCATCCAGGCTAGCTCACTACCGCCCCAAGGGATGGCCGCCCGACTGGCCCGGGACGACCCCATGCTCTTGGTGACACCGGCTGCATTG
>JAPPOR010000574.1 GCA_028817905.1 Myxococcales bacterium
CCCCTGCCCCCCTGGCCCTCCGCCATGCAGTACCTCAGCGGCTGGTCGCTCTTCCCTCGGCCTGGGGCCCCCGTGCAGCGCATCCTCCGGAGCCGCCGCCCGCGCGCTGGCTCCCGCGCGTGCAGGCTTCACTGCCGTGTTTCTCGGGTCACCAGTGCCATCGCCCGCATCCGCATGACCACCCGCGTCACCACAGGGCGCTGGCACCGAAAACACCACCTCGCGTTCGACACGATAGAGCGCAGCGCTGGTCAGACTTCGGAGCCCAACACCCCGATTCCGTTCGTCCACCACATCCAAGAGCAGCTCGGCAATCAAGCGCCCAATGCGGGCCTCACCCAGCGCGGGCGCCACGGTCGCCACGTGTGCGCAGCCCCGCTCCGGCCGTTCCGGACCCCGATACACCGCCAGGACGGGCGTTGTCGCACTCGCCGGCTCACGCATCAGCTCGTCGCGAATCGCGATGCCACCGTCGCTAACAGCATCCCCGAGCAGAACCACTAGGTCGGGCGCTGAGATCCAGATGGACTCTACGGCTACGGATCTATCCACGCACCCTACTGAATGACCCGCATCTCGAGCATACCGTGCCAGGTCCTCCCGACTCGTTGAATCCCCGACAATCAGCCCGCTAACCATTTTGTGTCCCAATCCTAGGGCTACAAGGTTATCACGCGCAGGCACTGCATCCCTAGCTCCGATCCCCTGGCTCCGACCGACGCCAGACGCTGCCGGCGCAACTCAAGCCGACATGGACACCCTTCCTTGGGCGCCAGGTCCCCCGACTAGCACCAAAACCCCCGTAAACTCCGAAGTGCCTCGAAGCTACCGCCCGCTTCACAAACGACCGGGGAGACCGGCCGGTGCTCGTCCCCCTCGTTGGGGATACCCCTGATCCCCGCTCCCCCGTCGTCCCGAATCGCAAAGCCCTCCTGCGCTCCTCCACACACTGGCCTGGCGCCACCATTTCAAAGCGCACTGCCCTCCCGAAGGCACAGCAAGCAACCCGAGGCTGCGTTGCCGGCCAAGCCTCGTGACGACGCCTGTCAGGAACGCTCGGCACCCCGCTTGACCGGGCACGCGCACGCGCCATACGCATGACGCATGCCCAGCGGCTTCCAACTCACTAGCCCGTTCGTGCCTTCCGGCGATCAGCCCACAGCGATCGAAGCCCTGCTACAGGGGCTCGCGCGCAACGAGCGCCACCAAACACTGCTTGGCATTACCGGCAGCGGCAAGACCTTCACGATCGCCAACGTAATTGCGCGAAGCGGTCGCCCGGCACTGATCATGGCGCCCAACAAGACGCTCGCTGCCCAGCTCTATGCGGAGATGTCCGAGCTCTTCCCGCACAACGCCGTCGAGTACTTCGTTAGCTACTACGACTACTATCAACCCGAAGCATACATCCCCTCCTCGGACACCTACATCGAGAAGGATTCGATCATGAACGAGCAGATCGATCGAATGCGCCACAGCGCCACCCGATCCTTGCTCTCACGCAACGACGTCATCATCGTCGCCAGTGTCTCCTGCATCTACGGTATCGGCTCCGCGGAGTGGTATCAGGAAATGATCGTTCAGCTCGTGCGCGGCCACGAACTGCGGCGCGACCAGCTGCTACGCCAGCTCGTCGACATCCAGTACGAGCGCAACGACGTAGACTTCCACCGTGGTACGTTCCGCGTCCGCGGCGACGTAGTCGAGGTGTTTCCTACCTACGAGGAGCACCGGGCCGTACGCATCGAGTACTTCGGGGATGAGATCGATCGCATCTGCGAGATCGACCCCATGCGAGGAAAAGTCCTGCACGAACTGGACCGGTACGGGATCTACCCCGGGTCCCACTACGTCACCCCGGATGATCAACGCAGGCTGGCGATCGACTCCATTCGGTCCGAGTTGGCCCACCGCCTCGCAGAGCTCGAAGGCAAGAACCTCCTGCTAGAGCGCCAGCGCCTGGAGCAGCGAACCATGTACGACCTGGAGATGCTGGAGCAGATGGGCTTTTGCCACGGCATCGAGAACTACTCTCGCCACCTTTCCGGCAGGGCTCCAGGCGAGCCCCCTCCATGTCTGATCGACTACTTGCCGGACGACTTCATCCTGATCATGGATGAGTCCCATCAAAGCGTGCCACAGGTTGCCGCCATGTATCGTGGGGACCGCGCCCGCAAGGAAACACTGGTTGAGCATGGCTTCCGTCTGCCCAGCGCCCTAGACAACCGGCCGCTCAAGTTCGAAGAGTTCGAACCCAAGATTCGCAACGCGATCTATGTAAGCGCGACGCCGGCTGACTACGAGCTCGAAAAGTGCCAGGGCGAAATCATCGAACAGGTCGTTCGGCCAACGGGTCTGATGGACCCGGAGATCGAGGTACGGCCTGTAGCCGGCCAAGTCGACGACCTGCTCACCGAAATCCGCAAGCGGGTGCGGGCGGACCAGCGCGTCCTGGTTACGACTCTCACCAAACGCATGGCCGAAGACTTGTCCGAGTACTACCGCGAACTCGACGTGCGTTGCCGCTACCTGCATAGCGATGTCGATACGCTTGAGCGAGTGGAGCTGCTGCGAGACTTGCGCATGGGCGAGTTTGACGTCCTGATCGGGATCAATTTGCTGCGCGAAGGGCTCGACATCCCTGAGGTCTCACTGGTGGCCATCCTCGACGCCGACAAGGAGGGCTTCCTACGCTCCCCCCGGTCCCTGATTCAGACTTCTGGGCGCGCAGCACGCAACGCCGAAGGCCGCGTGATCATGTACGCGGACCGCACAACAGCAGCCATGCACCAGTGCATCGAGGAGACCCAGCGGCGGCGCGAACTCCAGCGCCAGTACAATCAGGAGCATGGTATCACACCCGAAACGGTCAAGAGCCGCATCAAGGATGTGGTGGCTGACGCCAGCGATAGCGATTACGTCGCGATTCCGGGCCCCAAGGCCCCGAAGGATGGCTCTGCGGCGGCCGGTCGCAAGCACCTGGAAGAACTCCGCGGTGAGATGCTACTTGCCGCCGAAAAGCTGGACTTCGAGCGGGCCGCAGCACTGCGCGACGAACTCATTGAGTTGGAAACCCATCTTGGGATCGAAGGCCAGGCCTCGGTGCCGGCCAAGCCAAAGCGCCCCCGTCGCCGCTCGCCGAAGTCACGCTAGCGCCGCGATGGCTGTTGAATCCCTCCCAGGCTCTGCTTGAAACCCCGACCCTACGTCCCGAAAGATCACAGCTTTGTCCGCCCCAACCGCCGGCTCCCGACCGCCGTCAACGCATGTAGGAAAGGTCGCCGATTGTCATGAATCCACGCTGGGAGGTCGACCGACCTGCTCGCACGGGCTACCCTGGCTTGCATGCGGTTGTTTGCGGCGATCGGGTGCTCGCTGGTGCTCTGGACGACGGCCCCGTCGGGGTTTGTGTGCGCCCAGGACACCGAAGAAGATGTCGACCACGCGACAAGCCTCCACGAGCAGCTCGTAGAGATCAGATTTCGCCCCACGGGGTTCGCCCAAATCGCGGTCTGGCTCGAGGATGGCGAAGGCCGGTTCCTAACGACCGTAGGCCTAACCGAAGCCACCGCACGCCGCGGTATCGGCAACCGCCCGGGGGCCTCGCAGATGAACAGCGGCTTTCGATGGCCCTACGGTCGCCGGGAAGGCGTGCTCCCGACCTGGGCGCGCCGACGGGCGACTGCCGACGGTGCTTCCAAGTGGCGTCGTGTGATCTTTCAAGACCGCTCCTCGGAGGGTTTGGCATCCCGGACGTCCACCGATTTCTCGCCTGACAACTACTTCTGCCTTTCCTTCGATCGCAAGCACGCTTCCAAGGAGGCCCTCGACGCGGTCAGCTGTGCCAGCGTTTTCAATAGTGACAAGGGCCGCTTCATGACGGGGCGCGACGTAGATGGAGGCTACGCCGAACCGTACGAAGACCTGACGACCCGTGTCGGGCGCATGGAGCCGCTCTCCGAGTACTCTCTGTATCCCCCCCGAATGGACGTCAAGCCATGCCGCGGTCAGCCGGGCTGCAACGACCACGCCGATGTGCTCGATTTCGAAGATCACGCCCGCGACGTCATGCCGGAGATCGACGCCGTCACCATGCCCACTCCCCAGGGGGACGCCGACAAGCGCCTACTGTTCACCGCCCCGCAAGACTGGCCGGCTGGCGACTATCGCGCGTGCGTCGAGATCAATGTCGAGGGCGACTACAACGATGTCTACAACCCCGACGTCCTGCCCACCCCCCAAACGCCCGATGAGACCTGGGACACCTGGGCAAGAACCTATGGCTATCCCTACCGAGGCCAGCCCTCCGTCGTCTACTGCACGCCCTTCGAGCTCGGCGCTGACGGAGCCCAGACCTTCACCGTTCGCGATCCTGAAGGAAGCGTATCAACGTGGGACACCACGGCACCCGACTACGGCGAGCTCTACGGCATGGAGGGTATGACCGACGACCCGATCGACGCTCCCGGGGTAGGCGCCGACCGCCTGCGCGCGATGAGTGATGGGGAGCGTCTGCATGTCATTGTGATACCTCCACTCAGCTGTGAGGGCAACGTCCCACCGGGCCCTGTCGCTGACGTTCAGGTTGAGCACCATGGAGACACCCTCCACGCCCATGAGTGGGCCCAGCTGCGCTTCGAAGCTGCCAAGGACGACCGCGGTATCTTTCGGTATGACGTGCGGGTGTCCACCGACCCGATCGACGACGAACGCTCCTTCATGCGTGCCGAGCGGGCCAAAGAGGCCACAATCGCTGCCCAGGAGCTGGTCATCCCCACGGACGTCGCGGCGGGCGACATGGTGCACGTCGACGTGGGCGGCCTGACACAGTCCACCCGCTACTACGTCGCGGTCCGGGCCGTCGACGAGTGCGCCAAGTCTGGGGAATTCGGAGTCGCTGAATTCCAAACTCCAGTGCGCACCTTTACGACCGTGACCCCCTGCTTCGTCGCGACCGCTGCATACGGTTCGCCCCTGGCTGCTGAAATTGGCGTCCTGCGCCGGTACCGAGATCGTTACCTGCAGAATCACGCGCTAGGGCGGGTCCTTGTCGACGCCTACTATGCTTTCGGGCCTGGGCTCGCTAACCTGGTGTCCCAGGACGAAGAGCTGCGAGCGGCTACCCGCTGGGCACTCGGCCCAGTCGTCTGGCTGCTTGAGGCGCTCGATATCTAGAGAACTCCGAGCCAGCGCCATGCCGATCCCCCGTTTCCCGCGCGCCGCTCCGCGCCGCGTTTTTCTCCCTCCCGCCCGCACACTGCTCGCCCTGACGGCCCTCGCCATGTTCGCCGGCTGTGCCCACGTAGCGCCCTACGAGCGCGAATACCTCTCGCGCCGCAGCATGGACACCAACCAGCGAGAGCAAGCCGAGCAGCGCTTCTGGGCCCACGTTTCCGAGGCGCGCGAAGGTGCCGGCGGCGCGGGCCAATCCGCAGGCGGCGGGTGCGGATGCAACTAGCTAGACGCTTGCACGTTGCCCTAACGCTGCTCCTTCTTCTCACACCTTCGGGAGTAGCGGCCGACGAACTCACCGGCACATGGACAGGGCAACTCCGCGGGAACATGCACTACTTCTGGGAGCGTTCCACCCGGGTCGTGCTCCCTGAAGGCGGAGTGCAGCTCGAGTCTCCCGATGGCCTGCGCCTGGGCGCCGACCTGCTGGTGGACGTCATCACCTCCGCCAGCATTGCCTTCGCCGGGTCGTCTGAGGACGCGTTGTTCACCGAGTTCCGCTACGAACCGCAGCTCTCCATAGGTAAGGAGTTTCGGCTTGATCGGGCCAAACTCGACCTGACAGCGCTCGCCCGCTACAGCACCGAAAACGACTACACATCCTATTCAGGAGGCGGCATTGCCCGCCTGGCCCTCAACCAAGACAACACGGTGCTCGGTGTCACGGTCGTGGGTATCCATGACGAGATCCGCGCGAGCAACAACGCGGGCTTCCGCGAAACTCTCGACGGCTGGACCGCAGGTGTCACCTTTGAACAGGTCCTAAGCCGCACCACTGTCGCGGTGCTCGGATACCAAATCGGCGCCCTCAAGGGCTTCTTGGGCAATGCGTACAGGCGAGTGCTCCGCGACGGAGCACCGGTTGGGGAATCGCCCCCCCGCGCACGCACCCGGCACACGGCCTACGGCCGCCTCATGACCTACGTGCCACCCATCGACGGCGCGGTGCACCTACTCGTGCGCGCCTATACAGACACCTGGGATATGCTGGCCATCAACCCGGAAGTGCGCTTCTACAAGGAGTTTGGTGATTTTGTGATGGCGCGGCTGCGCTACCGCTACTACGCCCAGAACGATGCCGGCTTCTTCCAGGATGTCTACGCGGCCGACTGGCCGGGTGCGATGACCGCTGACCCCAAACTCAGGGCCTTCCAGGCCCACTTGCTAGGCCTTCGCGTAGACGTCGACACGCCGTTTCTCGATGGTTCCTTCCTGGATTTCGCCTCAGACAGCTCCATCTATTTGTCCGTCGACCGGAATTTCACCGGCATCAGCTACGGTGCCGCGCTCGTTGGCACAGCCGGTGGTGTCCTCCGCTTCTAGCCCGCCCCACGACATGCGATGACTGGAGCAGCTGTGCGACGCCGTGTGATCTTGGGGTTGCATGCAGGCTCGATCATGACTTGGGCCGCCCGATCGCGCAAGGCTTCGGCTTCACAGAGCTTTCCACGACCGACGGGAACACTCCGCGTGTCTTCTCGGGCGGCGCAAGTCCAGTAAAGTCTAGGGACAAGCGAGGCGGCGCCGAAGTCCTGAGTGATCCGGGCTAGTCAAGTCGCGCTACTGGCCCCTTCACAGCTGGCAGCTGCCAGCCGTTGATGCCCAGCAGCGATGCCGCCCAAAGACACGAGGCGAACCGCGTCTCGCCCACGCGCCTCCCTACTCCCCACGCTGCCCCTCCTGTTGGCTCCCCTGGGCCCGTGGTTGTCCGCTCCGCCGACACTGCAAGCCATGTGGGTATTGGCCCACGCTGCCCTGGCCGTGATCTTGCTTCAGCGCCGCGCACGGCGACGCGAGCAAGCCGTCTATCGCCAGCCCCTCGAAGCCATGCGGGCAGGCGTCGCTGACCGCCTTGCCGGCGACCTGCTCGCGGACCTTCCCGATAGCGAGATCCCGGAGCTCCGGGAGATGCGCAACCTGTGGGAGCACCTGCTCGCCGCCTGGGGTCACGAAGGCGAGACTATGGAAGCGATGCGGATCGCGCTTATCGCGATCCACCGCGAGGGCCATATCGAACGTGCCAACCTGATGGCGGTTCGTCTGTTTCGCTACCAGAACTCTGGCGAGTTCGTCCTCGAGCCAGCAGAGGTCCTGTTCCCGAACGAGGAGGACCTCCGCTGGCTCCTCGCCCCCCAGGAGTCCACCAGCGCCAGTACCCCGACACGCGAAGCGATGGCTACCCGCGCCGATGGCGGCGCCTTTCAAGCAGAGATCGAGGTCGTCGAGCGGACCGAATCCAGCGTGGTCTTACGCTGCACGGATATTACCCATAAGAAAGAGCTGGAAGCCGCTATGGAGCGGGCGCGGGACACCGCGCTTCACACCGCTGAACTGCAAGCCCAGTTTCTTGCCAACATGAGCCACGAGATCAGGACACCCGTGAACGGAATCCTGGGTATGGCCCAGGCACTGCTCGAAACCAAGCTCACGGGCGAGGCCCAGGAAAGCGCCGAAATCATCCACTCCTGCGGACAGACCCTGCTTACGCTCATCAACGACATCCTCGACCTCTCCAAGCTCGATGCGGGCCGCGTCGTGCTCGATGCGCGACCCACAAGCCTCCGCAAACTCTCACAGGAAGTCGTCACCCTGCTGGAACCCCGTGCCGAGGACCGCGGCAACTACCTCGAGCTCGACTTCCCCATCCACGACTCGATCCCCGAACACGCTGACGTCGACCCTGTTCGCCTGCGACAAGTTCTCCTCAATCTCGTCGGTAACGCCATCAAGTTCACGCAGAACGGAAGCGTCTGCCTGCGCGTCCGCTGCCACGATCTTCAGGATGGCCGCGGGCAGTTCACCTTCGAAGTCGAAGACACCGGCATCGGCATTCCGGAAGACCGGCTCGACCAAATCTTCGAGCGCTTCGTCCAGGCCGAGAAGTCGACAACACGTAAGTTCGGTGGCACTGGTCTCGGCCTGCCTATCTCCAAACAGCTTGCGAACCTCATGGGTGGCGACATTACGGTCATGACTAGCCCGGAGGGAACCCTCTTCCGCGTCATCTTGCCTCTCACCGTGGCGACCCCAGAGAGGACAACGGGCCTCCGGCAGAGCCAACCGCCCGTGCGCATCGACGGCCTGCGCGTGTTGGTTGCCGAAGACAACCCCGTCAACCAGAAGATCACATCGCGCATCTTGCACAAGCTCGGCTGCACGGTACAAATCGTCGAAGACGGTGCCCAAGCCGCCAACGCAGCCGCCTCGGGCGACATCGACCTCGTCCTAATGGATTGCATGATGCCCGAGGTGGACGGCTACGAGGGCACGCGTCGCATTCGCGCCATGGAGACATCAAGCGATGCTCGCCTCCCCGTAATCGCCCTGACCGCGCGCGCAATGGACGGCGACCGCGACCGCTGCCTTGCAGCAGGCATGGACGACTACGCCACCAAACCTATAAGAAAAAAGACGTTGGTC
>JAPPOR010000912.1:0-6922 GCA_028817905.1 Myxococcales bacterium
GCAAAGCCACCCAAACCGAAGCAAGGGGCCACAAAGCAGACTGCTGCCAAGAAGAGCAAAGCCACAGGGGAAAAGAAGCCAGCAAAGAAACAGGCGGTCGCGAGGAAGACCACCAAGCCCCCCTCACCGAAGCAAACAGCCACAGAGCCGGCTCGAGTCAAGCGGGCCACCTCCAAGAAGACGCCCGATGCGGCAGACAAGGGGGCCGTCTCGAAGAAGACGCTCGAGGCGACAGATCCGAAACCTTCCCCCAGACCCAAGCGCATGACCCCGGACGAGGCGCGCAAGCACGCCATCCAGGCGCGCAAGAAGGGCGCCCGGGCAGCGGACGTGGGGATGCGCTTGTTCGGAGGGCAGCTAAAAATGGCTGATGCGGCCACGGCGCTTGCAGGCGCGAAGTACGCACCGACCGACGTCGCCCTGGGACTGGAGCCCTATGCGCCCACTGCCAAGGCGCTCGGAAAGGCGCTGAAAGCCGCTGGCGTTCCACTCGCAGGCATCGCGACGGTCGGTCAAGAAGTCGTCGGGTATGGGCCATCCAAGCTTCCTCCGTGGCTACTCGACCTGGAGTACGCACCGGAGCAGGTCGCCAAGGTCATGCGCAAGCGCAAAGCTTCAGCCGAGGTCCTGCTCCAGGCACTCGAAGTGGAGATCGGCGAGGCCAAGGCCCTGGCCGCCCTGAGTCAGGCGGACCTTCCGGCGGGCGAAGCCTTTGCGGCGCTGAGCAAGCAAGGAAAGAAACCCCGCAGTGCTGCCGACGCCCTGCGCAAGGCAGGCTTCACGGGACCCGCAATCGCCAAGGCGATGAAGCAAGCCGGCCAGCCCCCAAGCGAGATCCGGCTCGTGCTGGAACGGGACCGCCTCAAGGGCGAGAAACTGAACAAGTCCCTCGCCCGCATCAAGATCTTCGCCGGAGACTTCGCCCGCGAAATGAAGGGCGCCGGGAAGAAGCCACGCGCGGTCGCCAAAGCCCTCAAGAAACATGCTTATCCGCCCGGCACCATCGCCCGCGCACTCAAGTACGTGGAGGTCGACGCGGAGGAACGCGCCCGGGCTCTCAAGGGTCTGGGCGTGAAGCCCGATGAACTCGCCCCCATGCTCAAACGGCAGAAGGTCGCGACCCGGGAGATTACGAGCGCAATGGCGGCCGCGGGCTACAAGACAAAGGACGTCGTGTCCGCAATGGTCGCGATCGATGCGCGCCCGGAGGAGATCGTCGCGGCATTGCGCAAGCGATCACTCGCGAACGAGAAGGTCGCCAAGGCGCTCAAGCAAGCGGGCCTCGATGTCAGCCAAATGGCATCAGCCTTCAAGGCGGACGGCCTCGAAGGCGAACAGCTCGCCAGGACCCTCAAGGCCGCCGGCCACGACCAGGACCACGTCGCGCGCGGTTTGCGGTCTGCCGGCGAAGAGCCCCCCGAAATCGCTAAGGCCCTGCACGGAATTCGAGCGCGACCAAGCGACATCATCAAGGCACTCCGGGAACTGAAGACCTCCGACGTGGCGATCGCCAAGGCGCTCACAACGGCCGGCATCGGCGAGAAGACCATCGCCCAAGAACTCTCGAAGACGCTCCAGCCCGTCGAGGTGGCGCGCGCCCTCAAACAGGCCGGCCTGGGCGGCGAAGCGATTGCCAAGGCGCTCAAGAGCGCTCGCATCAAGCACACGGAGATCGGGAAGGCGCTCCGGGGCGCAAAGCTCGACCACGTGGAGGCTGCGCTAGGGATGCGTGCGGTGGGCTCCTCCCCCAAGGAGATCGCCAAGGCCATGCGGGACGCCGAGGTGGATCGCACGTGGGTAGCCCGAGGGCTGAAAGCCCTCAAGCAAAACAGCAAACAGATCGCAGTCACCATGAGGGCACTCGAGTACAGTGCCAGCGACGTGGCCATTGCGCTGCGCTTGAGCGAGTTCGATGCATCCGAAACACGCACCGCGCTGACGCGGGCGCGCTTCGGCAAGAAGGACATCGATCCCGCGCTGCAGTACGCCGGTTTCAAATAGGGCGGCAGGACCAGTCCGCTCAGCTGGGGCCTGGTGCGGCACAAGCCGGTTTCCTTCAGCGCTCTTTTCGAGCAAGCTGTGCCCAGCCATGATGAGGAGGCTTGCAGCATCGCCGGTCGCGGCGCACT
This sequence comes from Myxococcales bacterium, assembly GCA_028817905.1. Classification (GTDB taxonomy): domain Bacteria; phylum Myxococcota_A; class Polyangia; order Polyangiales; family JAFGIB01; genus JAPPOR01. The sequence goes on from JAPPOR010000912.1 coordinate 2,130, forward strand.
TTATTCATGTGCTCGCAACGTCGATCGCGCTGATCGCGCTAGCAGCACGAATCGGGGCAGCCCAGGGGACCAGCGCATCGGGGACGGGGCCCTATTTCGAGGCAGGGCCATCCCTGGTGCGAGCCTACGAAGTTCGCCTATCCGCATTCGTTCACTACGCCAACCGGACCGATTTCTCGCGCCCCCTTCTGCTATTCCGGCACCGGGTCGAGTCCCTCGAGGCCTTGTCCCTGACCACCCAAGTGGACCTGCGGCTGGCACTTGCCGAGGGGCTCGCGCTGCATGCGATCGCCCCTGTCACGTTTCGGAGCGTCGACACCCGCATCGACGGGGTGCTGATTTCGGAGACCACGCAGCTGCCTGACCGCGAGTTCCAACTGCGGGGCGTCGGGCTGTCGGACGCAACGCTGGCCCTGGCCTATGACGTGACGGCCCTAGAACCGCTAGGCATATTCGTTGACCTCGGCGCAAGGATCCCGATCGATGACAACCCGGGGGACAACACGTTTCCATCGCGCATGCCCCCGAGCACCGGTCAGGGCGAAGTGTTCGCGGGGCTGGGAGCTCGCCTTCCCGCAGCGCGGGCACCGAGCGGGAAAGCGCCTTGGGGAGTCAGCCTCGGCTACCGCTTGAGCTACCGACCTGAGGCCACGACAACCTATCTGGTGCGCGTGGTCGGCAACCAGTCCTACGCCAGTGGCACGTTGGCGAGCCGCACTGCACACGGCCTTGTGGGACGCGTGAGCTACCGCATGCTGCAAGCCCTCGAGCTGTCCCTTTCGCCACGCCTGACGATGAACGAGACCGCGCAGGTGGTAGCGTTCGACACACCGGAACAGGTAGTCCCGGAAACCTGGCTGTGGCAACTCAATCTCCGCGCAGGTCTACGCCTGTACCTGTCCGAGCATCACGCGCTGGAGCTTTCCTATCAGCAACCTCTGTTCGACACGTGGCGGATCGATCCGCTGTTTCCCCTTGCCATGCCAGAACAGGGGTGGGGCCTGTCGTGGATAGTCTCCGGAACATGACCGGGTGGCGTACCAGCGCACGCGTGCTGCTTCTGCTACTAGCCTGTGCGCCCTGGGGGGCGGCGCAGGCGGCACCCTACGGCCCCTTCAACCGCTCACAGGACGATTGGAAAGTCAGTCGCACCCGCAACTTCGTCTTCTATTTTACGGACGACACGCGACAGACCACTGCCTACCTCATGGGTCTTGCGGATGCGACCCTCGAGCGCCTCAATCGCTTCTATCAGGTCGAGTTCAGCGAACCGATCACGGTAACCGTCGTGGGGAACACCGCCTATGCGAACGGGTTCGCCGACTCTGTTCGTAACCGGATCACCATCATGGCGACGCCGGCCAATCACCACAGCCGACGCCGGACTCCTTGGCTCGACAACGTGTTCACCCACGAGCTCAGCCACATCCTGTCCTTGAACCGCGCCACCCACATCTATCGACGGGTGCCTCTGATGCTCGGAACGGGCGTGGTGCGCGCAGGCCAGGTGCAGAGCCTGGCGCGTGTGCCCATTTCTGGTCGCAACTATCCACGCTGGTTCGTGGAAGGTGTGGCCCAGTTCGACACCGAACGCCTGGGACGGGACAGCTACGACGAGAACCGCCGGGCCTTCCAGCGCGCGGCCTTCGAGGACCGACAACTCTTTCCACTCGGGCGCCTTGCGTTCTTTGGAGGGGAGGCCTGGTACAACACGGGGTTCGACTTCCTCAACTATCTGGAGGGCCGCTTCGATACGGGCACCGTGCACAGACTGTTTGCGGCCTACGGCGACCACTACTACCCGGTGTTCGACCAGCTGTTTTCCAGCGTGCTGGGCGTGCCGCTCTCCGAGCTAGAGCAGGACTATCGAAAGCACGTTGCTGAGCGCTTCCATCGGCACCTACGGCAGAGCGCCTATGGCCACTTCGACGGAGCGCCGCTGACGCTCGAGGGCGTCGATACGCCATACCTTTCACTGCCACCCGACCGGCGTGACGACCTGCGGGGAACCTACCAGGGCGTCCCATATCGTTTCATGGGCGGGCGCCTGTTCTACCGCCAAGCAGGGGTGCTCAACGCCGGACGACTTTCCAGGACAGGCGAGATCACCGAGGTGGAGTCGCTGGGGGAAGGCTACGCGATCGCTCGCAACGGTACGGACAGTTACTTCGTGCTGCGCCAGCTCGACGAGGACCCGAGTCTCTTGCCCTACTTCTATCGTTCGGGGTTTGAGAGCGCCAGTCTCGTGCTGCGCGATGCCGAAGGCGAGGAGCGCGTGCTGATGCGAGAGGCTCGGCTCCATGGTTTTGACGTCTGCGAAACGCGTTCGGAGATGGCAGCCGTGCACAACGATGGCGACGGGAGCCTGCGCCTTGCGATGTACAAGATCGCTGGCTTCGGCACGCCGGATGTGACGATCGACCAAAGCTCACAGCGCTTTGTGCTCGACGAGGTCCCGTTCGACGAGGTTCGCTGGCCCCGCTATGGACCCAGGTGCGAGCGCCTGTACTTCTCTCGGCGCGTGGGTGACAACCACGACATCCTGGCTCTGCACCTGCAGAGCGGTCGTCTCGAAACGGTCAGCGCCGAGCCTGATTTCGAACTGTACCCGGCCCCGGGAAAACACGGTCTGTTCTTCACCTCGGCGCGGCGCGGAGCGCCCGAAGTCTACTTCAAGCCCTATGCGGGCGGGCCAGCGGAGCCGGTCACCCTGGCGGTGACTGGGCACCACTATCCGGTGCCCACACCGGCCGGGCTGGTGTTTGCGCGCAGGTACAGCACCGGCTTTCAGATGCACCGCATCGATCTGGACTCCCGCCCCCCCAGAACCATTGCCGACACCAGGCTCGACGACGCCCGGCCTGCGCACGCCCAAGGGGTACGAGTAGCGGGCGCCCATGCGGAGAGCAAAAACGATCATGTCGGACAGATTGGACAGCTGCTCGCTCGGGCCGAGAACTACTCGGGCTTCGATCCAGAGCACATCGTGGCCCCGAGCTTCGTCCCGATCCTGGACGTGATCTACGACAACGGCTTCTCTCCGGGCTCGGAGCTACGCGTCCAGGGTGGCCTCGAACTGTTCATGGAGGACCGGCTCAAACAGCATCAGTTGCTGCTCAGGGGCTTTGCCGGAAACCAGAGTAGCCTGCTCTTCGACTACGAAAACCGCATGACCCCGTTGACCCTGCGCTTGCGGGCCGGGATTACGGACATCCGAAATCTCTACCGCTTTGACAGTGGCGAAAACAGCTTCGAACACGTCACGGACTACCAATGGAATTTCGTCTATAGCGCCGCGCAGATGCCCCTGAACCTGTTCTACCGGGTGGGCCTGTCGGCCGAGACCACACGGGACATCGGTAGTACACTCGGTGCGCGCGATCGGCCCTATGACTGGTGGTCGCCGCGCTATGGGAGGGACCTGATTGGCGGCTTCATCCGGTACTCTGGGCTCGACCGCAGCGACCCCCTGTTTCGAGAGCGGGATATCAACCGGCGCGGGTATCGACAGTTCTCCCTGCGTGCGTTCTACGGACTGGAACGCGTCCACCCCTCCCTCGAGGGCTCGGATGCGACCCTGCAAGTCGGGGTCGTGCCCTATGTCAGGGCCGAGTTTCAGCACACCGAGTACATCGCGTTGCCGTCCCTGTTGCAGGGCTACTTCGATCACACGCTGCAGGTCGACCTGCAGCTCGGATACATCAGTCAGGACATCCGGTTTTTGCCGTTCATGGGTGGCGGCAGACTGTTCTCGCTCAGCTCGCCCAACATCAATACATCGGTGGGGTTCGGAGGCTATCGGTTCTTCAGCGTACGGGGCGAGAGCCTGCTCAACCTGGCCATCACCTACCGGGCGCCGATCGCGCGGCGTTTGGGGCTGGACCTCGGGCCCCTCTATCTGGAAGATATCTACTGGCAGGTGTTCACCTCGTGGGGCAACATCTGGGGCTATGACCGCGACGGGACACGGCAGGTTCCCTTCGTCGACCCAGCCCCCAACGGTCAGCACATCCTCGGGGATGTGGGGGTGGATATCCGGCTTGGGCACTTCTTTCAGCAGCTCGACGGCAACGTAGGGACTACCCTACGAGCCGTGTATCGCATTGTGCCTTTCGACCGCTGCCCGGACGAAACCGATGAGCCTGCGCCGGACTGCCCGGGGCCCGACGGCGAGCGCGGCTTCCTGTTCTACTTCCTGCTCGGGGGGGGCTTTTGATGCGCCGGGCAGCGATCAGCCTCGTCGCCGGGATTGTGTGCCTGTCGGCGCTGTCGACTTGCTTCCTGGACGGAAGCGGAAACTACGAGGGCGACTACGCCTTCCAGCCGGATACCGCGCTGGTCGATACGAACATCTACCCGCTACGGCACTTCGTCGTGGTAGAGGACGGTTTCGCGCATACGCGGGATGGGGACGGAGATCGGCGCGACCGAGAGGAGCGCGCCACGATCGTGTTCTACTTCGAGGGCGATATCGGTGCGGCCGACCTGGGTTTCAGCGACCTGCGCAGGTTGGCACGGCACTTCAACCGCTTCGACATGGCGTTTGACACGCCGCGCGGGCGCTTTGTCGAGCAGATCGACAAGACCACGGAGGAGGACGAGACAGACGACCAGGACGAGCAAGCACCGAACGACGCCTTTCCTGAAAGCCGCGAGCTGAGGCACGACGGCCGGCGGCTGACCACGTTGCACCGCCTGGACGGCGACCAACTCGCCGCAACCGGTGCCTCGCGCTTCCTGCGTACCCCGAACCAACGAGACTTCAAGCTGGCCGCCTATGCCGGGTGGTTCTC
>JAPPOR010000912.1:7229-8609 GCA_028817905.1 Myxococcales bacterium
ATGGATGAAGATGGGCAGGAGGACCGAACGCAAGAAGCACTGATGCGCACCGAGATGCTTCCGGCCACGCGCTACACGGTGGGGGTCAGGCAGATCACGGGCGGGCTCGAACTCGGCTGCTGGTCCCTGGACGCCCCGCTGGTACTGAGGCTCATTCAGGTGGGTCGGCAGTACGAGCGCGACGAAGCGGGCGACTTTGCCATCATTCACCGTCGCTTCGAAACCGTCTTGGTGCCAGCCCAGGTGTGGCATCCGCTGGTCGAAGATCCCGAGCCGGCGCGCTACTGCGACGACTTCTTGCCGAGCGGACCTTGACGGGTCGCACGCCATGGGGCACTTGGGCTCGATGGATCTCTTGCACTACCGCGCTGGGAGCCGAGCGCTTCGTCGTCTACGGGAGCGCGGATTTGGCCCGGAAGCGCTAAGGGTGCTCGTGGCGCCGGCGGCGGGGCCGAAGTGGCTGGTCGTGATGGGAATGGACCAGGCGCTCATTGCGGGTGGATACCTGCAAGGCAACGGGCGCCGCACGCTGCTGGGCTCATCGGCGGGCGCCTGGCGCTCGTTCGCACTGGCTGCCCGCGATCCGGCCAAGGTGCACCGCGCCCTGTGCGACGACTATGTCGACCAACGGTTTTCCGCGCGGGACACCGCCGAAACGATCAGCCAAGCCTATCGCAAGGTGCTGGGAAGGGTTTTCAGCGACGAGGATGTCGCCCACGCCCTTTCGCACCCCGATCTTTGTCTCGGTCTGTGGGCAGCGCGAGCCCGTGGCATGACAGGAGCAGACAGCCACCGGGTGCAGTGGGGTGCGTTGGGCGTAGCGGCCCTGCTCAATACCCTGTCGGGTCGTAGCCAGGGCCTGTTTTTCGAGCGCACGCTGTTCACGCCGAGCCACAGTCGAGGGCCGGCGATCGACGCGCTCCGGGGGCGGCGCGCTCCGCTGACCGCCGACAATGCCCGTTCGGTGCTGCTCGCGAGCGGAAGTGTTCCCCTCGTCATGGCAGCGATCCGCAACCTACCGGGAGCGCCCGCCGGTAGATACCTGGATGGCGGCCTGACCGACTACCACATCTCACAACCGCTCGACTGCGGTGATCGGGGGGTCGCGCTGCTTTTATTGCACCAGGCGCGCATCGTGCCCAACTGGTTCGACAAGTGGCTACCCTACCGCAAGCCCAAAGCGGCCTGGCTGCGCGATGTGCTGGTGGTTCACCCAAGCAAGGCCTGGATCCAGAGTCTACCCGGCGAGGCCATTCCCACCCGTGAAGACTTCACGACCTTTCGGGACGACGCCGACGAGCGCATTCGCCGCTGGCGCGAGGCCGTCAAGCGCAGCGAACAGCTCGGCGAGCAGCTCCTTTCCGACGCCACCGCCGGCCG
>JAPPOR010000133.1 GCA_028817905.1 Myxococcales bacterium
GCGTTGGTGGTTCTTCGCACGCCTGACGGTCGCGAACGGGAGGCGATCACGGACGCCGAGGGTCGCTATCAGTTTTCCAACGTTCCCATCGGGCCGGCCGAGCTGACGTTCAGTGCGGCCGGTTTCGAGGATCTCACGGTGACCTCCGAGCTCGCGTCCGGGATGGCCAAGCTTCCGGAGCGTGCACTCGACCCGCGCCCGGAGGCCGGGGTCGTTCGTGGCCTAGCACGCTCCTTCGAAAGCGAACCATTGCCCGCCAACATCGATGTCCTGGATGGGAGCGGGACGCGCATCGTGCGGGTCAAGGCTGACATGCAAGGCCGGTTCGAGCTCACATTGCCACCAGGGAAGTACACGATCTCGATTCAACATAGCGAGTATCGGAGCCAACGAAGGAGCGTCCGGGTGGAGGATGGGGGAGTCACCATCCTCAACGTGGACTTGAAGAGATGAGTCGCCTTTGTGCGCCGACGGGGTGGTGTGCAGCTGGTTGGCTGGCTGTGCTCGTTGCCCTACCGGTTTCTGGCTGTAGCTGCTCCAGCAGCTCCCTGGCGGTCCTCAAGAGCGCGACTGCTGGCGGCGTTCAGCGCGACCATGCCGTCCGGCCCGAGGTCTGGGCTGCGGCTCAAGTGGGTGACGAGTTTCACGTCGGAGACGGGCTGAAAACCGACGCTACGGGAAGGGCAGCGCTCACGCTGGCCGACGGCAATGAACTCGAGGTGCCTGCCAGCACGTTGATTCGCTTCACCACGGATACGGGTGAGCCCGCGGGGCAGCGTTTCGACGTCGAAGCGGGCGCGGCCATCCTGCATGCGCGAGGCAAGGAGCTGCGCTTGCAGACAGCGCGCGGTTCGGCGGTGCTGTCTCCTGGCAGTCGCATGCGCGTGTCGCGGGGGGCTCGGGGCGTTGTGTATCAGGTGGAAGTTGGGACGGCGCGTTTCAAGTCCGAGGACGGGGCGGTGGACGTGGGTGCAGGCGAGGTCTACGAGATCGGTATCGGCAACGCCGTCCTGAAGCCCCTGGAGGCTGTCCAACAGGAGGGGGCAGGGTCGGCCGCAGCCGGTGGGGCCGACGCGTCGACGGAAGCACCCCCCGATGCCGATAGCGGGAGCCCTCCGCAAGGCTACAAGCGGAGCCTGGACCACTTCAGCTTGGTGATCCCTCCTTCGACTTCCGCCACAGTGCACTCTGCGCGGGCTCCGATCGCGGTGGGGTTCGAGATCGTTGGTCGCTGTCGCGATCGGGCCGTCGTTCAGCTGGGACGGCTTCGCTACCATGGCAGCGGTACGGTTGGTGTGCCCCTCCCGTTCGGGCGCCATCGCTATCGGGTCCGATGTCTTGAAGGCGGTCGGATACAGAAGAAGGTCGTGTCGCGCGGGTGGGTACGTGTATTGCGGGACGTCGGCACGCGCCGACTGCCGCGGAGACCGCCGACTTCCCATGTCGATGCCGACGGTCGGAAGTACAAGATCTACTACCAGAATCAGCCACCGAAGATCGTGCTTCGCTGGCCGCGCGCACCCAAGGCCAAGGGCTATACGCTCGTGCTAGATGGGAAGGCCCGCCCGATCGACAGCGGCCAGTACGAGTTTTCTTCGGGGGACCTGTCGGATGGTTCTCACCAGGTGCGCTTTGAGGCTGCCGGTCGTAGATCGCGCACAACTCACATCGACGTGCGCTTCGACAACGCCGCCACCACGGCGAGCCTGTCCGCCCCTGGCGAGGGTGGTTTCCGCCCTGGTGAGCAGGTGGCCGTGTCGGGGGTGGCGCTGCCGGGATGGAAAGTTAGTGCTGATGGTGGGACCATTGAAATGCAGAAGGGGCAGCGGTTTGTAGGCACGGTGACCACGACCGAGCGCCGACCCGACGTTGCCCTGCGGCTGTGGCACCCCCGTCTGGGCACTCACTACTACCTTAGGCACTCCGCCCAACCTCCATGACAAGCAATTCCGCACGCGCAAGTACCAACCCCATGATCGGCAGGGTGCTGTTGGGGCGGTATCGAGTGGTGCGCGAGCTTGCGAAGGGCGGGATGGGGATCGTCTACCTGGCGCGGTCCGAGGGTGCGGTCGGCTTCATCAAGCCGGTTGTCGTCAAGCTCATTCTTCAAGAGTATGCCGGCGATCCGCGGTTCGTGAAGATGTTCGCGCGAGAGGCCCAGATTCTAGCCAACTTGCGGGATCCGGGCATCGTAGACGTGATCGAATTCGGCGAGCAAGACGGCAGCTACGTGATGGTGCTCGAGTACGTCCACGGCTACAACCTGGGGCAGTGGAGGCGGTTCCTCGCCAAGGCTTCGCGGCAGGTGCCGACCGAGTTCATGCTCCAACTAACGGTTGATGTCTTGCAGGCTCTCCACCATGCACACTCGGCGCGGCATCCCGACGGCGAGTCGATGCACATCGTGCACAGGGATGTCTCCCCGTCCAACGTCATTCTGGACGTGTCGGGACGCGCACGCCTGCTTGATTTCGGTGTTGCACGCATGCACGGCGGTGAGCATGGGTATCACACCCAGGTGAGTGCCTTTGTTGGCAAGGATCCGTACATCGCCCCTGAGATCTTCGCCGGCGCGGACGCGTCGCCCCAGAGCGATCTATACGCTTGTGGGGTCGTGCTCCACGAGGTGTTGTTGGGTCACAACGTGTTCAGGACCAAGAACCGGGCAGCGACGCTCCAGCGGGTCATGAACCATCTGCCCGATCCGGTTTCCGCTGTCCGCGACGACGTGCCTGCGGCACTCGACGATGTGCTTGCGACGGCGCTGGCAAAGGATCCTGCGCTCCGCTTTTCGACCGCCCTGGAGTTTGCCGATGCGTTGCGCGCCTTGCACGCGCGGTCGGAACACGAGGTGCGGGCGGACTTCGCTGCCATGCTGCAAGCCGACTTCGACGAGGACCTGGCGCGCGTGCTGAATGTGGAGTCCCTCGTGGAGCGGGATGAGGCTTGGCGCCGGGCATCCTTGGACTCGTCGGGAGCTTCGACGGAGCTTGAAGCGACCGTTGTCGGGTTGGGGGATCGGGTGCGGCCGTCGGAGCACCCGACGGCTGTCGGTCTTCCCGAAGAGGAAACAGTGGTGACGCCAGGTTTGCTTGGAGTCGGCGGCGGCGAGGAAGCTGTTCAGGCCCTCCAGCAGGACGCTCAGCAGCAGACCGCGCTTGAACGGCAGCTGCGCCGACGCATGTTGGCAGGTGTGGTGTTGCTCGCGTTGACCCTGGCATGCACCGCGTTTATTTGGCTATTTGGGGGGCGGCCCGCAGCCAACCCGCTGCCGCCGCGTATCGCGGTTGTGCAACGGCCGTTGCCGGCCCAGCGACCGCCGGACCAGGGCCCCGCTGAGGCGGACGTGCCCGCGCTCCCGGGTGAGTTGCCATCCGACGAATCTCCGCCCGCCGCGGTCGAAGCGCCCAAGTCGCCCAAGCCGGCACGAGCGAAGGACCCAGGGAGGCTGCGTGCACAGCGAAAACGGCGCAGCGGCGCAAGTTTGACGCGTGCCTTCCGTCGTCGTGAGCCGTTGGTTGAGCGCTGCTTCACGAAACACGGCGTCCAGGCGGCGGGTCGAGCTCGCGTGGAGATCGAGTTTACCCTGCAGGCGGATGGCAGCGTCCAGCGCGCACAGGTGTTGCCTGCACAGCTGGCCTCGACCGACCTGGGCCGGTGCGTCCAACGTGTGGCAAAGGGAACACGCTTCCCGACCCAGACAGGCCCCGTGGCGTTTACGATTCCGGTGACCGCCCGCCTGATCAAGTAACTAGGTTGGTCCGCCGGTACCGCAGCCAAAGAGGACCTCGACTCGCGCACTGTCGTCGGCCCGCACCGTAGCGCACGAGCCAGGGCACAGCACGATCTTGTCATCCTGGAAGTAGAACCCGTCGCCGTCGCAGGCTTCGCTTGTTTCCGCTCGCGGGAGGCGCTGTCCCGTGTCCGCGCCGCCTGGCTTGTACTCGACGGTGATGGTGGCCGTGTCGAGTATGCGCTCGGACGTTTCATCCGGCAGTGCGAAGCTGCACGCAGCCTTTGCGGTGCGGATCACACCTCGGGACAGGGCCCGGAAGACAGACTCGAACCCCAGGCCTTCACAAACCGGATAGCGCAGGGCGTCAGTCATGATGCTCAGCGCCTGGTAGGCCGTGCCCGGGCTGGCAGCGGTGGCGCAGATATCGTCGTCGATCGGGTCGTGGGGAAACCAGGGAGCGCTGAGCGGGGCATTGGGCTTGACCCCGATAATGCTGTACCAGCTGTAGCGGACGTCTGGAGGGACACCGAACTGGGTTGGCGACCGCGCGAGCAGCGCGCGGTGGAACGTGGTCGCGGCACCGATCGGGTCTTCGCCAGTCATCGTCAGGTTGACCGGACCATCTGGACCGGGCCACACACAGCCGGCGCTGTCGTCGGTGATAACTACGAACAGCTTGCGGGCTTCTTCGCGCAACCACTGCCCCCAGCCGTCGGGTGCGAGCAGGGCCCGATCCGGAGCGTCGAAGGTTTCCAGTAGCTGGCACCAGGGGTCGGTGCTCTGGATGTTGGTGTCGTAGTGAAAGAAGCGGTTCGTGGCGGCCTGCTCCAGGCCGGCTGAGCATGGTGCGCCTGACAGGGGCGGCTCGACGCACACGTTCTGTCCCCCGTCGCCGAATTGCGAAATCATGATCACCCGGAAATCGACGCCGCTTGCTGCGATGATGTTTGCGAAGTTGCGGTTGATATTGGAGCGAACAGCGGCGATTTCGGTGTCCATGCTTCCGGAGTTGTCGATCACGAAGATGACGTCGATCTTCTCTCCTGGCCGAGCCTCTGCTGTGGTGGTAGCGCAGGCGTCAGTCCGGTCGACGCTGGCGAAACCCGGCTGGCGGCCCACATCCACACCGCCGTCTACATCGGGGTTGTCAAAGACCACCGACGCGTCCGGCAAGCGCGCATCTTGGCACTCGCAGACTACGGCTCCGGTGCGTTCGTTGCAGGTCTGGACGCCCGGCAGGCCGCCATCGCATGCGCAAGAGGTCGGTGCTTGCGGTGCGCAGACCACGATTTTGCTGTTGCAGCTCAGGCAGAGGTTCGCCGCACACAGGACGAGAATCGTGATATGTCGACCGGCCACTCTCTGGTCCTACACGTCGTTGCTGGCGCGGGCAATCCTCGATAGGGTGGCTCGTCGGAGTCCTCAAGATGAGACAGGTTTCTATGATCGCTGTGGCCGTCGTGCCGGTCGTGTTGTGGGGCACGGCGTGCGACCGCGACCCCCTGCGCGGCGGTGCCGGTGAGTCATGCCGCGCACGCGACGATTGCGAGTCTGGCCTTGCGTGCATCCAACAGGTTTGCACCGGCATGACGGATGCTGGTGTTGAGACGGTTGGGCGCGGGGTGGAAGAAGACACCAAGGGCGGCGTTGGGGAGTCGTGCACCGCCCGTCGCGATTGTCTGGGCGGTCTGCGGTGCATCGGCCGCATCTGCCAGGCAAGCGTAGACGAGGAGGAGCGGACCGTGCCGATCCAGGCGGCGCCTGGTGAATTCAGCAACCGCGGCGAGAGCTGTGATGCGCGCAACGACTGTGCCGAGGGGCTCTCATGCATCGATACGGTTTGCCGTGAGGATTCGCACGGGATTGCACGGAGCGCCAAGTCCTGCGACCGAGTCGAGTGCGAACAGAGCGAAGACTGCTGCGCCGACTTTATTCCGCATCCGGACTGCACGACGTTCGAGGCCAATTGCGCGATGGACCCGATCTTCTGCAATACGTTTACCAACCTTTGCATGTGTGCGCGGGAATGCCGCGAGAACCTGTGTGTCGGAGCAGCACCAGGATGCGAGAGCGACGACGAGTGTGTGTCTGCTCAGACGCCCTACTGCGTGGACCGGGCCTGCCGTCAGTGCCGCGAAGACGACAACTGCGGTGAGGGTCTCAAGTGCATACAGGGCCTGTGTGAGGCGCCGTGCGTGCGCGACGAGCAATGCCCGCTGTTGTACTCCTGCGACGACGGGGAATGCGTCGAGACGGGTTGCAAGTCGAAGCGCGAGTGTTACTTCGTGACACGCGATGGTCGCGTGGACTGCATCGACGGTGATTGTGTCGTGCCCTGCATGCGCGATGCGGACTGTACCAGCGGCAGCTTCCAGATTTGTGATCGTGGCCAGTGCCTGTTCGTAGGCTGCGAGACAGACGCAGAGTGCCGGGCCGCACTCGACCTCCAGAGCACCAACCAGCGCGTCACTGCCCGTTGCCGTGAGTGACGACGCATCGTGCGGGGGCCTGGCAAAGGGTCACAGACGGGTCATAGACGTCGACGCACACGCAGACACAGGGCACCGAGAGCTGACAAACACGCAAGTGCGCGCGACATGGGTGCACGGTCCCGCGCGCCGACGGCACTGCAGCTACAGCCGTCCTCAGCGGCGTCGGGGCCCTGGGCGATGGCGCCATCCGGACCGCGACTCGCTCCGGCGTCAAGCGGGTCCGGACGCCCTCCATCACCGTCGGAGAATCGTTTGCCACCATCGGGGTCGTTGGCTGCCACCTCCCTGTCCGTGTCCCGATCTCGACTGGACCCAGCCGAGGGCTCCTCTTCGTCGGTGCCCGCGTCGTCGTCGTTGACCCGGTCCACAAGGGGTCGTTCGATCTGGCAGCTCGGATCGCAGCCGTCATTCCGCGCGCGGTTGCCGTCATCGCAGGCTTCTTCGCCCTCCAGCGCCCCGTCGCCGCACACCGGGGGAGGATCGGGCGGCTCCGGATCCATGGCGCAGTCGTTGATGGCGCAGCATGGGTCCAGTCCCAGGCCCGCCACGATTCCGGCGATCGCCTCGGCAAGGCCGTCTGCGCTGTCTCCCTGTTCGGGGTTGACGATAAAGGCGCTATCGGTGTTGCCCCACCCGGCGTATCGCTCGAGTTGCGCTTCGTTCAGGTCACTCGGCGTGCCGAAGCCGATGACATAGGTGTCGATTCCAAGTTCGACCAAGCGTGTCAGGTTGGCCTCGGCGCCTTCGGAGCCTTCCGACGTTGCTCCATCGGTGATCAGGATATTGATGAAAGGGGTGTCTTCGTGCAACCCAAAGGGCTCCGGATCGGCCCGGTAGCGCTCGACGGCCTCGATCGCGAAAGCCAGGCCCTCACCCGTATATGTGTTGGGCATGTCGCCCCTACAGATTCCGTCGCCGCGATTGCAGTCCGGCATGAAGCTCTGGGTTTCCTGGCGAAACGGTGGCATGCGGGACGTCTGACTGTTCTGAAAAGTCCATGTCAGTGGCGGACCCGCGTAGGGGTCGTCGCAGCTGGGCGCGACGCATGAGGTCCATGGATCCATGGCCCATGCGATGTTGTCGCGCGCGCAGGGTGCGTACGGGACCATGAGGGTCTGACTGTCCGCATCCGCAAACGCCATCAGCGCCACATGGGTCACGTCCTCGATGGTGACCATCTCACCCGCAACCTCCACCTGGCGGCGAAAGATCGACTCGACGTAGCCCGGGTCCTGTGGGTCTGTGGCGTCGGGGTTGCCCGCCAGGGCGTAGCGGGCCTTGTCCCAGTTGGTTTCACCGGGTGCGTTGCCCTCGATCATCGAGGTCGAGCCGTCCATCACGATCATCACCCTGGGCAGCCCCGCGATGCATTCGGGGATGATCACACTGTTGCGGATGTCGTCTAGAATCGCGGTGACGGCGTCGATGAGTTCCTTCGGTGAGCGTGCGTCCACGGCTTCGCCGGTGCCACCCTGGCGTGCGACTTCGTCCAATGAGGCCAGGTCCGCGGCGTCTCCGAACCCAACCACGTGCACCGAGATGCCGTCATCGCGCAGCACCGCAGCCTCCGGTGCCGGGTCCTCTTCACAGTTCTGTCCGAAGCGGTCGGCGCAGGTCCATTCGCCATCGGTCATCAACACCACGTGGTAGCTGCGACCGTCCTCGCCGGCCTCGTCCTCGTGTCGCGCACGCGTTTCGTTGAACAGCGCATGGGCTGATCGCAGGGCCCCGCGGGTCCATGTGGCCATTGTGTTATCAGGTCCCGGAGGGTTCCCGATCCAGGGTGGTGGCGTGGTGGCGAGGACGGCCAGTTCGCCGGCCACTGCCGACCCCAGGCACTCGAAGTACTTGCCTTCGGCGTCTTCAAAAGGCACGTCGAGAGCGAAGCCGTCCGTGATGGGGGGAAACGAGGTGTCGCTGGCCAGAACGGTACCCGCCGTTTCCAGGTCCGGGTCGTGGCCGAACCGCGCCAGCCCGAGGCGCATGTTGTTGGCGAACACGCCGTCGTCGTACCCCACGATCCAGCGCACCGCTTCTAGCTGTGCGTCCCAGCGGGTCACGCTGAACTGCCCCTCGGGGTAGTAGTTGGGGCCCTGCTCGAAGCCGACCATCGAGCTCGAGTAGTCCATGAGAATCAGGACGTTGGGTTTGCGAAAGGAGCACTCGCCCTCTTCGACGCACATGCCTTGGGCCGTTGCCGTCAGGGTTGCGCCCAAGGTCCACAACAGAGCGGCGGAAGCCGGCAAGGCCATACTCAACGAACGTGCGCGCACGCCTGTTCGTAGCATCCCCCGGGCCCCGCCGTCACCCGACGCTTGCTTGGGAGCGACCCT
>JAPPOR010000126.1:0-4489 GCA_028817905.1 Myxococcales bacterium
GCTAGCCCGGATCATTTATGACTTCGCCGCCGCCGCGCTTGTTCTTCGACTCCGCAGCGGCTTGTCTGGCTAGAAAATACGGTATTCCCGTCGGTCGTCGAAAGCGCTGTGAAGCCGAATCCCTGCGCGATCCAGTCGGGACTTGGTAATCTGTCCGGGCTGCCATGCCGGAGACACCGCAATCCGCCCCCTCGCCCGAGGCCGACAACGCCTTGTGGTGTAGAGTACCTATCGCGTTCGTGGTTGCGGGCGTGCTGTGCTTGGCGCAGCCGGGTACGCTGCGGGCCTGGGGCGACGCCGGACACAGGGCGGTTTGCGAGGTGGCCTACCATGAGCTTTCGCCGGACGTCCGAGCGGCGGTAGACGCGCTCCTTGCAACGGACAATGACCCCGCCTTCCATGGCCTCGCGAACGCGTGCACCTGGCCTGACCGGCCCGGTGATGTCCAGGGCCGGAATCGACCCAACCACTACCTCAACGTTTCGCGCGAGGTAGCGCACGTGGATGGATCCGAGTGCGGGTCCGAGGCCTGCTTGCTGACGGCCATCCCTCGCGACCTGGAAAGGCTTGGGACACCGGGCGTCGCGAACGCGGAACGTTTGATGGCCTTGAAGTTTCTGGGCCATTGGGTTGGGGATTTGCACCAGCCGCTGCATGTATCGTTTGCCGATGATCGCGGGGGGAACCTCATCGAGGTCAACTCGAACCTTGCGTGCGGCACAGTGCTTCACGGCGTCTGGGACACTTGCATCCCAGCGTACGCGATGGAGCGCATGGGTATCCGCGACGACGGTGCCGCGTTCGGCCGCTCGCTCCAAGGTGAGATTTCGAGCGCCGAACGGCAGGCCTGGACGGGTGACCTGCGCGTCGAAGTGTGGGCAGATGAGTCCCTGTCGATTGCGCTCCGTTCCGATGTCCGGTACTGCGCGCGCCGCGATGATGGGTGCTGGTATGCCGCCGACAGCAAGCGTTTTGTCGGCACGTCCGGGTTCTTCGACCGACTGACGGCCAGCT
Source organism: Myxococcales bacterium (assembly GCA_028817905.1). Classification (GTDB taxonomy): domain Bacteria; phylum Myxococcota_A; class Polyangia; order Polyangiales; family JAFGIB01; genus JAPPOR01. The sequence goes on from JAPPOR010000126.1 coordinate 1,015, forward strand.
TTGGTGCGCTGTTTGCGCGTGCGGAGCCTGCACGTGCCGACTTTCGACCGCGCCTGTGGGACGGAAAGCGCGTGGTGGCGATCACTACCCACTATGCAGAGCGTTTCGAGCCGGTCGTCAAGCAGCGGATCAAGATGGCAGGAGTACGGTTCGCCGCCCTGCTCAAACAGGCATTCCGCGGCGAAACCACACCCTAGCAACTTCTCATCCAGAACTTGCGAGCGGGTCGCGCAGGCTTCCCGGCTCTCGGCGAGCGACCGAATACTCACCGTGGTTCGCGAGCGAGGTGATGTCGAAGTAGGCGAGGCGCCGCGAGGTTGGTCAATGAACTGAGCGAGCGTCAGAAGCGCTTTCCAACCGTGAGTCGACCGCGCAACGCGAGCGCCACCTGCGAGTCAATCCGCTGGCCGTCCCGGTGGATGCGGAGCACGTGCGTCTCGACGCGCAGCTCGCTGCCGACGTAGTAGCCGACTGGGAGTGCAAGCGCGGCGCCGCCGCCCGCGGTGATGAAGGGCAGCACGGCGCTGCGGTCGGGCGCTCGTCGCGTGCTGACGAGTCGCTGCTGAAACCAGGACAGGCCGCCGCCCAGGCCCAGGTCCAGGGAGAGTCTTCCGATGTCCCACGCATGATAGAAGTACAGGTCAGCGTCCGACGCTATCGTCCGGGTCTCGACCAAGCCATTGTTGGTGGTAGCACCGCACAGCCCTAGGGTCAGCCGCATTCCGAGGCGCCGGGTGTCAACACCGTAGGAAAGGAGTGCCCCTGGGCACACGGTCGCGGCATTGGGCAGCGCACTTCGCGCGCTGGCGCCCAGCGCGAGGCTATGGACGATGTCTTTGTCCGTGCCGCCCTTGCGCACAAGCCGGGCGTACTCGATCCGATCCAGGTCGCCCAAGGCGACGGTGGTGGTGGTGCCGGCGACCACCCTCGCTTCGCCTTCATGCAGAACAGTACGACCCCGAGCGCGCACAAAGTAGCGGCCCGGTCGGAGGCTCAGGAGGCGGCTGCGCGCCCGCGCGCCGACCTCGGCAACCACTTGGCCCTGCGCGGTGGAGCGCATGAGTAGGACCGTCTTGTCGGCGGGCAGTTGCAGCTGGCCGCGACGCGGATCGCGGCGGCCGGGCTCGGTGAGCGTTAGCGTCCCCTTGCCGCGCAGGTCGTAACGGTAGCTTGGATGCTGGATGCCAGCCTGCGTGCGGCTGGTCGAGCGCAGGGTCGACTCGTAGGCGTAGCGGTAGGCCTCATCGAGGACAACGCGTCCATCGCCATTTGCATCCGCCGCGCCGAGTAGGCCAGAGACGAGGGCATGAGTGAAGAAAGACCCCCTGAGTTGGTCCGATTCCTGTGCATCTTCGCCCTCAGCGCTGGCCGTCAAGAACGCCAAACCCTCCGAGGGCAGGGTCCTGTCCTGTAGCAGGGAAAAGGGACTGATGATGTCTCCGCCCTTGGTGCGCGTCAGACTGCCGCTCTTGCAGGCGTCCAGCACCGCGATCCGGAAGGTGGCGCTCGAGCCTTCGACGAGTTGGGTCAGCTCGCGCAGCGGCAAGTGGCTGTCGCCCAGATGCAGACTGGTGGCGTCGGCGTGACCGGAGTAGTAGACGAAGAGCATCACCTGTACGCCGGGCAAGGACACGCGTCGACGGATGCGGGCATTGAGCGCGAGTAAGCTCCCGCGAACCGTCTGGGCATCCTCGCCTTGGAGCAGCGCCATGTTTAGCGCTTCGAACCCGCCCAGGTCACGCAGCACCTCGTAGACGCGGCGTGCATCGGTCTCCGCGTACCGGAGCGGAGACTCGTGCTCGAAACCACGGTTGTTGCCGACGATCACCGCGTAGCGATCGACGGCCGCCAGCGCGCCGGCGGGAGCCGCGCTCAATAGGAGCCACATGAGCGGGACCCGCCACGCGAGCGAGCTCATGGGGCGACTTTCCGGAAGCGCACGACCTGGACCCGACACCCCTCGACGAGATCGTAAGTTTGCGCCCCGGGGTCGGCGCGCAACGCTGCAAGGAGCCGGTCGATGGGCGTCGCCTGGTCACAGAACAACGCCCACAGCGTCTCCTGTCCCAGGCTGCCGTCCAGCTTCACGGCGCTGTCCAGCGCAGCCTCCCGACCCGGCTGAACCTGGGCCGCATGCGTTTTCGCGGGATAGTAGACCGACAGCTCGTTGCGGGGATCGAGGCTGATGATCGCCAGGTACACCGGGTTGTCAGCGTTGTAGACGAAGCGAAGGGACGAGCCGGCGGGTACGCGGGCCCCGTCGAGTGCCCTGGACACGACGCCATCGTGCTTGACGAAGAAGAAGGGAAGACTGGCCCCGCCCTTGGTCCGCTCGCCAGGCGCCTCCGCGCCCGGCTTTTGCGCGAGAAGAGCCACGGCGGCTATCCCCATAGCCGCTGCTACTGCGCCGAGGGTAGCCGTGATGCGCCGGCTCCTTTGAGCCATGGGAGGAGCGTGCTTGGCGGTGGCCTGCAGTGGCGCAGTGGGCGCTTCGGTGGCTGAGGGAGGAGCGTCGGGAAACAACACCAGGCGGTCCGCGAGGAACTGCCGGCGCCGATCGCTACAGCGGGCGCAGGCGGCGAGATGCGAGGCGACCTCTTGCGCGCGCTGCGGGGGCAAGTCATCCGCCATCCACGCGTCAAGGGTTAGGTCCGAGATGCATTCGTCAGGGCGCTCGCGTGTCAGGTGGTTGAACATGGTGACTCCTGTCATCCCTGGGTTTCGCAAGCTAGTGGATGGTGGCGAAGTTCGGATAGCAGCGTGACCACGGTTCTGCGGGAGCAGCCCATGACCTCTGCCGTCTCCGCCTGCGTGAGCTCGTCGAAGTAGTGGTAGACCGCCACCTCAGCGAGCCTGGGCGGCAGCCGCCGCAGCACGTCGCGCAAGACAGGGAGCGTGTCCGGCGCGAGGGCTCCGGTACCGGAGCCGATCGCGCCTGCAGCGCTCGAGCGGACCCCATCGTGCTCGGACAAAAGCCGGCTACGGGTACGGCGTTGCCGCAAGCGAGCCAAGCACGCGTTGGTGGTCACGGCGTAGAGCCAGGTTGTTATCGAAGAGCGCCCCTCGAACACACCCGGCCTCTCCACCAGCTTCATGAAGATGTCCTGAACCACCTCGCGGGCCTCTTCCCTATCTCCCAGCATGGTACACGCGCGTCGCAGCACCATCGGCGCGAAGCGCCTGTACGCGCCAGCGATGCTGCTGCCGGGGGACACCAGGAGTGGTTGCGGAGAGGTCAATTGATGAAGGCGATGAACGGGGATTGCTCGCCCAGGTGGTCCAGGCGGGAAACCAACTGGAAGGCGATCTGGCGGTCGGATGGGGCCTGCAGGGAAACAAGCTTGCGGCTCGTGAGCTCACAACCCTGCGAAAGCAGCTCGGTCATTGCCAGGCGCTCGATCTCTCCATAGTCAGCTGCCAGCTCCTCGGCGCGGTTCTTGGCGTGCCGCTCGGCTTCGCCTGGATCGGGCTGCTG
>JAPPOR010000126.1:4721-8506 GCA_028817905.1 Myxococcales bacterium
GGCGCAGGACCGCCGAGCGCGGTCGCGGTGGCGCTCCCCTCCTCGGCGCGGCCATCCAGGTAGACCAGGATCGTGTCGAAGGCAAGTCCACGAAACCACACGGCCGGGCTAGTGGACAGCGCTGGGTCGCCTTCCTGGGTCATGCTGCAGTTTGAGCCGTCCGCGTCGCATGTGGTGGTCGTCTCGAAGCACTCCCCGTTGACATCGCAATGGCGCGTGCCGCTGACCAGCGGCGCCGCGGGGTCCGCGCTGACCCTGGTCCAACCCTCATTGCGACGTGGGTAGCGCGCCGAGTCGGGATGGTCCGTGGTGACAGCCCCGATGTAGGCGAATGCGACCAGTGGCTCACCTGGCAGCCCAAGCGGCCGAAACAGAACCTCCTCGGGAGGCGCGTCGTACACGCTCAGCTCGAAACCCGGGGGGAAGTCGCCCGTGTATTCGACGGGTTGGAAGTGCATTCGGGCCCCGTCGTCATACGCCAGGATCGGCTCGATGTCGCCCGTGGGACCCTGCGCGAGACCGACAACCTTGGCGGAGACGCTCAGCAGTCGCTCTCCTCGGTAGGCCTCGTCCACCTGGTCTCCGCAGCCGAAGAACACGCTCGCCAACGTGCATCCCAGGACCGATACAGTCGCTTGCTTCATGGGTGGTCTCCTCATCCTGCCCCAGATAGGGGGCTCGCGCACCCGAACCATCAGGTGCGCCTACAGATGAGATGCGCGAGCGCCACGACCTGCGCAGCACCAACGGCGTTTTCTGGCCCCCAGAGGCATGACCGACCTGAAGTCTTGCCGACAACCCCGCGACCGGCTCTCGGGACCCGGTGCCTCGCCGGATGGGCGCTACGTGTCGGTCACGCGCCGAACCCGAGCCGCGGTCTGCTCGCGACGCCTGGTGTCACGCCGGCTCGATCGCCGGGTCGGACCCCGGTTGACGAGCACTGACCTTGGCGTAGACATGGTCCGACTCGGACGTGGCGCATCGGGCTGCCGGACGGATCCAAGCGGGTTCGTCCAACGTAGTCAATGGGGGCGGGGGGGTATCTCGGACAGTAGCAATGAAAGAAGCTCTACCCCACAAGGTCCATCGATTCGCGCTGCAGCCCATAATCTTCCTCGGTTGCGTGCTCTCAGCGCTCCAGGCGTGTCCCACGACGGTCCGCGCGCAGGCGGTTCGGGACGGCGCACAGAATCACCCGAGTAGTGCGGAAGCAGGCGGTGCCATAGTAGAGGAAGGGCCGGCAGCGGCGGAGTCGCTGCAGTCCGCCGACTTGGGGGATCACGACGACCACACCAGGCAGGGTCCAGACCGGGACGCGCCCGACCGAAAGCCCTCCGAGCGGGGAGGGGGGGACGGTCCGAAGGCTGCCCCATCGGCCCTCCCACCCGTGGCCAAGAGCGGCGGGCATGGACACGTGGAGTATCCAGAGGGTGGCGACGGCCTGCCGGCGCGAGCTGTGCTGCTCTTGACCATCGACACACGGGGCCATGTGGACGCCGCCGAAGTGCTGGAAGTGGACCGGCGCGGTGAAGCGGCCGAGCCCTTTCGGGCGGCTGCCCTCTCGGCTGCTGCTGCCTTGCTGTTTGAGCCGGCCACCGTTGGGGGACTGCCAACAGCCGCACGGGTGCGCTACGAGATGCTGTTCGTGCCGGAAGGGCACCAGCATGGGGAAGGGCAGGGCGGGCACGAGCATGACCACGAGCATGACCACGAGCACGACCACGAGCACGACCACTCGCATGAAGAACGGGTTGCGGAGCTGGAGGCGGTGGCACGTGTGGCGCCGCGTTCCAAGGCCGCATCCGCGTTCGACGTTCCGGGGCGCCGGCTGCGCAACCGGCCCTATCGCAGCGCGGGGGACCTGTTGAACGCCGCCTCTGGCTTCTACAGCATTCAGCACGCCGGGGGTGGCAAGGCCCAGCAGTTCTTCCTGCGCGGCTTCGACGCTGACCATGGCACGGACATCGCGTTCTTCGTCGATGGCGTGCCCGTCAATGCCGTGTCCCACGGACATGGTCAGGGCTTTTCTGACCTGCACTGGGTCATTCCGGAACTGGTCGAGCGTATCGAGGTTCGCAAGGGCCCCTACTACGCGGACCTGGGCGACTTCGCCACCGCGGGCAGCGCGCGCTACGTCCTTGCGCGGCGTCTGCCGCAGAGCTTCGTTAGCGCGAGCTATGGCAGCTTCGACACCGGACGCCTGGTCGTCGCTGCGAACCCCGAGCTCACGCCGGCGGCGCCGATCTTCGCGGCTGAGGTTTACCGAACAGACGGGCCGTTCAACAGTGCCGAGAACGCTCGCCGCATCAACCTGTTTGCACGCAGCACCCACGCTCCCTGGACGGGTGCCGAGCTGACCTTCACCGCTACCGGCTACAGCGCAGATTGGAATGCGTCCGGGCAGATTCCGGCGCGCGCGGTGGAGAGCGGTCAGCTGGACCGGTTTGGGTCCGTCGATCCGGCCGAGGGCGGCGACACCCAGCGCGCCAGTGTCTTTGCCACACTACAGGCGCCGGCCGCTGCGTTCGGCGCGGACCAGGGCGAATTCACGGTCGACCTGTGGCTGGCGCGGTACCGCTTCGATCTCTACTCGAACTTCACGTTCTACAGTCTGGACCCCGAACGGGGTGACATGATCCACCAGGGCGATCGCCGGACCAGCTATGGCTTGAGCATCCGCCATGCCCTGTCCCACGCGTTGGGCGCATGGTCATTCGGCGTGCAAACCGGGGCCTCCCTGCGGGCTGACGAGATCACCAACAGCTTGGACCACGCTCCCGACCGGGAGCATGGGGAGGCTGTGGTGGATGCGGAAATCGACGAGCACAGCATCGGTCTCCATGTGCAAACCAGCGCCAGCTATCGAGATGATGTCCGGTTGGTCGCAGGGCTGCGAAGTGACTTCTTCGACTTCAACGTGCTCGATCGATTCGAGGACCGGAGTTCTTCTGGGACACGCACGAGCGGTCAACAACGGGCTGCACGTGTTAGCCCCAAAGCTTCGTTGATCCTGAGCCCGCTCGGGCAACCCGAGTGGCTCGAGACCTTCGCGAGCATCGGCTTGGGCTTTCACTCCAACGATGCGCGCGCCATCGTGGCGAACCCGGACACTGCGAGTCCGCTCACCAGGGCGCTGGGCTACGAGCTGGGTCTGCGGACCCGTCCCACGCCGCGCCTGAATGCGTCCCTGGCCGGCTTCGTGCTCGAGCTAGACAGCGAGCTCGTGTGGGTGGGCGATGAGGGCACAACCGAGGCCAGTGGGAGAAGCCGACGGATGGGCATCGAGGGCGACGTGCGTCTGCGCCCCCTTTCATGGCTGACTTTGGAACTACAAGCCCAACTGACCGAGGGCCTATTCGTGGACGCACCCGATCGTGAGTCGGCAATCCCCCTGGCTCCCCGCTTGCTGATGCGGGCCGGTATCGAAGTGGAGCACGCGGCAAGCGGCCTGTGGGCCCGGCTTGGAGTCGTGCACGTGGGCGACCGTCCCGCGACGGAGGACGAGTTCCTGACCGCAGAGGGGTTCATCCGAACCGACCTCGGTTTGGGCTGGGACCAGGAGCACTTTGGGCTCGCGCTGCGCGTCCAGAACCTGCTCGACACGTCCTACCGCCAGGCCCAGTTCGCCACTGTTTCGAGACTGCCCGGTGAAGGCCCCGGCGGTTGCACCAGCGAGACTCGGGCGGTGATGGCGGCCGGTAGCTTCCTGGGCTGTGAGGACGTCAACTTCACACCCGGTCCGCCCATCGACCTTCAGCTCGTGGGCACACTGCGCTACTAGCCCG
>JAPPOR010000585.1 GCA_028817905.1 Myxococcales bacterium
GGGAAGCGAAGGCTGCGGAAGCCCTTGGCACCGTGGAAGATCTGGCGGAGTTGGCGGCGGACATGAGCGCCGTTGTCCAGGCGCTTCAGAACGAGCGAGCGCAGCTGAGCCGACACCTTGGAAAGGAACCCGGCCCGGCCACCGCGAAGCGCTTCGCGCAAACGGACCACGCCATCGCGGTACTTGACCGCCTACTCCAGGCCCATGGCCAAGGCGAGTTGCCACCTCGGCTGTCGCGAGACCTGGCCGCTGCCCACAGCGCGCTCGCGAAGCTCGGCGAGCATCGGACCCAGGCGAGCACAAGTGATGTAGACGTGATCGACCTCTTGGGCCTGTACAAGGACGCCAACGGCAACTTGATCAACGCCATCGCCGCATTGATGCAGTTGAGCGATCACGGCGAGGTCCTACGGACGATCTCCCTCTTGGTGTCAGTCCTACAGATCCAGGAAAATGCCAGTCAAGAGCACGCCCTACTGACGGACGTCTTTACGAGAAAGGAATTCGCCCCGGGTGCCTACCGCGAGCTCGTCACCCTGGTTACCGAGCATGCCGTGAACGAGCGCGTGCTGCTGGCTACCGCCGACGACCTTTTTCTGGAGGAGTATCGGCGGGTTCTTGATGGAGACTTTGCCGTCAGCACGGCCAGGATGCGTAAGCGGGCGCTCGAGGCCATCGAAGAGGAGCTCGGCGTTGACGGGGCTTTGTGGTTCGGGCACCAGGCCCGCAAGGTCGAGCGCTTGCGTGGCCTTGCCGATAACCTCAATGCCTCGGTCAAGGACCTTGCGCTTGCGCGGATTGCCGCGCTTGAGCGGGCGCTAACCTCGGCCGTTGGGCTTTCCTTGGCGGCCCTGGCGCTTTCCGCCCTACTTGCGTGGCCGCTTGGCCGAGGCGTGACCAGGTCGGTAACCAACCTGTCGCGGGCCGCCGCGAAGGTTCAGCAGGAGCGGGACTATTCCGCGCGGGCCGCCCGGGTCAGCGACGACGAGCTGGGGGCGCTGACCGAGGCGTTCAATGAAATGTTGGTTGGCATTCAGAAGCGCGATGCTGAGCTAGAGGGTCATCGTCGCCACCTTGAGAAGGTGGTCGACGAACGAACCGCTGAGCTGACCACGAGGAACCAGGCGATGCGGGCTGTGCTCGACAACGTGGAGCAAGGCCTAGCCATGGTTCGAGTAGATGGCACCCTCGAAGTCGAGACCTCCGCTGCATTCGCTCGTTGGCTCGGAACCCCCGCACCCAACACGGCACTTGCTGACCACTTGGCGCAATACTCCCAGGAAGTAGCTGCGATGACACGCTACGGATGGGACACGTTGTTAGAAGGCGTTCTGCCGTGGGAGTTGTGTCTTTTGCAAATGCCGAGCACGTTGATAGTCAAGGGGCGTCACTACCACTTGACGTATCGGGGTGTTGTCCACGGCTCCGGTTTGGCCGGGGCGCTACTTGTCGTTTCGGATGTTACTGACGACATCGTGCGCGCTGAGCGCGAAGCGCTGCAACAGGAGGTCCTCGCAGCGCTTGCCCACATTGCTGAAGATCGCGCTGGATTTATGGAGTGGCTGTCCGAGATGCGTAGGTTGATCAACGCGACCACGGCGCGGCCGCGGCTCGAGCTGCGATCGATGATGCGATTGGTTCACACCATCAAGGGTACCAGTAGTGTCTTCGGGGTCGCTTCTGTGAGCGCCGTAGCGCAAAGGCTGGAGTCGGCTCTGCTCGAGACCCGGGAGATTCCCGGTGACGAGTCCTTCGAGGAGCTCGGTGCGGCGTGGCAATCCTTTGAAGACCAGATCTCGTCCCTGGTTTCTGAGGGCAGCGCGGCGGCGCAGGTCACACACGCGGAGCTCGACTCCCTGCTTGAAGACTTCGAGCAAGGTGTACCGCGGGCTGCACTACGAGACAGGGTCGCCTCCCTTCGCTTTCAGTCTGTCCGCAAGCGCCTGGACCGCGCCGCGGCGGGCGTGTGTGCCCTGGCGGAGCGTCTAGGAAAGGGTCCATGCGACATCACAGTTGAGACCGACGACGTTCGTCTTTCAGACGATAGGTGGAACCGCTTCTTCGCAGTCTTGAGCCATCCGCTTCGCAACGCTCTCGACCACGGGATGGAGACCTCCGAGGAACGCGAAGTCGCGGACAAGCCCGCTTCGCTACAGCTGGCCCTTCGCTTTCACGTCGTTGGAGACACCTACAAGATCGAGATCGAAGATGACGGCCGCGGAATCGCGTGGGACAAGGTTGACGACAAGGCCGCCGCCCTCGGCATGTCCACGGCGACGCGAGAGGACCTTACCCAGGCGCTCTTCGCCGACGGTTTGAGCACTCGCGACGACGTTGGCGAGCTTTCCGGTCGCGGCGTGGGAATGGCTGCGTTCCGGGAAGCTGTCGAGGAGCTAGGGGGTCAGATCCTAGTCAGTTCGGAGGCGCGACAGGGAACCCTGCTGCGGTGTTTCATACCCCGGACTGAAGTCTGCGGAGGTGCAAAGCACGTGGCATAGCCGGACCACTCATCAGTGCCGTGGCGCTTCGCTTAGGCTCGCTGGCACGACGCTTTCGCCTCCTTCGCAGGTGCTTCACCGAAGCCCCTGTGAACACGATCGCTTGCGCGGTGATTCCGCGGCTGGTGAACGATCCGGGTTATAGGGGCGTCCGAACCGGTGCTGGTTCAGGTTCTTGAAGGGTACGCCGTTGCTGTACGATCGGAGGTTACAAGGCCGATGGAGGTAGTTTGGCAAGCCGGATACTGATCGTTGACGACTCCGAAGCCGTGCGCCGCATGCACGGCGAGGCTCTCCAAAACGATGGTCACCAGGTCATCACGGCCTGCAATGGCGCTGAAGGTCTGGCTCTTGCTCGCAGCGAGCAGATCCATCTGTTTCTGGTAGACCTGAACATGCCAGTGATGACGGGCTCTGCGATGGTTCGCGAGCTTCGCAATATGCCCGAGTACCGTGACACTCCGGTCTTCGTGCTTTCAAGCGAATCTAGCCATAGCATGGTCATGGAGATGAGGGCCCTTGGGGTGACGGCTTGGATTCTCAAGCCGGTGCGGACCGACCTCCTGCAGGCCGCCGTGAATCAGGGGTTGGGCCTCAAGAGGCGGCCGGCAGAGCAGCCGTCAGTGCCGGAGAAAGCATAGTGGCAGGGGCTGCAAGACAGGAGCAATCCGCCGTGCCCGAGCCGATGACGCTGGCGGGTCGCGTGGTACTGGTCGGCCTAGATCAGGCACGCAGCGCCGAGCTCCGAGTATCCCTGCGTGAACGCGGCCTCAACCCGCACGTTCTTGACGAAGGTTCCACGGACCGTCATCCAGCGATCGAAGCAATCGATCCGGTGGCGGTCCTCGCAATCGCCGTCGACCGTCCTGGCGACGACGGTCGAGCCTACCTCGAGCGCATCAAGTCAGCTCAACCCGGGCTACTGGTGCTTGCCATTGCAGAGCTCCATGGGGCTAGCTCGCAGGGGACTATGCCCGGACTACCCGCCGATGCTGTCGTGGACCGGGATTCCGATTCGGACACCATCGCGAGCCATATCGCCGGGCTCTTGCGTAGACACCACTACGACCCAGACGTGCTCAGATTCATCGAACAGGCGCTCCCAGCGCTCCTCGGTAGCGACTGGGCGGTGCCCCTGCCCGCGTTCGTCCGGTCCAGTGCTGGCCTGTTGGCGCCGACCAGTGCGTTGATCGAGATCGGTGGTCCCGGCCTGTGGGGTAGGCTGGCCCTATCAATGCACCACGAGGTCGCCCGCAGCCATGCGGAACGGGTGCTGCAGCGCAGCGCACGGCATCATGACGAAATATGGGACGTGCTGGGCGAGCAGCTCAACATCTTCGCTTCGATGCTGCGAAACCACTACGCGGCAAGGGGCCTGGATTCTAGTCAGTCGACGCCCACCGTCGTAGTCGGTGAGCACGTGATCGTGCGCAACCCGTCGCGAATGTTCTCCCTGGTCGTACCCTTTGATGTGCCCAGCACTGGTAATCCGCTCTATGTCGAGTGGACCCTCGCGCACAAGGGCATCGAACGACCCCGAGAAGAGACCAAGCATCGAAACCTCGGCGGCGTGACGTTCTTGTAGGGGCCGCAGGACGAGCGCCCGGTGCGAGCCGTGTGCTCGCCTGGGCTGTGGCGTTCAACTGGCCACGAGCGGAGCAAGATGGCAGCCGTACGGCGTGAGACCGCGCCCCGAACTCGTCAGTAGGATCAGTCGATGGGGCACAGGGTCGCGGTGTTCGCATCGGACCCATGGGTGTCGAGCTGGGCGATCCATCGGTGGGCGGCCACCAGGATCTCTTCTCCGTCCGTATTTGCTGTGGTGAGCGCCCGGGCGCGCTGCTGGGCCGTGACCGCGTAGGCTTCGTCCAGGGCGTGCTGGAGCTCCTGTGGTGGGCTGTGAACCTCCATGCCCTGGTTCAGCGCGTAGCGGCGGCCGCGGCTCTCCGCTGTGGCCACCTCACGTGCGATGCCTCGCTCCCACGCCGACCCGCTCTCAACGAGGAGCTTCTGCAACTCCGGGGGGAGCTCCCGGAGGCGCGCGGTGCGGATGGCGCGGGCCGGGTAGGCGCCGCGAGCGATTGCGAGCGCGGTATAGTGCTTGGCAACCTCCCCCAGGTGCAGGGGGCCAAGCGCGTCGAGCGGCGCCACAACACCATCGATCACGCCCCGGGCGAGTGCGCCGTACACCTCGCCCATGGGCATGTTGACGGGGTCGGCACCGAGTCGCACGAGCACGTCTAGGAGTTCCACCGGGGCGCGCACACGCAAGCCGGCAAGGTCTTGCAGGTTGCGCACCGGGCTGCGTCTGGTCACGATTCCGGGCAGTGTGCCGCCCTGGACGGCGAGCACGGTCAAGCCCGATAGCTCCCGCCGGAACACGAAAAAGCGGCGCGCGAGGCATCTGTAAACGGCGACTTGCTCGGCAAAGCTCTCTGCGCCTGCGTAGAAGCCGGTCTGCGTGCGCAGGGCGTGGGCGCCACCGCGCTCGTAGATGGGGCGGATGCTGGCCACGTCCGCGACCCCGTGCCGCAGCTCGAGCATGCCATGGTCCGCGCTGATCAGCGTGCCCGACCAGTAGGCGTCGATGCGCAACCTTCCCCGTGAGGCCGCTTGCACGTGCTCGATCCATTGTTGGTCCGCGCGGCCGAACGGATGCCGTGCAGAGTAGGGCGCGGCATAGCGCAGTGTGTACAGGCCGGCGGGTCTCGGCACTTGGCCAGCGGTCGAATCCGACTGTTCCCCGTCCATCGGCCTCGGGTCGTGGGCTGGGACCGTACCAGGCTCGCCGCGACAGCTCCCGCATCCAACGAGGGCGCACGCCAGCAACCTGCTGGCCCCGCCCATGCGCCGCACCGTGCTCAGGCTCATGGCGAAGTGCCCTCGACCCTGTCTGTCAGGAACTCCGATACGTGGTCGACCACTGTTTGGTGGTCAAAGTCGCTTGAGTCCACCATGTCTGCGCTGATCGCCAGCGTTGGAATCCCGGCTGCTTCCAGCGCGAGCTGCGTGATGAGCGTTCCGCTTACCGCCTGTCGGTTGCCGCTGGGTACGAGAATGAGCGCGGCGTCTACGCCACTGTGCTGCGCTTCGGACACCATCCAGGCATTCATCCAGGGTGGCAAATGCAAGACTTCGTTCATCGAGCACACCCGACTCGCGAGCGCCCGCAGTGGGTCGTTCAGGCCAAACCGGATGTACTGCGGCCCGGCCAGTGCCAGGTACATGGACCACACAAACACCGCGCCGTGGCGTGTCTCCAGCGCGTTGTAGAACTCCGCATCGTGCCACAGGCCAGCGCCGATCCACATCAGGCGCATACGCTCGTTCTCGCACACGCCGGTGCCCTGGTCGACCCGGGCTTTCACCTCATCACGGAACCGCTGGGCATGGTCGAGCGCCCACTGTGAACCACGGTGCCACTGGGGAATCATCACGTTGGGGATCTGGTCTACAATGCTGACCGGACAGGGCCGTGCGCCCGCGATCATCGCCGCGGCTTCTTGCATTAGCCCCTCCTGTTGATTGATCCGGTCCATGAGCGCGCGCAGCTTCGGCATGTCAAAGCGGCGCCCGGTTTCGGACTCGAGCAACTCGATCAACCCTTCGAGCTCGCGCACGTGCAAGTCGATCCGGCGTGCCTCATAGACCTCGTCCCAGCGGTTCTGGCTGTGCTCGAACCAGCGGGGGTCCTTGTGGGTCCAGCCAGGTGCTTCGAACAGGTAGCAGTGCGTCCCCAGGGCTTTCGCCCAGTGCGTGAACACCCGTTGGATGCAATCACAGGTCATGCGTCCCGCGAGCACGGTCGGCCGCGGCAGCCCGCCCCAGGGTGCCGTCGCTGGATCGTTGTCGAGCGTGCAACCGAGGCCAAGGCTACAGTAGCGACAGCTGTTGGTGGGAAACCCGTGGTCGGAGAGCACACGCAGGTAGCGACCGCTCAGGCGCTTCGCCGAGAGATAGGCAGACCACCATTGGTTCGCCACGACTGGAATGTCTAGCGCGTGAAAGATCTCGTGCGCTGTGTCCGCCTGGGCGATTGCGAAAGGCTCTCGTTCCTGCACAACGCGCCTCTGTAAGGTCTTTCCGAAGGCACGCTGGTAGGCGGTTGCAACGCCGGTCGCGACCAGGTCCTTTCGGCTTTGAGCACTCGCATCGGTCACGGCTGGCCTCCAAAGACATGTTCCAGGAATTCTTTCACGCGCGTTTCCAGGTCAGGAGTCGGAGGGTACGCCTGCTGTGGCAGTAGCAGGCTCGGCACGCCGCCGGCTGCCAGGGCCTCGGACTGGGCCGGAAAGTCCCAGGTCAGGGCCTCTTCTTCAGCGTAGTAGAAGAAGACTGCGACCTCGGCAGCACTGGCTCTTGCGAGCTCGGTCAGCGCCGAGGTAGTCAGCGCCATGGAACGCGTGCTTAGGGTGCGCTCGTGGTAGTGGCGGCTGACAGCTCGCAAGGGTGCTCCGCTTGGCAGCCGGTCCGGCGAAGACTTGAGCGCCAGGTCCGGTGTCAGGTTCCAGTCCCCCCGGGCGTGGAAATCTGCGACCACCTGCCCGCCGGCGCGCTCGATCGCGCGATGGACCGCCGCGGAGTCGTGCGGGCTGCCGACCAGTAGGACGCGTCTACCGGGCGCCGCTTCGCCCCGCATTGCCAGCAAGCTGTCCAGCGCCCGTTCGAGTCGGTCCGCATCGAGGCGCCCCGCGGCGGTATAGAGGTCTAGCGCGTCGGCACCACGGAGCTTGCTTGGTTGTTTCCAGCGCCGTCCGATCAGTCCGCGCAACTGCGCTCGGATTCGATTGTAGTGTTCGATTGCGCCCGTCAAGGCGTCGTCGGTGAGGGTTACTCCACCAAGCGCCTGCAGGCGCTTCGCCAACAGTTCGGTACTGACCAGGTTGTAGTCGGCGCTCGCCTCGGTAGGCAGCTGCTGTAGGTCGTACAGGAACGGCTCTGGAACCGACTCGCCGAAGCTGCGCCGGAGCTCGCAGAGGTAGTAGTAGAGCCGCTGCCATGCATCGAGCGTTCTTGGAAGCACGAGCAAGCTTGCCTTGTCCAGTTCACCAGCCAGGAGCTGCTCGAGCGCCGCCCTCACCATGGGGTCGAAGTTCGGCTCCAGATATCGGTCGGCCCGGCCGTAGTCGGCCCGTGGTGCCGTGGGTAGCTGCAAAGGGAAACACCCACAAGCATGGATGAGTTCGACTGGCACGTTGTTCGACACGTACAGCACGACGGGCCGCCCACTGTTCATTGCGACCTGCAAGGGGTCCTGCAGGACCGCGTCGACGTCTGCGTTTGTGAGACTCATGTCAGCTCCCCAGCAAGGATGGCAGCCACAGTGCAAGCCCGGGCGCCCCGATCAGCAGTCCCAGGTGCACGAAGTCCATCGCCAGAAATGGAAGAATTCCCCGAAAAATGGTCGTGATCGGGATTTCAGGCGCCAGCTGGTGAATGACGTACACGTTCATGCCCACAGGAGGATGCACGAAACCGATTTCCATTGCGCGGATCAAGAAGATCCCGAACCAGATCGGATCGAGCCCGAGCTGCAAGGCAACTGGGAGAAACACCGGTGTGGCTAGCAGCATGAGCGCCAACCCGTCCAGGAAGCTCCCCATGATCAACAAGGTCAGGGCCATTGCGCAGGTTGAAACGACTGGCCCAGCATCCAGGTGCGCGACGAACTGCGCCACCCGATCCGGGATTCGCGTCAGGCCCAGGAAGGTGCTTAGCAGGTGTGCTCCCAGCAGCACCGCATAGATCATGCCGGTGGTGGAAAGTGTGTCGGACAGTGCCTTGTGCAGCGCGGGGCGTGTCAGTCGGCCCCGCAACGCGCATAGTGCGAGGGCCAGGGCCGAGCCAACCGCCGCGGCCTCGATCGCTGTAAACCAACCGACGAATAGGCCTCCCAGTACTGCTGCGGCCAGGATCAACACATCTGCCAGCCCGTATAGCGCGCGCGCA
>JAPPOR010000197.1 GCA_028817905.1 Myxococcales bacterium
ACACTTGAGTTCTACGGTGGAAGTCTTTGCTCGCATGCAAGCTCAGGGTCGCGCAGTAGCGATGGTCGAGCCGAACGCAGCGATGCGCTGAGTCCAGGTTGCCTGTCAAACGTGGGGCCGGGCATGGGGCGGGCGCAATCGACGTGGCGTTCGGAGCATTGGTGCTTCCGAACAGCCAGCGGGGTGCGTGCACCGCAATGAACGAATTCGTGCGCTGCACAGGAGCAGCGCCCAGCAGAGTCGTGGTCGGGTTCGGCAACGCTGAAAGCCGACCTCGCAACAACAACAGTAGGAGAAGCAAACATGACGAACTATCAGCTGGCAACCATTTCTGAAGACATGCTCGACCACGTCGCCGGCGGCGGCATCGGCCGTCGGCTCGGAGGTGTGATCGACGGCGTTCTGGGACTCGCCGGAGACGTTGTCGGTGGCGCGCTCTCGAAGCTTGGCGGTTTCCTGAGCAAGCTCGGCGGCATCTTCAGCGGCTACGGACACTGATTCCATCGGCCGGGGGGCGCCGCAAACACCCGCGGCTGTCCGCAGTGGGCGCAGCGCCCCCCGACCTTACTTCCCGCGCGCACAACAGAGTTCCCAGAGGTAGATTCATGTCTGACCGGTTCCTAATCGTGGCCGCTTGCGTTCCAATGCTTTGCGGCTTTTGTCTGCTCGTACTCCTTGCGCGCGTGCCAGCACAGGCCTCCCCAGGAACTGGCGCCCTTGCGCCGCGGGCCACCCTCGAGGAGCCAGAAACGGGAAGCGGGCCAAGCTGGGTCGGCGTGGTGGTCGCTGCGAATACGGCGGAGCTAGCGGCACCCTCCCCGGGCTACGTAGACCACGTCTACGTGCGCACCGGGGATACTGTGAAGAAGGGCGATCGCCTGCTGCAGTTTGACCACAGGGAGTTGTCCAGCTCAGTCAAGATGGCAGACGCCCAACTAAGAGAGCGGGCCTCCGAGCTACGCCGCTTTCGGGCTCGCGCGCGGGCCGCGAAGCGCCGACTCGAGCGGCTTCGCGGAGGCGAAGCGTGGCTATCCAAACAGGAGCTCGAGCGCGCGCTCGAGGAAGCGCGGGTTGCGGAGGCGGAGCTCGAGGCGGCGCGTGCAAGCATGGGTGTCAGTCGCATCGCCCTCAAGCGTCAACGGCTGCGGGCGAAGCGCCAGACACTTCTGGCGCCATTCGCAGGTACCGTCATCGGCCTCGGTGCCGACGAGGGTGATAGTGTGCGGGAAGGTCAGGTCGTCCTTCGTATAGTCGGTCGCGATCGGCAGGTTCGCTTCGCGATCCCACCTGACGCCGTACCACCCAGTGGCCTGCGACGGGTCGCCCTCGAGCTGCAAGGGGACGGGGGCGTACGCGCCGTGACCCACGTGGACTCCGTGCGCCCGGAGGTCGATCCATCCGCGCAACTGATCTTTGCAACCGCGCCGCTGCCGTCGGAACTGCACAAACCGGAAAAATGGCGACCCGGCGCACCCGTTGTCGTGCGGCCGCTCGAGGACTAGGGGGTTCAAGATGTCTCAGACACCGTTGTTTCGGACGCAAGCCATCGAGCACCAGCGCACCATCGGAAACCGGGCCGAGCTGGTCGTTCTCGATCCAGCTGCGACATCATGGGGCTTTCGGCTCCTATGCGCTGGTATGGTGGCCTGTGTTGCCTTCGTCGCGATCGGCAGGGTCAGCGAATATGCCATCGGTCCCGCGTTCGTCCAGCTAGACGGTCGCGTCGGCATGGTCGCCAAGGACTCCGGCCTGATAACGTCGGTTCGCGTGCGACCCGGCGACCGGGTTGCGCGCGGCGACGAGCTCGTTCGCTTCGACGCGTCGGAGGAACGCTCTCAGTTGGAGGCGGCCAGTCAGCAGTTTGAAAGCCAGCTCGCCAAGCTCCTGTTGCGGCCGGATGACCCGGTTACCCGCGAGGCGCTCGTTTCCCTACGGGCCCGCCGGGAGTTGGCGCGGCAGCGTCGCGAGCGCCGCGTGGTCAGAGCGCCGCACGACGGCATCGTCGGCGACGTGCGAGTACACGAGGGCCAGCTGGTCGACCCCGGGCTTCGGATGCTTGACCTGCAGGGGGAAGTGGCGTCCGCCTCCATTACCGCTCTCTTGCCCGGACGATATCGCCCCCTGCTTCACAGGGGGGACAGGCTTCGCTTCGAGATCGATGGCTTTCACCGACTCACACACGAGCTAGAAGTAAGCCGTGTCGGGGCGCAGATCGTGGGACCGAGCGAGGCAGCCCGTTTCGTCGGACGCGACCTTGCAGGTGCGATACCGATCAACGGACCAGTCGTACTGGTCCAAGCCGTGCTTCCCAAGGCATCGTTCGCGATGGACGGCGAGCACTATGACTTCTCGAGCGGGATGCTGGGCAAGGCGGAGGTTGTCGTTCGCAATGAACCGATCGCCTACACACTCCTGCCCACCTTGAAGCAGTGGACTGCGCGCGCGCGCACGTGGGCAAGGGAGCTCGCAACGAAAGCAGGATGGGAGTAGCCATGACAGACGAAAACAAGGGGTCACGGTCTCGCGCGCCGCGCGAGGTTGCGTACATTCCGCAGCTGACCGAAACGGACTGCGGCGCCGCTTGCCTCGCGTCAGTGCTCGCGTATCACGGAAAGCACGTTCCACTGCACGAGGTTCGCAGCCGGCTGGGCACCGGCCGCAACGGTGTCACGGCAAAGCGCCTGCTCGCCGTGGCGCGCAGCTATGGCCTGATCGCGCGCGGCGTATCCGTCGATCCCGGCAAGCTTCGCTATCTATCGCCCGCGAGCATTCTGCACTGGCAGCTCGCTCACTTTGTGGTCTACGAGGGGCAGACCACGAAGTCGTGCCAACTGGTCGATCCAGCCGCGGGACGTCGTCGTGTCAGCTGGGAGGAGATCGACAACTGCCTGTCGGGCGTGGCACTCGTCTTCGAGCCGGGGCCCAACTTCGAGCGCGCGCGCGCCGAACGAAAGAGACGGTGGCGGCGCTATGCCTCCTGGATGTTTGGGGTGCGCGAGGTCTGGGTCCGAGTCATTTCGACCTCGTTCTTCCTGCAGCTGCTCGCATTGGCAACGCCGGCACTGATGGCGCTACTTGTGGACAAGGTCGTGCCCAGGCGGGACGCTTCGTTGCTCTACCTGGTGGGCGCGGGCTTCTTGGTACTTTCCTCGTATTACTTTCTGTCCAACCTCCTGCGAGCGCGGTTGTTGCTCGAGCTCCGGTCCCGTGTGGAGACGAGGATGTCTCTTCACTTCATCGACCATCTCTTGGCACTCCCCTATGCGTTCTTCCAGCAGCGGACGACCGGGGACTTGATGATGCGTATGAGCAGCCAAGCTGCCATTCGCGAACTACTAACCACGGGCGCGTTGTCAGCGCTTCTCGACGGTGCCCTGGTGAGTCTGTATTTCGTGTTGCTCGTGGGTGCAGCTCCGAGCTTGGCACTCGTCGCTGTTTCCTTCGCGGCACTACAAGTGCTGGTCTATCTGCTGGGCCGGCGAAGGAACGCCGAGCTCGTGGTCGAAAACCTGGCGGCCCAGGCCCAACTAGAAGGGTACCAGGTGGAGATACTGTCCGGTATCGAGACCTTGAAGTCGATGGGTGCCACCGACCGGTCGATGTCACGCTGGAGTGATCTCTACGTGAGTACCCTCAACCGGTCCATCGCGCGGGGCCGGCTGGACGGTACGTTCGAGGCGATCCTGGGGATGCTTCGTTTTGGAGGCCCGGTTTGCCTGATGCTGGTGGGGGCCCACCAGGTGCTGCAGGGAACGCTCTCGTTGGGCGTGATGCTGGGCCTATCTGCACTGGGCGCGGGGTTCCTGGAGCCGGTCGCCAACCTCGTGAGCACCTCCCTGAAGCTCACCCAGCTCCATGGATACATGGAACGGATCGAAGACGTGCTGGAAACGCCCCGCGAGGCGGGGCGACTCGCAACTCCCGTGGAGGAGCAAGCACTTCGCTTGCAGGGGGCCATTTCGGTGCGCGAGCTGTCGTTCAAATACCCCAGCGAGGTGGAGCCCGCGCTTTGTGGCGTGAGCTTTGACGTTGCGCCCGGCGAATGCGTGGCCGTGGTCGGGGCTTCAGGGTCCGGCAAATCCACCCTGGCGCGATTGCTCGCAGGCCTCTACGAGCCGGCGGATGGATCCATTGCCTACGACGATCGCGACCTGCGCGCGTGGAACCTTGGGCGGCTCCGTACGCGCCTGGGCATCGTAACGCAGGAAACGCGGCTATTCTCCGGAACGATTCGCGACAACGTGGCCCTGTTCGACAGTGCGATCACGCACGCGCGCGTCGAGGCCGCCTGCCGGGTGGCCTGCCTTCACGAGACCATCACCCAAATGCCGATGGGCTACGATACCGTGCTCGCCGACGGTGGCTCATCCCTTTCCGGGGGGCAGCGGCAGCGTCTTTCGCTGGCCCGTGCGCTGGCCTTGGCCCCAGGCGTGTTGATTCTAGATGAGGCCACGAGCGCGCTCGACGTGCTGACCGAACGGAAAGTCCACAAGGCGCTCCGTGCCATGCAGTGCACGCGGGTAATCGTGGCGCATCGACTGAGTACCGTAGCGGAGGCGGACCGCATCATCGTGCTCGATCGTGGGCGCGTAGTCGGTAGCGGCAAGCATGCAGAGCTCGTTGTGCGATGCAAGGTGTACCGAGAGCTTGTCCGTGCCCAGCGGGGTCGCCCGGGCGGCATCGGGAGGAGCGAGGCCCCCCCCGTACCCATGGAAGCTCGCCGCCCGTCAACGCAGCAACTAGGCCCACAGTACTATGACCGGCCCGGGCGAGCATGACAGTGGCAACGTTCGACACCGGACGGGGCCTGGCACTGGTCTGCACGCTTGCCCTGCATCTTTCCGTGGCTCTTCCCGCCCGAGGCCAAAGCGATGCTGCGCGCGGCGACAGCGCCCGCTCGGCCCACGGCCCAGGCTCGAAGCACTCTCGCGCGCCAGCTGACGCCGGCCCCGTTGGACCACCCGACGCACGCCTTCCCACGATTACCCTGGAGGCACTGCTGAAGCGTGCCAACCAGGACCCGCCCACGGTGCTCCGGGCGCGGGCGAGTTTCCGAAGTGCGCAGGCGGACTTGGACTACGCCCAGGGCCAGTGGTTCCCCGCCCTCCTGGCCAACGGTAGTTACGGCTACGCCTACGACAACCGAGTGGTGTTGCCAGGGGTACCACGCATCGACTCTGAGTCCCTGGAGGCTCGTGGCAGCGTGGGGCTGGAATGGAGCGTGATCGACGGCGCCCGCGGCGCCCGGATCGACCAGGCGAAGGCCTCGTTACGCGCCGCATCGCACACGCTCAGGTCGACCAGGCAGCTCGCAATGTTAGCAGCGGCAGAGCTCTTCTTTGAAGCGCGAGCAGCGCGCGAGTTCGTCCTTGATGCGCAACTTTCCCTGTCCCGTCGCTCCCAGCAATACAAGGCCACGGTCGAGCTCGTCGAAGCTGGCACGCGCTCGCCGGTGGATGCACAGCGCGCCGAAATCGAGGTGACCTCGACACAGTACGCGCTGGAATTGCGGCAGAGCGAGGAACATGCGGTCCTGGCGGCGCTCGCGGCTGCCATCGGAAGGGGGCCAACGGAGCTGGTACGACCGGCGGCCGGAGCCCGTGTCGCGCGTTCGGGTGCGACGACCCCCTCGGCAGCGCGCGAGCTCGCGCAGGCGCAACACCCGGAGGTCAGTATGATGGAGGCCAGGCTGGCGACCGCGCGCGAAGCCCACGATGTGGCGCTCGCGGAGCGGGCGCCCACAATCGGTGTCTCGGCCAGCGCATCGATGTCGTACCTCGACGTGCGGCGCGGTGCGGGCATCAGTGGGCACCAGTTCGGTGCCGTGGTAAGCGCCTTCGTGCGGTTCGCCGGGTTCGACCCGGCGGTCTGGATGAAAGCGGACGCGACCGGGCCCAAGGTCGCGGAGGCAGAACGTGCACGCGCGGAGCTGTTTCACCGCGTCGGCGCCGAGGCAGTCAGGGCGTACTACGCCGTGGAGCGCGCCCGGATCGAGCAACGCCGAGCGGAGGCGATGCTCGAGTCGGCGCACAAGGCGCGAGTGGCTCAGAAGGGACGCTACCTCGCCGGCATGTCTTCCCTTCTCGAGTTGCTCGACGCCGAGGACCTCGAACAGCGTGCCCGGTTGCGCCGCATCGCGGCCAAACGCGATGCGGCGATCAGCGTGATGCGCCTGCTCGCCGCATGCGGTCAACTGCAGGATGCGGGCTAGCTAGCTAGTATCGCAGCGTCGTTTCAAGCCGCAGGCCGGAAAACGAAGGCATGTCGCGGCACGCGCCCGCAATGCAGCGGATGCCACCTCGCTGTGAGCCAGCCCGCAGCTGCACCTGAAAGGTGTCGCTGGGCCGAAAGCGTACCAGGCCAAAGGCGAAAACCTTGCGGATTTCCTCTCGCATGTCCTGTGTGTTGAGGTCCATGCCCGCGGTGAAGGTCCAGACGGTTGTAATGTCCAGCTCAAGCGACCCGTTGCTTCGATGGAAGATCAGTCGTGTCGAGCCGAGGGGCTCCACATGCGATTGGTGCTGGCCGATCAGGTGCAAGCTATAGCTGCTGGACAGGGGCACGAGAAAGTCGAGCTCGGCGTGGGCGATGGCGCGGAACAGGTGGCCTCCATCGGCGTGGGTCTCGCGACGGTACCCTCCACTGATAAGCAGCCAGGCGCCGCTATCCCAACGCTGGTCCACGCCCCCAAAACCGTGTGCGAACCACAGCCCGAGCAGTCGGTTGCGAAACAGCGCCAGGTTGGCATACACCATTGAGGCCGTGTCCTGGTTCGTCGTCAGATCCACGCGCAGGCGCCCGCCCGTAATGTCCGTATTGTCCAGGACCTCCTGATCGATCCGCTCAACCGTCGGTGGAACGCTATAGATGAACTGGTCCTCAAGGTAGCTCGCCGCGCTGCCAATCAGGCTCTCGAACTGGACGTAGTGTTTCCCCTCGGCGAGCACCGTCACAGGGCCGACCCTGGCTGTGGCGGAGCCGTGGACAGCCTGCCCCGTGGCAACCTGAGATCCGAAGTCGCGCACCTGACCGTCCGCTTCCAGCGACAGGCCTACGGCCCCGACGGTAAGGTCCAGAGTAGCGCCATAGTTGGTGGTTTGTGGGTGCGGACTGCCCTCGGCCACGCGCTCTTGGCGCATGGTCACCGCGTGCACGCCCACAGTGGCCTCGGATAGCCGACCTTCTATACGGGCCGCCGCCATACGGTCGCCCGGGTCGTCCGTATATCTCAGCCGTATCCCTTCGACATTGACGGGGTTGGTGACGCCTCCGAGGAGCGAAAGCGTGACGGCATCGTCGAACAGCAAGAGGTCAGCGCGCCCTCCGCGCACAGCAATGTCGATGCCCAGCTGGTCCACGCGGCGAACCGATAGCGCCAGTCCATTGCCCAGCTGGGCGTAGAAGTCTCCAAGCGTGAGCTGCGCGCGAAGGCCTCCGTCGGTGATGAGCTCACGATCCAGTTCGAGCGCCACTCGCTCGATCCGCAGGTCATTGCGACGGTTTCCACCGGGGGGAGGAGACACGAAGGCGGCGCCGTCAATCCGCATGCTGACCCGAGTGTCGCCACCATCCAGCGAGAAGTCGGTGCGCGAGATGGCGTCGCCGAAATTGTCGTCGTCGTCGCGCCCGTTACGGTTGTCGTCCCGCCATTCCACGACCGCAGTGGTCGACCCAGAGAACAAGGCGGGCTGCACGGGTTCAGGATCGAGCTCGTCGAACTCGCGATCGCCGACTGCTTCGCCGTCGGTCGGGTGGTCGTCGTCTTCTTCGCCCTCTCCGGTCGCGTCGTTCGCGTTGCTTTCTCCCTTCGCTTCGCCCTCCCCGGTCGCGTCGTCCACCCCCTTCGCTTCGCCTTCCCCGGTCGCGTCGTCTACCCCATTCGCTTCGCCGTCCGCCGCGCCACGATCCACCTCGTCGGCGTGCTCGTCAGTTGGTGTCTCAACGCCCGGCCCTGCCGAGGCGGGCGGAGACTCGGCGATCTCTGCGGACACCGGAGCATCGTCGCTCGGTTCTGCCTCCGCTGTCCCTATCGAAGCGGCGACCAGCAGGCAACCGATCGAGCACCATCGCGCCAAGTACATCAGAAGACGGACTATCCTTTAGCGGGGCTCCGCCCCAGCCCAACGAGGCATGGAACCCTGCGGATTCTGATGACGACCTCTCGACGAGTCTGCATGAGGCAAATCTAGCCGCCCATCACTGCCCGGGAGCGCCGCAGGTGCGACCTAGCCCGGATCATTCACGACTTCGACGCCGGATCGCGCAGGGATTCGGCTTCACAGGGCTTTCGACGACCGACGGGAATACTCCCCGTATTTTCTAGGGCGGCGAAAGTCCTGTGGAGTCGAAGGACAAGCGAGGCGGCGTCGTAGTCATGAATGATCCGGGCCAGCCCGCATCCATCACCAAGGCACGTGATGATCGTGCAAGTGATCGGCTTCGCAG
>JAPPOR010000872.1 GCA_028817905.1 Myxococcales bacterium
AACCACGTGATCTGGAGGGTCGATACCGGCTGGCTTGGCACGCGGCTCGGCGAAGACCCGCTCCTGCCGCTCCTGGGCATGACTAGCGTGCAGCAGGACCCGCACAACCGTTCCCGTTCCAGGCTCGCTGGTGACGGTCAAATCGCCGTCACACTCGGCAATGATGCTGCGGCAGACGTACAGCCCGAGTCCCGTTCCAGTGTTGTCCTTCTTTGTCGTGAAGAAGGGGTCGAAGATCCGTGGCAGATCTTCGGGCAAGATGCCATGGCCGGTGTCGTGGATCTCGACGCAAACGCGCCCATCCTCCGTCTTCACGGTCTTGAGCCGCAACTCGTCCAGAGGATTGCCACGGGTCATCGCCTGGGCCGCATTCAACACCAGATTCAGGAACACCTGTCCCAGGCGGGCCTCGTTGCCCTGGACCGAGGGCGCGGACGCAAACTCCCTGACGATCTGGGCGCGTTGTCGCAGGTGATGGCCTGCCAGCTGGAGCGTGGCATCCAACACGCGCTCCACATCGACCGGTCCGAGTTGTACCCCACTCCCGCGTGAGAAGGTCTTGAGATCATTTACAATTGTGCATACCTTCTGGCTTCCCTCGATGGCCATCCGCAGGGATTCGAGCACCTCCTTGCGTTGCGCAGACGGCATCTGGCTGTCGGATTCCAGTAGGCGGCGTCGGATCCGGCTCAGATTCAGGGTGATGTATGCCAAAGGGTTGTTGACCTCGTGGGCCACGCCCGCGGCCAAGGTTCCCACGGACACCAGACGGTCCGCCAGCCGAAGGCGCGCCTCCAGTTCGTCCCGCTCGGACACGTTGTGAGCAGCTGCCAGAATCCTCTCCGTGCGCTCGGGAATCAAACCGATCCTGAGCTCAACCGGATAGCTGCTTCCGTCCTTGCGTGTATACCGATGGCGTAGCGTTTGCGGGCCATCGGTCCGCAGGTCTGCGAGCAGCTTGAGGAAGTCCTCGCCAGCCAGCGCTCGATCGACGGTTTCGATGTGCTCGCCAACCAGCTGTCCCCGCTCGTACCCCAGCGCCCGTTCGGCCTCGCGGTTGGTTTCCAGGATGCACCCGTCGGCGTTCAGTGACAGGACCACGTCCTCGCCCTGGCGAATCAGTTCGCGGTAGCGCTGTTCGAGGCGCGCTTCCGAGGACGAGTGCACCGAGAACAGGAAGAACATCATTGCAGCGACCATCCCAGTGGCCGTGATCAGGCTGACCGTGTGGCAGTTCTTGAGAAGCCACGGCGGAAACTCCATCAGTGCGCCGTGGTCTACCTGGTACCACTGGACCGCGACTGCCAGCAGAATGGGAAACGGCAGGGCAATCGAGATCAAGGTGCGGTCCCTGAGGTCGAACAACGCCAGCGGTGCGCACACCATGGGCAAGAACATGATCATGATGCCGGCTTCGGGGCCCATGACCACGGCGTAGGCTGCACCCGCAAGGGTAGAGACTCCGAGCAGCAGCAGGCGCGATGCGACCACGTATCCGCGCCGGTTGAGCCATGGCACGATCACCGACGTCGCGATGATGGCGAACATCAGGTGCTCAAGGATCGAGACCCAGAACACCTTGTAGATGACCAACCAGAAGGTTGCGATCCCGCCCGTCATCACGGCGAATAGGTTCGTTACGATCAGCTGCTTTCGCAGCTTCATCGGTGTTTGCTCGCTCACCCCCGCATGAACGATTCCGTGCCAAACCCGCTTCGCGGTCCCCCAAAGCTCGGCCATCCTGCGCTCCCGCCCTCGCGTTGCTCTGCGAGACCCAGTTTTCGGGACCCTAGCACGGGCGTGGCAGGATTGGGACGCCAGTTCGGATTTCGCCCCCGGGGGGGCGGCGGCGAGTCTGTCGGGCGAACCGGCGGAGCCCTGCTCTGGGGACGCGCGTCGCGCCCGAGCGGTCGGCGCGGCGATTCACCCGCCTAGCAGTCGGCGCGCGATCACGTCGGCCTGAATCTCGTTGGCCCCTTCGAAGATCGACAGCACGCGCGCGTCGACGAGTAGTCGCGAGATCGTGTACTCCTCGGCGTATCCGTTGCCACCGTGGATCTGGACTCCGGCGTCGGCGTTCTCCCATGCGGCCCTGGTGGCGAGCAGCTTTGCCATGCCTGCCTCCAGGTCGCAGCGCTTGCCGCCGTCCTTCTCCCGTGCTGAGAAATAGGCCAGCTGTCGGGCCGCCTGTAGCCGGCACACCATGCGGCCCAGTTTGCGCCCGACCCGTCCGAAATCGGCAAGGGGGCGCCCGAACTGAATGCGTTCGTGGGCGTAGCGCATCGCTTCGTTGAAGGCGGCCTGGGCGACTCCAACCGCGCGCGCGGCGGTCTGAATTCGGGCGCCCTCAAACGTGGCCATCAGCTGCTTGAAGGCCTTGCCTTCTTCGCCGCCCAGCAGCGCGTCGGCGTCGACCCGGAAACCATCGAAAGAAAGCTCGTATTCTTTCATGCCGCGGTAGCCCAGGACCTTGATCTCGGTTCCGGTCAGGCCGTCGTCGGGGAACTCTTTTCCGGGCTCGTCCAGACCCCGCTGCTTCTTCACGAGAAACATCGACAGGCCGCGGGCGCCCGGCTCCTCCGGGTTGGTGCGTGCCATCAGGGTCATCAGGTCGGTGCGGCTTGCATGCGTGATCCAGGTCTTGGCGCCGTTGACGACGTAGGACCCGTCGCCCTGTTTGACCGCGCGTGTGGTGAAGCTAGCCGCATCGGACCCATGGTTGGGCTCCGTGAACACCGCCGTCGGCAGGACCTCACCAGTGGCGATCTTGGGAAGCCAGTAGGCCTTTTGCTCCTCCGTGCCGCCGCCCATGATGAGTTCGCTGGCGATCTCCGAACGGGTCCCAAGCGAGCCGACGCCGATATAGCCGCGCGACAGCTCCTCTGTCACGACACACATCGCCACCTTGCCGAGTCCGAGACCGCCGTACGTCTCGGGGATCGTGAGTCCGAAGACGCCCATCTCGGAAAGCTGCTCAATGATCTCTATGGGAATGAGCACGTCGCGGCGGTGCACGTCCTGGGCGATTGGGATGACCTGCTGGTCACAGAAACGAGCGAACTCCTGTTGGATGTCGGACAGGGTGGCGTCCTCGAGCCCGAGCGCCCCGCAGCCGTGTTCATGCGCGTGCCGCGCGATCGCAAGGTACTGGTCGCTGTGCGCGTGCTCGGCGACAAACGCTTGGACTTCGGGCGATAGCACCGTCTGTCGCAAATCGGCCTCGCTCAGCCCGAGCTCTCGCACATGCACCGACTCACATGCCCCCAGGTCTACGCTCGAGGACAGGGCTCGTGCGACCTCGCCGATGTACGCGGCCGCGATCTGCTTCTCGTAGGCGCCCCCGATCCGCTCACTCCAAGCGAGCAGTTGCCGGCAGGCCTCGCTTTCCGTCGCGACAAAAGCCAGCGCATGGCAGGCGACCTGATGCTCGGCCAAGAGGCCCCGATCGAGCTTACCGTTGACAACGACCCGGCTGCGCAGGTGCGCCAAGGCTTTCTGATAGAGACCACTGATGGCTTCGACGCAGCGTTCCATGATTCATACCTCGGATCGCTCGAAGCGATCCCTTTGAGGAGGCGTAGTGCCCTGTTCGGGGGTATTCTATGGGCTGATGTTGGGGGGGCCGCAAGCTTGAAAACCCGACCCCGTGCGGCTACATGCCTAACCCAGATCACTCATGACCTCGACGTCGCCGCGTTCGTTCTTCGACTCCACAGGGCTTGCGGGGAGTAATTCCCGTCAGTCGTCGAAAACCCTGTGAAGCCGAAACCCTGCGCGATCCGGCGCCAAAGTCATGAGTGATCCGGGCTAGGCCGGCCCCGCGGCCTATCGAAAGGAGCAGTCTGTGTCAACCAACGGTGTCCGCGAGCGGGATCGTCCCTGGATCATGCGTACATACGCGGGTCATAGCACCGCCAGAGCATCCAACGAACTGTATCGCACAAACCTTGCCAAGGGGCAGACGGGGCTGTCGGTGGCCTTCGACCTGGCCACGCAGACCGGCTACGACCCGGATGACTCCCTGTCGAGGGGCGAGGTGGGCAAGGTCGGCGTGCCGGTGGCACACATCGGTGACATGCGGGTCCTGTTTGACCGGTTGCCGCTCGAGCAGATGAATACGTCGATGACGATCAATGCGACCGCGCCGTGGTTGCTTGCCCTGTACGTCGCGGTCGCGGAGGAGCAAGGAGGTGACCGGCGGTTGCTCATGGGCACCACCCAGAACGATCTCATCAAGGAGTACTTATCGCGCGGGACCTACATCTTCCCCCCAAGCCAGTCGCTGAAGCTCACCGCAGATGTGATCGCCTACACCGTCAACGAGGTTCCCAAGTGGAATCCCGTCAATATCTGCAGCTATCACCTGCAGGAGGCGGGGGCTACGCCCGTGCAGGAGCTCGCCTATGCGTTGTCTACAGCCATCGCGGTGCTCGATGCCGTACGTGATGGCGGTCAGATCAAACCGGAGGACATGGGGCGCGTCGTTGGGCGCATCTCGTTCTTCGTCAATGCGGGCATTCGGTTCGTTGAAGAGATGTGCAAGATGCGAGCGTTTGTCGAGCTCTGGGATCGCATCACGCGGGAGCGCTACGGGATCGAAGACCCCAAGTTTCGGCGCTTTCGGTACGGGGTGCAGGTGAACTCTCTGGGTCTGACCGAACCGCAGCCCGAGAACAACATCATCCGGATCGTGCTCGAGATGCTGGCGGTCACGCTCAGCAAGGACGCGCGCGCGCGCGCCGTCCAGTTGCCGGCCTGGAACGAGGCTCTGGGCCTGCCACGACCGTGGGACCAGCAGTGGTCGCTGCGCGCCCAGCAAATCCTCGCAATGGAAACAGACCTGCTTGCGCACGATGACATCTTCAATGGCAGCCACGTGATCGAGCAGCGAGTGAACGACATGGTCGATCAGGCCTGGGCCGAGATCGAAGATATCCAAGCGCGTGGTGGCGCCGTGGCCGCCGTGGAAAGCGGCTACCTGAAACAGCAGTTGGTGGAGTCGAATGCGACTCGCCTACGCTCGATCGAGCGTGGCGATCAGGTCGTGGTGGGCGTGAACAGGTTTCAGGAGACTGCGGAGTGTCCGTTGACCCGGGATCTGGACACAGCGATCATGACGGTGGATCCGGCGGTCGAGCGGGCTGCTGTGGAGGGCATCAAGAGCTGGCGCGCCCAACGCGATCAGGCCGAGGTCGAGGCAGCCCTGGCCGGACTGCGAACGGCCGTCCAAAGCGGCGCCAACATCATGCCGCCGTCGATAGCGGCCGCCAAGGCAGGCGTGACCACCGGAGAGTGGGCGGGCGCGCTGCGAGAGGTGATCGGGGAGTACCGCGCACCCACCGGCGTAGCCGGCGCCCGCCTCAGCGAGGGGGATACGGGTGCGGACAGCGAGGTGCGGGTGGCGGCGCTGCGGGAGCGCATCACAAGTCTCGGGCAGCAGATCGGGCGTCGGCCCAAGGTGTTGGTTGGCAAGCCTGGGCTCGACGGCCATTCGAACGGTGCGGAGCAAATCGCACTCAAGGCGCGCGACGTGGGTTTCGAGGTGGTCTACGAGGGCATCCGGGTCACCCCGGAGCAACTCGTGGCGACGGCTCTCGAGGAGGGCGTGCACGTGATCGGCCTTTCGATACTGTCCGGCTCGCACCTGGAACTCGTGCCGCAAGTCGTGGAGCAGGCTAGAAACGCTGGGATCGGCGACGTGCCTATCGTTGTGGGCGGCATCATTCCGGAGTCGGATGCGCGCGCGCTCGAGGGCAAGGGCGTCGCACGGGTCTACACGCCCAAGGACTTCGAGCTCAACGCGATCATGGGAGACCTGGTGGATCTGGTGGCTGCCCGCTCCGCGTCGCATGCCTGAGCGCCCCGCCGCCGCCGCCATTGTCGGCGGTCAAAAGCGGGCGATCGCCCAGGCCCTGAACCTGATTGAGGACCGCCGGTCGGCGGCCCAAGCGGACATCGCGTCGTTGCTGGCCGAGCTCAGGGATGCACGCGGGGCGGGGATCGGGCACCGGGTCGGGCTGACAGGGCCGCCCGGCGTCGGCAAGAGCACATTGACCTCGGCTTTGGCCCGTGAGCTGCGCGCCCGCGGTCGAACGGTCGGGGTGGTGGCTGTCGACCCGAGCAGTGTGCGCTCCGGCGGTGCGCTGCTCGGGGACCGGGCACGCATGTCTTTCGACCCGGCGGATGCCGGTTTGTTCGTGCGCTCCCTTGCGACTGCCGGGGAAGCCGGCGGTCTGGCCTACGCAGCTCCGGCCAGTGTGGAGGTGCTAGCCGCGGCATACGAGGTAGTGCTCGTCGAGACAACCGGCGTGGGGCAGACGGAGACCGATGTGGAGTACGTGGTCGACACCGTGACCCTGGTGATCCAGCCGGGCTCGGGTGACGTGTTGCAGTTCATCAAGGCCGGCATCATGGAGATTCCAGACGTACTGGTCGTGAACAAAGGGGACCATGGCCGGTTGGCCGAGCGGGCCGCGGCGGACCTGACCGGTGCCCTCGATAGCCTTCGGGGCGTTGGCATGGCGGACGCGGGGGAGGGCTGGCGGGTCCCGGTCTGCATCACAAGCGCCCGTGATCGGGTGGGTATCGATCGGCTTGCCGATCTGCTCGACGCCCATCGCACCGGCTTGGGGGAACAGGGACTGCGGACCCGGCGCGGGCGCGGTGCGGTGGCCTGGGGCCTCGACCTATTCCGGCGCCAGCATGGTGACCACGGCGTCGGGGCACTCGGGGGACATGCGGCCCTGCGCGGGGCGCTGCAGGCCCTGGTGGAGCGCGGCGCTGATCCCGTAACGGCCGCGCGGACACTGTCGGAGCGGTACCTGTCGAAACTTCGACGGGACGGAGACTGACCCGGCTTCGACAACCGATCCCACTGTGGTGGCGTCCTGGTTCTCGACGTTCGTGTACGGGGTCGGCCTGTCCATGAAAGTCCTTGGGAAGTCCAGTGTTTCCACGATTACCCCACGGTCCGGAGAATAAATCCGCACAGCAAGGCCGTCTGTTCCTATCCAGCAGCGGAGTACCGAGAAATTTGTATGAAAAATCACGATGCAATGCCACTCTCCGGGCCTTGCGACCGGATCCAGCAGTTCGTAAGGTGATGGCGCCTGGCGGCCGCCGGTTTGTGAATGTCCCTAGGGTGGGTCATAGTGGGTGCACCTAGGGAAGTTCGGGGTCGAGTGGGCCTTGGTGGGTGTGTCTAGGGAGATGAAGCCTATGTTGGGAAAGCGTTGGTTTGGGTTGGCCGTGCTGGCCTGCGGCCTATTGCTCAGTGCGGGTGTTACACACGCCCAAGACCGCGGCGTCATGGCGCGGCTCAAGCGCTACGGCGACCTGCGGGCCGGCCAAGCTCGGCGTGTGATGAAGCGGGTGAGTCAGCGCATGGCCAAGAGTGCTGATAACTTGACACCCCACACCGATCCCTTGCGCGTGGCGGTGAGCCAGGTGTTGTTCCGTGCCGATAGGCCGCCGAACAAGATGCAGGGGGCCAAGGTCCGTCTGCGTTTGTTTGCAGGCTTCAACACATGGGCGCTCGAGGCCCTGTTCAAGCCCGCGCCAGGTCAGATCGGTGCCTGCCGGAGGAACTTCAAGCTTGGTGGCGATGAGTGTGCTGCGTTGGTCGCGGCTGGCGGCCGCGTTTCCGTTGCGGAAGCCGAGCGGCTCGCGGCCGGTGGGGGCGCCCCTGGGGCTGGTGGCTTTGGAGGTCGCGAGGGCGGTGCCAGTCCATTCGGTGGCACCCGCGTTGCACCCGTGGTGAAGCGTGCCGGCGCCCGCCCGCGGCCGGTGGCGGCGCGGCCGATGGCAGCGCGCTCGGCGCCTTCCGCTCCCCGGGGCGGACGCTTCAAGAAGTTCGACTCGGGCTTTCGTGGCAGCGCGCGCCCGGCAGCCCGTCCGATGGCGTCGAGGCAACCGGCGGCGCCTGCCGGACCGCAGGTGTCCTCGAGCCAGCAGAAAAAGACCAAGGAAGCTTACAAGGCCCGTCGCGAAGCGTACCTGGCGCGCCAGAAAGCGCGCATGGAGGCGAGGAAGCGCGGTACTGCGTTGGCCGCTGGCCCGCCGGCGGGAGCCGCCAAGAGCGCGAAGGGCAGCGGCAAGAAGGAAGAGGCCGACAAGAAGGCGGCCGTGGAAGAAGAGCCGGTCGTGACCGACGATGTGCTTGGCGTGGCGCCGCCGCCCAAGAAGCAGAGCGGTGACAAGCAGGCCCTCTCCGACGACTTCCTCAACAGCTTGTTGGACTAGCGACCTTGAGTCAGCGTTCTGTGGGCGTTTGCGTCAAGTTTGGTCGCGTTACCTTGATTGGAAGCGTTTGGACAAGGTCGCTAGGTGGCGCTGGCGCGCTCCGAGATGAGCTGTAGGCGGCGCCGGTTTCCGGTGGCGCCTGGGTCACGTGCCTTGTTGGGCTAGCGCTTCTTCGGCATGAGTAGCCAGTAGTCCA
>JAPPOR010000974.1 GCA_028817905.1 Myxococcales bacterium
CCGAGGTGTTTTCCATGTTCGCGGAGGATCTGTGGAAGGGCCTGCCGGGCTTCCAGTGGCGCTGCTCGATGCGGACGTTCTGCTATACCATCGCCCGCAACGCGGCCAACCGCTACGCCACCGCGCCGGCCAACCGCAAGGACCGCAATGTGGGACTGTCCCAGATGGATGAGAAGCTGTCCCAGCTGGCCGAGCGCGTGCGCTCCGAAACGGCTCAGTACATGCGCTCGGAGGCCAAGGACCAGATCCGCCAGCTTCGCGAGCAGCTTGACCCCGAGGAGCAAACGCTGCTGTTCTTGCGCATCGATCGAAACCTTCCCTGGCGGGAGGTGGCCGCCATCATGAGCGACGATGGGGAGCAGCTGGGCGAACAGGAATTGGCGCGCGAGGGCGCGCGGCTGCGCAAGCGCTTCCAGGTCGTCAAGGAGCGCCTGAGGTCCCTGGCACAGGCCGAGGGCTTGCTGTGACGTGGTGCTGATCCGTGAAAGACGGGGATCGTAAAGACAGGTCAGAGGACGCTCTGGCGGACACCGAGCTGCACTCTGGTACCAGCAGGCTACCCTCGTATGCAAGCGAGCAGCGGTCGCAAGACAGCGACGATGCACTCATGGGTCTCTTGCGCAAGGTGGCCAGTCCCGCCGGTGAGCCGCCGCCGACCAGCCCATCTGGCATCGGGATCGGTGACACACTGTGCGACGGTCGCTTTTCTATCCGTCGCCAGCTGGGCAAGGGCGGGATGGGGGTCGTCTTCGATGCCTACGATCACCAGGAGCAAGCCCACGTCGCGCTCAAGACCCTGACAGCCCTGAGCCCTTCGAGCATCTATCAACTCAAGGGAGAGTTTCGCGTGCTTGCGGACCTCGCCCATCCAAACCTCATCGGGCTGCGGGAGCTCTTCGAGGATGTGGGACGCTGGTTCTTTACGATGGACCTCGTGCCAGGTTCTCGGCTGACAGACTTCCTGCGCGATCACCCCGGCGAAGGGACGCTTCGCGCCGTCTTTCGCCAGGTCATTCAGGGGATGGCTGCGATCCACGCGGCCGGCAAGCTGCACCGTGACCTGAAGCCGTCCAACGTTCTCGTCACCGAAGAGGGCCAAGTCGTCATCCTCGATTTCGGACTGGCCACGGAGATGGCCACACCGGGCGCCGGCGAGACGCTTGGCAACGTGATTTCGGGCACCCCGGCCTACATGGCTCCTGAGCAGCTGGCGGGCGTGGCCACCGACGCGAGCGATTTCTATGCGTTGGGGGTGATGCTGTTCGAAGCGCTTGAAGGTCGGCTACCGTTTCGCGGTGGCACCGGGGAGATCCTGCGCGCCAAGCAGGCTTCTGACAACATCGCGACCCTGCAGCTTGATCCGAATGTACCCGACGATCTAGCGACCCTGTGCCTCGCATTGCTCCAGCCAGACCCGAAGGCGCGCCCCGGTGGTGCCGAGGTGCTCAACGCGTTCGGTGTAGGGGGGACGAGTTCGGCTACGACTGTTCCGGCGCCTTCGAATACCCAGTTCGTGGGCCGTCGGCGCGAGTTGGAGGAACTGGAGAGCGCGTTGCGCGCTACCGACGATGGCCGCGCGTCGACCGTGCTGATCTTCGGTCGGTCTGGCATGGGAAAGAGCGCGCTTGCCGAGCAATTCCTCGCGCGTGTCGGCGAGCGCCACAATACGGTGGTGCTAAGTGGCCGGTGTTATGAGCGCGAGTCCGTACCGTTCAAGGGCTTCGACGCACTGATCGACGGCTTGGGCAGGTACCTGCGTTCGATACCCCAGGATGAGTCCGCAAGCCTCATGCCGACTGCGATCCATGCCTTGTGTCGTGTCTTTCCGACCCTCGGTCGCGTGCCCAGCGTGTCAGCAATTCCAATGCGCCGCCCGTTGCCGGAGGAGCCCACACGGATTCGCAGCATGGCCTTCGCCGCGCTGCGCGAGATGCTGGGCCGGCTTGCCGAGCGGGCTCCGCTGGTCGTGCACATCGACGACCTCCAATGGGCGGACCAAGATAGCGCCAAACTGCTGGCCGATCTTCTTGCTCCGCCGAACGCGCCAGCCCTACTCTTCGTTGCGACCTGCCGAAGCGAGGACCGCGAAGAGAGCCCATTCTTGGTGACTTTCTTTCAGGAGGCGGAGCACCGTACGATCGAGCCGCGCGAACTCGACCTCCAGCCTCTTTCACCCCACGAGGCCACGGAGGTGGCCGCCTCGATGCTCTCCGATGCCACGCGCGTGCGCAAAGCAGTGCATGAGGCGTCTGGCCACCCTTTCTTGCTCGAAGAGTTGTGCCGTTACTTCGAAGAGATGGGGGAACCCGACCCGGGCATCTCGATCGCCAGCGCGCTGCGCTGGCGTATCCAGCGCCTGCCCGATGTGGCCCGCTGTCTGGTCGAGGCGATCGCCGTGGCCGGCAGGCCCGTGAGGAGGTCGGTCGTCGTCCGCGCCTGGGGACTCGGGGGTGAGGCGCTGGCCACCTCGACGATCTCTCAGCTCTGCAACCAACGCGTCGTGCTCACCCAGAACAGGGCCGGCGTCGAGTGGTTGCAGTGCTATCACGATCGTGTGCGCGAGACGCTGGTGGCCTCGCTGGACGAGGAACGTCTGAGGGGTCTGCACCGGGCGCTTTCGGAGTCGCTACAGGTTGAAGGTGACGCGGACCCGGAAGCCATCGCCAGTCACCTGGAAGCCAGTGGCCAACCTGCGGCCGCAGCCCAGTACGCGATCCGAGCGGGCGACGCAGCATCGTCCGCGCTGGCCTTCGAGCGTGCCGCCCATTGGTATCGAATGGCATTGGCCGGGGCGGTTCCCGACGGCGACTCATACGGCACCCTCAACCGGAAGTTGGCAACGGCGCTCGCCCAGGCCGGGCGCGGGGCGGAGGCGGCGCGCGCCTTCCTGGAGGCCGCCGAGACCGCCGAGGATCAAGCGGAAGCGATCGAGTTGAAGACACGCGCCACCGAGCAACTTGTCGTCACTGGCCATTTCAACCAGGGTGACGAGCTGCTGACCGACGTCCTCAAGCGTGTCGGCCTGCGCAGTCCGCGCAGCGACGCGGCGGTCCTGCTCGCCTTCGCGAAGGAGCGCGCGCTGCTCAAGACCCGGAGTCTCGTGATCAAGCCCCGCCAGGAGCCGCTCGGCGAACACGAGCGGGTTCGGCTTGAGGCCTGCAAGAGCGCGGCACACTCCTACAGCGTGTGGGACTTCGTGCGCGGTGCGGCCTTTGGCTGTCGCCACCTTCGGCTCTCATTGGCCGCGCGCGAGCCCAGCCATACCCTCCATGGGCTGGCCCATGAGGTGGTCATGGTCGGCGCCGACGGGCCGAAGAGCGCGGACCGAATCGAGGAGCTGGCCAAGATTGGGTCGGCGCTCGCGGCGCAGGTAGACTCGCCAGCGGACGAGATCTACCTGGAAGCTGCTCTGGGGGCTGCAGATGTGATGATGGGCAAGTTTGCCCGAGCCGCTCAGCGCTGTAGCGCTGCGGAAGCCGCTCTCAGGGAGCGCTGCAAGGGGGTCACCTGGGAGTTGACGGTTGCGCGCAGCTTCTGGGCCATCGCGATGGTTGCCACCGGCGAGCTCAAGCAGGCTGCGCGCCTGCTTGCGGAGTGGATCGAGGACGCTCGCGAGCGCGCTGACCTCTACGCGATGTGCCACCTGCGGCTCAACCTGCCAGTTCCCCGGCTGGCCTTCGACGACCCCGAGGGCGCAGAGGCGGCGGTCGAGGAGGCCATGGGAAACTGGAGCCCGCGCGGATTTGACCAGGCCACGTTGAACGCATGCGATACCCGCACAAGCATCGAGCTCTATCGCGGACCGAGTCCCGAGCGATTGCGCAGTTTGCTTGAGGGTTATGCCAAGTTCTTCCGCTCGCTGCTCGCAAGTGCCCACGCCAACCGCGTATATTCCCACTACTTCGCGTCCTGCTGTGAGCTCGGTCTGATCGAGTTGGGTCAGGGGTCGTCCGCCGCCGTCCGGCGCGTGGCGGGCCACATCAAGCAGTTGCGGCGCGGCGGCGGCGGCTACGCAGCCGGGTATGCCGAGCTACTCGACGCGGCGCTCGGTTTTCGGGCCGGCGATCAGGATGCCTGTCGTGCGCGGCTCGAAGGGGCAGTGGCGACGCTGGAACGCGAGGGCGTCCGGTTGGTGGCCGCGAGCGCGCGATACCGCCTGGGCACATTGATCGATGGCGACGAGGGCGCAGCCTTGCGAAGCCAGGCCGACGAGACCTTGACCCAGGCCGGGGTCGTGCGGCCCGGTCGCTACATCCACACCTTTACGCCGGGCTTCGGTCCGCCCCTGTGACCTGACCCGGATCATTCACTTCGACGTCGCCTCCGCTTGTCCTTCGACTCCACTGCGCATTCCGGACCACGGACGTTGTCGTGCTGGATCACGAACTTGACACGTGAGCAGGAAGCGAGCACGGGCTGTTCCTCGGCGAAGTCGTCATGGTCGGTGCTGTCCCCGCTTTGGCTGTCGTGGTCGAGGAAGCGCCCAGCCTTGTGCAGCACGCGCTCGATGCGCTGTGCGATCCGCTCGGCGACCGCGTGCACGTCGGCCAGGGTGGGCTCGGGTAGCGGATGGAAGGTGAGGCTGCTGTCGCCTGCTTGCACGTACACACCGTTCCGGCGGACCGCCGGCGGACCGTCACCTTGACTCGGCAGACCGCGAACCGCATCTGGCGTAAGTGTTGACGGCCCATTTGAGCTCCGAGGACAGCTCCGGCGAGGCCTTCCTCACGGCGCTAACCCAGCAACACCTCTCCCACGCCACCGCCCTCGGCGCGCCCGAGCATCTGCAAGCACAGCCGAAGCTCACGGCCGCGCCTGGCTACGGGGCAAACGACTGGCTCAGGGCTTGGCGACACACGCGCGGAAGCGTTTGACAGCGGCTTGAGACGATGGCGGGTACCGCCGGCATTGCATAATCGGCCGAGAACGCAGAACAGAGCCGGGCCACGGTCGACCTTCTCACCGACCTTGTTGCTTTCGAAGCGGAGCCTGAAAACCGATCGGAAGGCCGCCGTGAGCTCGTCGAAGGGCAGGCCCAAGAGTGCAGCAGTTGCTCCGTGACGCCCAGGCCGGCTGCCACGTCCGCGATCGTGCGGTCGCCCCGGGTCTCTACAGCCCGGAGGGCTTCAGCCTTGAACTGCTCCGTGTACCGCTTCCGCTTTTTCTTCTTCGTCACCTTCGGACTCCACGCGGGAGAGTAACCCCCTCCCTGGGTGTCCGCTAAGGCGGGACCACTTCACAGAACCGGATGCGCCTGCGTCTCCTGCCGCTCTGTCGCATGGTCAAGGTACGAACTGAGCTACCTAAAACTCACGTTGGGCCAGGTCAGGGGGACGGCACCCCGAACGGCCATGTGGCGAGCAACTCGCCGTGTCAGCGCTGGCCCAGGCAGCGGTGACAGGCAGGCGGCGAAGGACCACAGAAGTGGTACGCCGCACGCCTGTGCGCAGCCGATCCCATGGGCGCGCGATCGAAATCTCCCTTGTCACGTGCCATCGCGCGTGCCATCGGCGCATCTCGCCGCGAGACATGCACATCTGGTTGGCGGGCCCGGCTACGGCTGCGCTTCCACCGGGCTGGCTCCCACGTGGATCCTGGTCAGTACCTGGACGTGTTTCGAACTGTCCTGAAGGTCATCGCCCCAGAGGCCTTCGTGGTTGTACCGCAAGGGCGTCTCGGGCGTCCTGCCATAATCGAGTCCGGAACGTGTCAGCACAATCGCGTCGCCATCCGGGTTTGCAGTCATCATGGGGGTCCCGCGTCCGGTCATGAAGTGACGACCAAGCAAGCATCCCTGCGGGTCCAGGCGTGCGATGAAAATCCTCTCTGGCGAGCCCACCAGCACCAGCGAGCCGAGGTCTAGGTGCCCCTGCAGCCCACCCATCACGAGCAGTTGTCCGTTGGCTGCCAGTGCGAACCCCATTCCCCGCAGACCCGTGCCCGGGTAGCGCTGGCTCCAGCGCACGGTTCCGTCTTCGGACAACCGGGCCAGCACCAGGTCACTGTCGCCCTGAGGCACGAGCCCATCCCCCAAGGGCAGCTCTTCCCCAGTCACGATGGCAAGCAGGAGATCCCCGTTTGGGTCGAAGATCCCACGAAAGTACTCGGCCCGGTTGGCGCCAAGGGGCTTGGCCCAGCGGCACGTTCCGTCGGGACGGATCCGGATCGCAACTTCATCGATGCCCGCGGCGATCGGAGGGCATCCCAGCCTCTCGGCCCAGGCGGGCAGGCCCCTCAGGAGGACCACGTCGCCGTTGGGGGCTGTCCGGATCAGGCGCCACACATCACCGAGGAACGTCCCTACCGGTCCGGTTGGCTCACCGAGAACGCGTTGCCATAGGAACTCTCCGCCCTCCGATAGACGAACGAGCGTAAGGCCGGGGGTGGGCCCGCCACCGTAGTCGGGCACGTCCCTGTCCTCAGCCGCCAGGAAAGTGATCTCGCCGGCCGGCGCCACGTCGAGGTGATAGAAGTGCCCAACGGATGTGTACAGCCAGGAGCGCGTCCAGTCTCGCGCAAACGACTTGATCTCGAATTGATTCCATGGGTACCAATTGCCCGGGGAGAATGTCCCGCCGGTCACGATCCGGCCCGCGCCATCCACAGCGAACTGGGCGGTATCATGAGGGTGATGCCTGTGATAAATCGCGAAAAAGCTCCGCTCGTCGTGCCCATCCGAGTCGAAACTGAACACCTTGCTACTAGGGGTGCTATTGCACCGGAGCGCATCTATAGGACTCCCGCAGTACTTCAGGTAGGTGATCCGATCTGCGGGTCCGATGTCGAGCTGCAGGCTTGTCCCGCCCCCCGCGGGCGGGGTGGCGAGGGGCATCCACACACGCGCCCACAGGACCTCTGAGGGGGC
The DNA here is from genome assembly GCA_028817905.1 of Myxococcales bacterium. Classification (GTDB taxonomy): domain Bacteria; phylum Myxococcota_A; class Polyangia; order Polyangiales; family JAFGIB01; genus JAPPOR01. The sequence goes on from JAPPOR010000974.1 coordinate 6,866, forward strand.
CCGGTCAAGCGGCGGACACGTCGGTGTACCGCATCCGCCCCCGCAACCCGCGTCCGGTACCGCGTCCATCGCCCCGTCCTGGCCGCCTCCGGCATCTTGCACGCCGCCGTCGGCTGCGACTGTCGCAGGGACCTCCGCATCCATCGGTTCCTGGGTGGGTTGTCGGGGAGCCTCGTGTGCGGCTCTTGCGCCGCGCTCGGAGATTTCAGCATCGCGCAAACCTCTGGCTGCCCGAGTTTCGCCCGCATCCGGGCGGCTCTGCCCAACGGCATCGGTCACGGGGGCGGGCTCGACAATGGTGGGCATCCTTGCATCGCTGCCCAACGGCACATACGGACGCGTCGATGGGCAAGCCCGAGTGTGGCAACCCGCATCGCTTGTCCTCGATGTCTGCCCCTCGCGACCGAGCACGCCACCGCCAGAACGTTGGCAACCTGACATCAGGATCACCAGATGGATGAGTGGAAATGTGACCGCTGCAATGTGGCCGGGCATCGTCCCCCCCTTTGTTTCCACCTGTTGCTGGCCAACGCCGCTCTATTCGACCAAATTTGCCGGGACGCGGCTTGGCCTTCCCGCATGCCAGCCTTTTCCCGGCATTGGCTAATACGACTTGGTCACCGTCGTCGTGATGGACCGCGAAGGACCCGGTTCTCACAGGGTCCGCGGCCGATGAAGGCAGGGTGGATCCCTTTCGAAGAGGCCGCGGGTGCTGTGGAAATCGGGGACAAGCGAGGCGCGCGTCGGATGTGATCAAGTCGTATTAGGCAGGGGTGCGAGCTGTGAGCGGGACACGAGCACCGAGCTTACAAGGAACATTCTTTGAGCACGAGCGGCTGCAGACACGAGCTGTCGGGCATAAGCTGACAAACACGTCGCGGCCATGCGAACCGCCACGCCCGACCGTCGTCGCGCACGTCAGATGAGGCTCTGAGGCGGGTCCAAGCACGCAGCGTGATGTGTCTTCACAGCCCGTGGCGCGGGTGTCGGGTCACTTGTCGTCCAGGCCCAGCGGTCGAGCGATGATGAGCTTCATGATTTCGCTCGTGCCGCCATAGATAGTCTGCACGGCAGCGTCGGCATAGTCCGCCGAGATCGGGTACTCGTCCATGAAGCCGTAGCCGCCGAACAGTTGTAGGCAGCGGCTTGTCAGGCGCTTTTGCAGCTCTTCGGAACATGCGGCGCCGTGGGCCAGCCCAACGGCAGGCAGAACGGCGCGCTGTGGACGGACTTGGACGTCGGCTCCGGGTCGTGGAAGCGGAATCGTTCGCTTGTGGGGTTGGTCAGGGAGATGGCGGCCACTGAGCACGGGCTGCCCCGGGTCTTGTCCGAGCAGCTGTCTGCCGGTGGTGGCTGCGCGGTAGCAGGAGGCAAGCACGGGCTGCTGGTCCGCGAAGTCGTCGTGGTTGGCGCTGTCACCGCCTTGGCTGTCGTGGTCGAGGACCGGCGACCAGGATGCCTGTCTCGCGCGGCTCGAGAGGGCAGTGGCGACACTGGGGACAGATGCAATGAAGGTCCGGTCTTCGGGCAAACTCAAGTTTTGCCAACCAGAAC
>JAPPOR010000640.1 GCA_028817905.1 Myxococcales bacterium
TGTGGAGTCGAAGGACAAGCGAGGCGGCGTCGTAGTCATGAATGATCCGGGCTAGCTTCCCGAAGGCAAGCTCCAGGTCAGTGGGCGTACGGAATGTTCTCGCAGGCTTTGCGAGTACCGTACCAGCGCATCAGTTTTGGCCGCGGATCGCCGTCGTCGGAGTATTCGATCAGGGCGTAGGTAAGGCCGCTGTCCTGTCCCAGATGCTGCAGATCCAGGTTGATCATCTTCATCCAGGTGCCCGTATTGAGCAGGATCCGATTGCCCTCAAGCAGCCTGAATCTGGGCGCGTGGCTATGTCCCACGATCAGGGTGTGTACACCGCGAAGCTTCTGGAGCGATCGGGTGGCTGCATCGTCGAAACCTCGAATGGCGATGACCTCTTCGCGAAGGATGCGCGGCAGCGACCGCAAGCGCTGGCTCCAGGCCCGTAGCGCGAAGATGCGATGCCGAAGAAAGTGAATGGTTGCTCGCAGCATGAATTTGACCCCGAAGCGGGGATCGAAAAGCAGTGATCCAAGCAGGAACAACCGTAGGGGCTGAATCCGGTCCACGTTGTGCCGCTCTTCCTTGGCGGGGTTCAGCACCTCCAGGATCCACAAGCTCCCATAGGGCAGATCGAGAATCTCTGCGCCGTCCGATCGCTTCCGTAAGAGGCGTGAGTAGTCCACCCGATGGATGCGCTCGAGCTGATGCCCGTGGCGAATCTGGATGCCCTCGGGCAGATAGTACGTGTCGCTGGCCGTAATGAACCTCACGCGGGCGGCGCTGTCTCCCGGAGCCACGTATCGCTTGAACAATTCCTGCGGTCCGGGAAACCACATGTCCAGATCGTGGTTTCCAGGTAGGTACACGAGGCTGCGCCGGGCCCGTCCGAGAAAGCGACGTATCGCCAGCACGAAGCGCGGATGGCCATCAAGGCATTGCCTGAGCTTGCGCTCTGCTATTTCTTCAGTAATTTCAGTAGGCCAAATGCCATCGATCTTGATCTTGAGGAGGTCGAAGATGTCACCATTGAGGATCAGTTCCAGCTCGGTTTCGTCTCCGGCCAGGCCGTCGTAGTGCGCCAGCAGCTCGGAGAAGCCCTCGTCGTGGAAGAAGTCCTCGTGCGGATTGAGGCGACCCTTTTCGACCCCTGAACCCAGATGTAGGTCACTGAGCACGAGCCGGATTAGCTTCATCTTGCCTCACCGCAGGGTATGCTTCTAAATAACATAGATTCTGGTGCACCGGTCGTCGGGGCCATCGAGGATCCATGCGGATAAGAAGATGCGTGAAATCCCAGATCCGATGCCCCCGCAGAGGGTGAAGGCAACGCGCCCCGGTGGGCGTGTTCTGCGACCTGGAACGCCGTGGGCGGTGGCCGGGCTCGTGATGCTTCTCGCGTCAGGCGGGGGATGTGCCGAGGCGTTTGAATCGACCCTTACGGTGGACCTGGACGCGGACGCGTTCGCCAACCTCGAGCAGCGTGAGTTCGAGGTTCCGGAGGATGGCTTCAGGCAGCGCCAGGTGTTTACGGATCCGGATGACGGGTTTCCTGTCACGGGCATCGATACCGACTTGCTAACGGTCACACGCGTCGACCCCGATAGCGGTCCGGTGCTGGGTGGCAATCGTGCGCGAGTGGTGGGCAGCGGCTTCAACGATAGCGCCGAGGTGTTTGTGGGCGGGCGGATGGTCCAGCCGGCCGACACTATCTTTGTGGATGAGAACACGCTTTCGATCGTCGTACCCGCCGGTAGGGTGGGAGACGTCGACGTGCGCGTTCAGATCGACGATGTTCAGGCGGTTGCCGAGGATGCGTATCGCTACCACGGCTTGTCACTGGAGCCAACTACGGGCTCCGTGGCTGGTAACACGCTCGTGAACATCACCGTCACCGGTCGTGACCTGGAGGATGAGATCGACGTGCGTTTCGGTGACCAGTCGTGTACCGATCTGCAGGTCATCACCCCGAGCCAGCTAACCTGTCGGACGCCGGCGGCGAGCGTTGGGTTCGTCCCGGTGGAACTGCGATATCCCGATGGCGAGGATACGATTGTCGCTTCCGACGCCTTCGAGTACGTAGACGCCGCGACCTCTGTTAACGGAGGGCTGGCGGGCGAGCGAATCAATGGCGTTGTCAACGTGAGGGTGCTCGAACGCAGGACCGCTACTGCGCTGCCCGGTGCGTTTGTGATGATCGGCGACGACCCCGGGGGAATGCTGACCGGCGTCACGGATGAAAACGGTCGGCTTACGCTCTCGACCAACTTCTTGCGTGGACCGGTGACCGTACACGTCTCCCTCGATTGCTTCGTGTCCACCAGCTTCGTCGCCATGGACGCGAGCTTTGTGACGGCCTTGTTGGACTTCTCCAACGAGCTGCGTTGCGCAGAGCAGGGCGAGCCGACCGGCAGGGGTAGCCGCGGGGTGGCGGGATCATTGATTTCCGGTGAGTTGGTGTTTCCAGGCGCGCTCGAGTTCGGGGTCAACGCCTGGGACAAGGTGCCCGAACCGCGGGCTGACGAGGTCCGGGTCACCTATGTGTACACTACAAAGGGGGGGCTCTTCGACCAGGAGGTCAACCCCGCCAGCGCCGGGGCCAATGCACGCATCGTCGAGGGGGTGTCGCCCGTTGGCGAGCGCGGATACGAGTTTACCATCTTCGCGCGTCCTGGTGGTCTGGCCGTGTACGCGCTTGCCGGGCTGGAGCGCACGACGACGGGCGACTTTACACCCTACATCATGGGGGTGACCCGCGACGTGGTGACGTCGCCGGGGGAGGAAACGACCGACGTGGAGGTGTTGATGCACATCCCGCTCGACCGGCGCTTCCGGATGTCGTTGTCGGAGGTTCCCGAGGGTACGCCGACCGGACCGCTCATCTATCGCGCCCAGGCGCACATCGATCTCGGCGGCGAAGGCGTGCTTGCGCGACGAGTGAATGGGCGCCTATTCGACCTGGTGGAGAGCTTTACCGCCGGGACTACGTTCGATTTCTTCTCCCAGCCGGCGTTCATCGGCAGTCTGGCGGATGCGCGCTACGTTCTGGTCGGCGGTTGGTACACCGGTGACTACGATAGCTATCCCTACACCGAAGTCATCGAGCGTGGCGTGCAGCAGGTGGACGACGTTGTCTCGGTCGGGGGCTTCCTCGGAATTCCCAAGGCCAAGAGTCCCGCAGACGGCGCCCGCATGCCGGATGACCGGATTCTATCCTGGGGTTCGGACGGGGCGGAGCCCGACCTTCACGTGGTCACGCTGGAAGCTGCGGAGGGGCAGCCGGTCTTGTGGCGCTTCTTCGTTCCCGGCAATGTTCGCGAGGTGTTCCTGCCCGACCTTTCGGCGGTGGAGACCGCGACCAAACTGCAGCCGGGGGTCATGGTATGGACAGTGCGTGCGGTTAAGATCGATGGCTTCGACTTCAACCGCTTCGACTACGGAGACCTCCGAGGCAGCGCTTGGACCCATGATGCCGTCAACTCCTCCATCATTCAGTACGATACCGCGCCGCAGCCCATTGAACGCCCTGCCGGACTGGATCTGGACCTGGCCCCGTGACGTGGTGAAGAGAGCTCCGCTCCTACTGGCCCGGTTGCGCTCTCAGCTAGCGCGAACGTCTCACGGGTGTCTCAACGCTTCGCCCCTTTGCAGCTCCGCCACCTTCTTTGCGAGCGATTGCTCGACATCTGAAGGCCCTGCGAAGCCAGCGCATAATGCGATCGGTTCGCGCCGCGGCCCAATGTCGGGGCTGGCTGTCCTTCTGTGCGTCCTCGCGATGGCCTGCGATTTCGGGGGGGATCGCATCGAGCTGCCGCCTTTGGAGTTGACTGACGGGGACGCCGGTTCGCGGCCCTCCGTCTTTGCCTGTACGGATGTCGATAGCACTGCCTGTGAGGACGGTGTGCACCTGAGTTGTCGGCCGACCTTTGAGTTTCTCGAGGTGGTCGAAGAGGATTGCCGCGCAAAGCAGCAGGTCTGTGATCCCGAGCGAGTTTGCATCACCTGCGCGCCCAAGCGGCCCCGCTGCAAGGTTTGCGAGGACGGGGACAGCGACTGCAACCCGCAGCAGACGCAGGTTTGCAGCGACGATGGCGAGCGCTGGATCGATATGGAAGTATGCGATCTCGAAGGCGGCGAGATCTGCAGTGCGGGCAAGTGTGAGAGGCTGTGTGACGTGGCGGCCGCCGCTCAGAGTTATGTGGGTTGCGAGTTCTATGCAGCCGATCTGGACAACGCTGCAATCGACGCGCTGCACGATGCATCCTCTCAGCAGTACGCCGTGGCGGTTGCCAATCCCCATCCCATTCCCATTACGGTCTGGGTCGAAATCAATCAGGCGCCCTACGGGCGCAAACCCGTGATCGTCGAAATCGAGCGCCGGAAGATTCCGCCTGGCTATCTCGAGGTCTTCGAGCTTCCCCGGCGCGAAGTGGATGGTTCCTCCGAAACCGGGCTTGACGATGGCACGCACACGGCGGTGACGTCGAATGCCTATCGCATCGGCTCGAGCCATCCCGTCACGGCCTACCAGTTCAATCCACTCGAGAACGTCAACGTGTTTTCAAACGACGCCTCGCTGCTGCTTCCCATCTCTGCGATAGGCGACGAGTACACGGTCGTCACCTGGCCACAAACGATCGGCGACTCCGATAACCCGGATCTGGATTTCGATCCGACCACGAGCGGTGAGGACCTGCGATCGTTCTTGACCGTTATCGGGACTCAGGACAACACGCGGGTACGCATTGAGCTAGGCCGTGATGTGGTCAAGGTCGTGGGAGGCGGTCCCATTCCGTCGTCCGGGCCCGACCAGGTGATCCAGCTCGACATCGGTCCCTTCGATGTGATCAATCTCGAAACGGAGGCCACCAAAGGGGATTTCACCGGGACGTTTGTCGAGGCAAGCAAGCCCGTCTCCGTCTTTGTGGGCAGCGAAGCGTCCGATGTACCGTTGTTTGGTGATTTCAGTACCCGCCAATGCTGCGCTGATCACCTAGAAGAGCAGCTGTTTCCCGACCGTTCCTTGGGAAGCAGCTTTGTCATCGCCAAGATGCCGTCCCGCACGAAGGCCCTGAATGCAGCCGAACGGCCGGGTGACCCGCTGGGGATCGCAATCACGGAGGAGACCGAGCGGGTCCGCATCGTCGCCACACGTTCGGGTGTCACGCACGTGAAAACGACCCTTCCGGAACCGGACGATGATTTTGAACTGCGCCGCTTGCAGGACGTCATTCTCAAGGCGGACCAGGACTTCATCATCGAGTCGGACAAGCCGATCGCCGTACTCCAGGCACTGCCCAGCCAGGATGTTACCGGCATCCCATCCCAGTATCCTGGCGGCGATCCGGCGATCGTCGCGGTTCCTCCGATCGAGCAGTACCGGCGCGACTACATCTTTCTCACACCCGACAAGTACGCCTTTGACTTCGTAACCATCACCGCGAGTGAGACGACGAGTATTCGCCTGGATGGCCGGTCGGTGCCAGGCGATTGGGGCTGTGAGACCGCGGAGGTCGAAGGCTTCCCGCACGAGGGCGGCGAGGAGGTCGCGGCGAATGAGGACACCGACGTGGAGGCTCGCGTGGGTCACGTGATCTACCGCTGCCAGCTGTCCTTTCCGATCGTGCCGAGCGCTCCTCGAGGCATGACGCAGTTGGGTGATCAGAACGACGGCGTCCACACCCTCGAGGCAACAGCCCCGATCGGGGTCGTGGTGTACGGATTCGACCGTTTCGTTTCCTACGCTTACGCGGCGGGACTCAATCTCCGGCCCTTACTGTAGTGGGCCTACGCCGTTCGTGACGTCCGCCTCGTAGACCCGATAGGTCTTGTAGTGCTTGCCGCCACAGGCTTTGATCAGCAGGTTCACAGGCGTATTGTCTTCGAGTGTCCAGCTGAGCTCGCCCCACTCATAGCCCGCCTTGCGACCTCGCTCGGCGATTTCGGCCACCAGTGCCATGGCGAGAAAGCCGTAGCGCTTCTGCTTGCGATACTCCTCCTTGATGCCCAGCAGCACCAGGCGACCGCTTTTGGGGCGCTTGATCTTGAGCCTCCAGATGAGTTTCGGCAGACCCAGCGGTAGCAGCTTACCCCGGAAGTCGCGGATGACCTCGTTCAAGTTGGGGACTGCCAGGCAAATGGCTGCCAACTCTCCGTTGATCTCCGCCACCAGCGCGATGCGTTTGTCGAGCAGTAGCGCAAGGTCACTTGCGAACTGGGCGGCCTCTGCCTCTGTCATCGAGACATGGCCCCAGTTGTGTCGCCAGGCGTCGTCCTGGATGGCGATCAGTTCCCGGATCTCCTTGCCGAATTCGGCCTCGCGGATGCGTACTTCCGGATAGCTCATGATCTGGTCATGGGCCCGCTGGGCACGCTTGGGCAACGAACCCATCTCCCATCGAAACGCGAATAGGTCCTTGGCCTTTTCGAGCCCCGCAGCGCTCGCAACGCGGTCTTGATAGGGGAGGTGGTGCCCCATGAACAGCACGTTGGGCGAATCGAAGCCGTCCACCAGCGTGCCCACCTCCTCGTTGATGCTGAGCGACAGAGGGCCGCGCATGCGCTTGATGCCCTTGTTGGCCAGCCAGTTCTTCGCGGCGGCGACCAGGGCTTGTCCAACCCGGTCGTCGTCAATCGTATCGAAAAAGCCGAAGTAGCCGGTTGCGTCCTGGTAGCGCTTGAGGTGTTCCCGGTCCACCTGGGCCGAAATGCGTCCGGCAAGCTTGCCGTCTCGTCGAGCGGTGAACAGGGCGACATCGGCGTGTTGGAAGAACGGGTTCTTGGCGGGGGTCAGCATGTCTCGCATCATGAGGTCGAGGGCCGGCACCCAGTTCGGATCGTCGCCCAGAATCTCGTAGGGCACGCGAAGAAAGTCGCTGAGGTCCTTGCCGGGTGTGTGCTGACGAATCTCGATGGACATGTGCCCCTCCATAGCCAAAAAGACGTGCCGCCGCCAGTGCGTGTCCGCTCCGACGATTCCCATTCCCTACCCATCTCTCCTAAGGCCGGCCGGCCGGCCAGATGGGCAAACACCTTCGGGCCGGCTGGCCGGTTTTTTTACCGCGCGTCCGTACTCTTGCCCGTGCGATCACGATGGGTTATGTCGGGTCGGTTCCGCAACGTGGACAGCGACGCTGGAGACGCCCGCGCCTCGCTTTCCCCAGGAGGTTCCATGAGCTGGATCGACGATAAAGCCCATGCTGGGCTCGAGCTGATTCGCCAGGTCAAGGCGATGCAGATGTATCCGCACTTCCGACCGTTCGAATCTGGCGGGATCTACACGACCATCGAAGGCAAGCCGATCGTGAATTTCAGCTCCAACGACTACCTGGGGCTCACGACCCATCCAAAGGTCAAGGAGGCCTCGAAGCGGGCGGTGGACAGGTTCTCTTGCGGCATGAGCTCATCACGCGTGCAGGCGACGACCACGGCACACGTCGAGCTAGAGGAGCGTCTCGCGAACTGGTACGGCTACGAGAAGTGCCTCCTTTTCACAACCGGGTATCAAGCGATGGTCGGCAGCATCCAGGCGCTGTCCGATCGGGATACGACACTCGTGCTGGACAATCTATCGCACGCCTGCATTCTTGATGGCACCTTCTTGGCCGCAGGTACGCCGATGCGCGGGGCAGGGATCCGCTACTTCAACCACAACTCGGCGCGTTCGCTCGAGCGTTGCTTAAGGACCAATGAGCGCAAGAACGCGCTGGTGCTGATCGAAGGCATCTACTCGTTGGATGGGGACCGCGCGCCGCTGCCCGAGTTCGTCGAAGTCTGCGAGAAGTACAACGCCGTGCTGCTATGTGACGACGCTCACGGTACCGGCACCCTTGGCAGGCGGGGCACCGGGATTGTCGAGGAGACCGGTATGGGCGGACGAGTGCCGCTCGTGGTCAGTACATTCTCGAAGACGTTCGGAGGTATAGGCGGGATCTTGCTGGGCGCCGACGAGGTGGTGGACTTCGTAAAACACAGCGCGCGGGCGTTTACCTTTAGTGCCACCTTGCCAGTGCCCGTGGTCGCGGCGGCTTCCGTGATCCTGGACATGCTCGAGGAGGAAGGCGAAGCGCTCGTGCAGGAGCTGCACGACAAGGCCAGCTATATGCGCAGGTGCCTCATCGAACTGGGGTTCGATCTCGGAAGGAGTGATACGCACATCATGCCCGTGATGTGTCGAGATCAGCGCAAGGCGCTGTTCATGCATGTGGCGTTGCTGGAGTGCGGTGTGATGATGGTTCCGATCACCTACCCCGGGGTGAAGGAAGGCGAGGAGCGCCTGCGCTGCAATGTGACACGTGGGCACAGCAGGGAGGACATGGACAAGGCGCTCGAGCTATTGGACAGCTACGGCCGCGCCTTCTACGTTCAGTCCGGCGAAGATCTGGGCCCCATGGAAGCGAGTGTCTAGCCCGC
>JAPPOR010000218.1 GCA_028817905.1 Myxococcales bacterium
GCCGTGTGAAGCCGAATCCCTGCGCGATCCGACGCAGAGTTCATGAATAATCCGAGCTAGCTCGGCTCGTTCACCAAAGCGCGTGATGATCGTACAAGTGATCGGCTTCGCAACGGTTTTGGTGAAGGAGCGAATACCCGACCGCATCCCTGAATGAAGCGGAAGAGTCGAGCGCCTGTGCGAGGGCGGGCAGCTTGGTGAACGATCCGGGAGGCGCCGCAAACCTGGCGTGAGACTTCCGGTAGCGATCCGCTCAGGAACGGTTCGAGTATCCAGCAATCCCCGGAGGACATGCCCCCCCGCGACGGCCATGACACGGGCACAAGGGCGCGGTACGGCCCTCCCTTACGATCTTGCTAGAAGCCGGCGCCAATGCCGTCGGCGTTGTTGCTATTGAGGACGAGTATCAAGGCGGTAAGGCTCAATCCGGTGCCCAACACGGGCCCAAGAACCGCCATGACCTCGCCGAAGTCCTCGATCCAGTGATCATCCACCCACACGATGTCGCCCGGATAAATCTCCGGATCATGGCTCTCGCCATCGACGATGTCGCGGATGCTCGTCTGGTACACACGCGGTGCCTCCATCGGTCCGCGGAGCACCCGAATGTCGTGCTTGTCACCCGCAGGCGGCACCCCTCCCCCACGCGCCAGCGCTTCCGTAAGGCGCATCCCAGGCGCCCATTGAAAGACCGCCGGCCCCCCTGCCCCCAGCACAATCACGCGGCGCCCCCGTTCAGGGGGCACGAAGATCTGATCTTGAGCGCGCACGTAGATGTTGTGTAGAGGGTCGCCTTGCATGGCACGCCGGAAGTCGATCGGCATGGCGTGCCCATCGCGTATCAGCTTCGCCTCGCCCATATCGGCTCCGCTCACTAGCTCGCCATTGATAACAGAACGCAGCCCACCACCCGCGAGCATGAGTACGTCGCTGACGCGAGCGCCAGGGGGCAACTTGACGACCCCCGGTTTCACCACCGCCCCAAGGATGGAAACCGTATGGCCCGATTCCTGGGAGACCGTGAGATTGACCTGGACGAACTTGTCGTATCGCTGCAGAGCCTTCCTCAGCTTGGCCTCGGCGTCGGTGAGGGACAACCCACCCACTTTCACGTCCCCCACCAAAGCGACGTGAACGTTGCCGGCCGCATCCACTATCTCACTCACCTTGCTGGTCTTGGTCGAGGCGACTTCGATCATGATCTGGTCGCCAGGTAGGATCACCCGCGGAGGGGGGCGGTCGTCGGGAACACCAGGCCGCGAGATGGGCGGTCGCGGCTGGAAGCGGTCATCGTCCGTGGGATGGGCGGGCGTGCGCGGGAACGAGGCACAGCCGACCAGCACACACAGGGCAAGGAGGAACGCGGCATGTTTCCACATGATCAATGAGCGCATGGCTGATGGCGCGCATCATGCCACGAATGCGCGCGCCTCGTCACGGAAGGCACTCCTGCGTAGGTGATTTGGACAGGACGGATTGACCTCGTCACAACCGCTTCATCGCCTCGCTAGCCCGGATCATTCACGACTTCGGCGTCGGATCGCGCAGGGTTTCGGCTTCACAGGGCTTTCGACGACCGACGGGAATACTCCCCGTATTTTCTAGGGCGGCGAAAGCCCTGTGGAGTCGAAGGACAAGCGAGGCGGGGGCGAAGTCGTGAATGATCCGGGCTAGGCGGCGACTGCGTCCGCGCCCCGTTGCCAAAACGCGTCCACCTCTCCCACCCGGTCCGGCAGGCGCTCCAACGCCGGGTCCAACCCAACCAGCAACAGCCCAATGCCATCCTCGCGACCCAGGCGGGTCCGCAGCTGGGACAGGTCCGTCACCGACATCGCCCCCGATGCCACGACCACCAGCACCCTGTCCGCCAAGCGGGCCGCACGTCGAAGTGCCGGCCCATGTGTTGGCCCATCCCACGCCTGTGCGACCATCACCGGTTCAGCACCCACGGGCGCCAACTGGTCGGTACGCACCAGCGCAGTGCTGGACTCGCCGTCACCGGAGCCGACTACGACAGAAGGCTGAACATCGGGTTCGGGCAGTTCCTCTTCGCCAGTCAGCGCCTTGTTCGGCCACTTGGTGAGGGTGCCTAGCCAGTACGCGACCTCGCGCGCGAGCGGCACCTCGTTGGGGCGCGCGGCCACCACCAAGGTCGTCCCATGGGTCTGCGGCGCCACATCGCTGAGCTCGTCTACCAGCGCTCCCAGGGTCTCCTGATCCCGCGGCCACGTGGACGAAGCCACCACAGGTGTGTTGGCCCAGTACCCCGCTTCGCGAGCGGTATGCACCCGCAGGCCCCGCAACGAATAGCCAAGCAGCCCAATCAGGGTGAGCGCCACGGCGATCAGGGGAAACCGCAGCGCCGTCTTTTGCTTCGTCAGCTTGTCGGGCGCGTCGGGGACACCTGCCGGCGTGACGATGCGGAAGCTCGTGGGAGGCGAGCGCAGCTTGTCCAAGACCTGCATGCGGTCCGCCTCCAGCTGCTTGACGCGGTCCTCAGCCAGCTCGATTTGCGACAGGTAGTGCTTCGCCTGGCCTTCCGCCCGCGACAGCTCCTGCAACCGCTGGTCCGCCTCGTCAGCAAACCGCTTGAAGGTTTGCTCGTTGTGCAGCTCAAGCTTGCGCCGAATGCCAGCAGTCGTCGCACCACGCTGTAGCTCAAGGTAGGCCGCGTTGGGCGCCACGCTCACAGTTGACTGCAGCACGTTCGCGCGCGACTTTACGCGCTCTTGGAGCGTCGCGATCTTTGCTTGGAGCGCTAGAATTCGTGGGTGGTCGGGCGAAAGCCGCGCCTTGTCCTGGTTGAGCTGGGTACGCGCAGCTGCCAGAGCGTCCTGATCCGGGTTCACGACGGTCCCGCCGGCGGTGATGGTACGCGATTGCGTCTTTGCCGCCTCGCTCATCTTTTCGGCCCTGGCAGCCTCCGTCTGGGCCGCCGCGGCCGCGAGTTCCGCCTTCTGCCGCATGGTGACCGCCTGCTCGAGAGCGACCTTGTGCGCCGTCTTGAAGTCACCGACCCCGACTTCCCGACGGAACGTATCGTAGGCTTCGCGTCTGTTGCGTACCCGCACTTTCGCCGCCGCGAGATCGGTTTCGATAGCGCCCTGCCGCTCCTCCATTTGATCCCGGAACACGCGCCTCTGGTAGTCGAGGAAGACCTCCACGGTAGTGTTGGCCAGCTTGGCGGCCTTCTTCCCCGTGTTGGCTTCCGTGCTAACGACGACCAGGTGGCTATCGGTGTCGAACTGCACATTGATGCGCTTGAGCAGATCCTTGAGCGAGCTCTTCGACTTGAGACGCCGCTTGACCTCCTTGATGTTCGCCCGAAGCGTGATGCTGTCGACCAGCGTGATCAGCTCCTCGCGCCCACCTTTCCCCTCGTACAGCAGTGCGGTCCGCGTCTTGTACAACATCTGCACGGTGCGGTGGGCGTACGCCACACCCGCCACGAGCGCAATCGCAGCAACCACGGGAATCAGGCGCCATCGCTGCCCGAGATCGCTGAGCAAGCGTCCCAAGTCCACCGGCGTCCCAGGACGCGATGACGTTTGCCCTTCTAGCTCAAGGTCGTCCAAAGCCCCTCACTCCAAACCCAGGACGGCACTCTCCGTGACGCTCGCATCGGGCGCCACCAGCTTGCAGTCTGATCCATGCGTCGAACGAAATGCACAAGGTCCTCAGTATGCGTTCTCGCCCCGCATCGCCCCAAACACGGTCATAATAATAATCTTGATATCCCACCACAAACCCCAGTTGCGAATGTAGTGGAGATCGTACTCGACACGCTTCTCCATCTTTTCGAGGGTGTCGGTTTCACCGCGCCAACCATTGACCTGCGCCCAGCCCGTGATGCCCGGCTTGACCTTGTGGCGCAGCATGTAGCCTTGGATCAGTTCGCGGTACCGCTCGTTGTGAACTACGGCGTGCGGCCGCGGGCCGACGATCGACATCTCCCCTGTCAGCACCTGTAGGAACTGCGGTATCTCGTCCAGCGATGTGCGACGCAAAAACCCCCCAAAGCGAGTGATCCGCGCATCGTTCTTGGTCGCCTGCCTGACGTCTTCTCCGTCCTCCATGACAGTCATCGTCCGGAACTTCAACACGCGAATCTTCTCACCATTCAGGCCATAGCGATACTGCCTGAAAAGGACGGGCCCCGACGAGCTCAGCCGCACGCCGATTGCGATCGCCAGCATGGGCAACGCCAGAACCGCGACGATCAGGCTGCCCAAAACCAAATCCTCCAGCCGCTTGAGGACCCCGTCCACTCCGTGAAACGGGTTTTCGACCACACTCATAACCGGAACTTCGCCGACCGCGCCCCACTGGGCCCGCAGTACGTCAAAGCCCCCGAAGTCATACGCTAGATACACTGACGCCGTTGTGTCGGCCAAGCGACGAATGATGGAGTTGATACGCGGCTCGGCGCGCAGCGGCAGTGCGATATATACGACGTCGATCGAACCGTTGCGCGCTCGCTCCACCAGGGCGTCCAAGTCCCCGACGACCTCACCAACATCTTCCGGGATGGGGCGCAGGCGCGAGCGGTGGCGGTCATCGTAGAAGCCCATCAGCTTCATCCCCATCCAAGGGGACGATGCCATGACGCGGGCTAGCTCCTCACCCAGCATGGAGGCGCCGACGATGGCAGCGTTGCGCGTGTTGTGACCACGCACGCGCGCTTCGTGCAGCATGGCCCGGCCGAAAATGCGCAGGGTCGTCAGCGCAAACGGGACCGCCCCAAACCAGCTGAGCATCACCTGACGCGAGTACTCGTGCGAAGTCTTGGTGAGGAATGCCAGCAGCAGCAACATCGGCACCGAGAAGGCCCAGGTCGCCCACAGCTTGCCGATCTCGCGCTTCATCGGTTCGGAGCGCCATGGTCGGTACAAGCCATTGGCTTGCGCGACGAGATAGAAAACAACGACGCCGAGCGCGGCACCGGTGCTGTGCCGGTGATCCCAGGGTTCGGGATACAACGCCGCCGCTCCCCACAGCGTGAGGGCGATCATACCCGCATCGGCGAACCTCGCTGTGAAATCCACCTGCTGCGCGTGGGGCCGAATGATGCCGCGTTCAGATGTCATCCCGGTGCAACCTTCCTGCGAAGCTCCTGACCACGGAGCCTGCGCGCGATGGGTCGGGATGCACGCAACGTGCCAGGCAATATGCGCGAGATTTCAGCGTCATAACGAGTGATCGGTTGTTACGCTAGAACAGCTTCCACACATGTGTGTGTGACCCATTGCACAGCTTGTGCACGTGAGCCAGATCCGCGTGTCAATTCAGAGCCGTAGGCGCCCCTCTTCCCTCGCCGCAAGGTTCTCGGGTCGCCAGGTTCCCAATATCTATCTGGGGCGCGGCGGCCCTAGGGTGAACTAATACGCTTGACAGCACAATGTTTACACTGATCGTGCCAACGGGAAGTCCCGTCGAATTGCTGCAAAGACGGATTAATCCTGCACAGTTGCCGAGAAATATCGTTATCAAGCCAACTAATGTCCGAGGGCGTCACATGCCGCCTGCTGCTGGGCGCGGCAAGCGCGCTGTAGCAGCTCGCGCGCCTGGTCCGGGCGATGCTCGACCCCTTTGCCGTCCTCCAGTAGCCGAGCAAGCGCGTAACAGGCATCCATCTCACCAAGGTCGCACGCTCGTTCGAACAGGGGCAGCGCGCGTTGGCCCCGGTCGGGACCGGACAGCCGGAGGGCAGCTTCGTAGCAGGCGCGGGGGCGACTCGGACCGCACGGGTGCATAGAAGGATGGTCTCCGCGGCCCTGCTCCCCCTCAAACGACTCGGCGTCGGACTGGGCCGGAGCGTCAGCTGGCGATCCAGAAGGGAGCTCGCTGGACCCCACGCTGGCTCCCGTATCAGGAGTGCAGCAGGCAAGCCACAAAGTCACGAGCAGGGCCCGCCTTTCACGTCGCATGCGGCTATAGTCCCGCCGATGCCAGCTGCACGCAAATACTGGTTGATGAAGAGCGAACCCGATGTGTTTTCGATCGATGACCTCGCCACCGCCGAGTCTGAATGCTGGGACGGCGTCCGAAACTTTCGCGCCCGAAACTTCATGCGCGAGATGAAGGTCGGAGACCTGGTACTGTTCTACCACTCCAATGCGAAGCCACCGGGAGTCGCTGGGCTTTGTCGCGTCTGCCGAACGGCCTATCCCGATCACACACAGTTCGATCCGCAGAGCAAGTACTTCGACAAGACCGCCTCGCGGGAAAAGCCGCGCTGGGAGATGGTAGACGTCGAGTTCGTCGAGAGGTTTCCGCACTTCCTGCCACTCGACGACCTGCGTCACGAAGCGGATTTGGATGGGATGATGGTTATCAAGCGCGGCATGCGCCTGTCCGTGCAGCCGGTCGAGACTGCCCACTTCAAGCATGTCCTGCGCATGGCCGGGGCCAAGACACGCGTCCGATAGCTCAGCTGGAAGCGAGGAGCGAAATGCAAAGCAAAGTCGTCGTGCTCACGCTGATCGGTCCAGATAAACCTGGGCTGGTCGAGGCGCTGTCCGAATGTGTTGCGCAGCATAGGGGAAACTGGGAGGAAAGCCGCATGGCTCACCTCGGCGGCCAGTTCGCCGGGCTCCTTCGAGTGACCGTCCCCTCCAACTCACTGCAAGCGCTGGAGCAAGACCTGCGGGGACTGGGTGCCCAAGGACTCGCGGTCCACAGCCACGCGGAAGCAACGCCGACCAAGGCGGACGCCGGCCGCCGCGTGAGGCTCGAGCTGGCAGCCCATGACAGGGAGGGGATCGTTCGGGATATCTCGACGGTCATCGCCTCGCGCAACCTCAACGTGGAAGAGCTCTCCACGCGCTGCGAGAGCGCTGCGATGACGGGTGAGACCCTGTTCCGCGCTGAAGCGCTGCTGCGCCTCCCGGAGGACCAGACGACGACCACCGACACCATCCGCGCCCTGCGAGACGAAATGGAGGCCATCGGCAACGACCTGATGGTCGACCTGGTGCCCGTGGAAGACTCGTAGCTAGGGCTAGCCCATCGCTGTCCGGAGCACCGGAGGTACGACTTAGAATCCTTGATATAACCCCAAACAAGCAAGGTGAGTTGCCAAGCTTGATTGATCTGCAGACGGGATCGCTTGCCAAGGATTCTAGGGTCCCGCCGCGATCGTGACCACCGGCATGCGGTCGCGGCTGCAGGTGGACGATCTACGGTCGCATGCGAGTTTGCGGGCCGTGTCCTCGTCCGCAACTCGGTAGCGCAAGTAGGCCCTGCGCGCCGCCTCGGCGTCCGGATGCCCTAGCGCCGCCAGCGCAATCGCTTGCACGCGCAACAGGCCCTCATCCCGCGGCTGTAGTGCGAGTCCGCGGCGTGCCGCATACTGTGCCCCGAGAGGGTCGCCGATAGACAGGCGAGCCCGGGCCAGATCCCGATGCGCGGCAGTATCCCGCGGCGAGAGCGCAACAAGAGCGCGCAGGGCCCGCTCGGCAACTTCGAAGCGCCACACCTGCAAATTGGCATCCGCGCGCACGCGCAACACCGCCGGTTGTGCGCCCACCAGCCGGTGCGCGCGGTCAGCAAGGTCCTCCGCGGCCTCGACCCGCCCCTGGCGGGCGGCGACCATGCCGAGCAGGCACAACACATTGGCCCGATCCCGGGCCGTCTGCTCCGGCGGCATGTGAGCGAGCGCGAGCTCGGCTACCTGACGAGGCTCATCCAGGCGCTCCTGTACGGTTGATGACAGCCCAAGAGCGTGGTCGTACAGCTGCGACCACAGGGGCTGTGCTTCGGAGGTGCGCTCCACGGATTGGAAGAAGCGCACCTGGTGAGTGGCGACCAATGTAACCGGTTCCCGCTCGCACCCATCGATGACGATCTGTCCTCGGGCCGCCCCGGCGGCGGCCATGGCCCGGCCCCGCCCCGATCGACTGGCAGCGCAAGCGGCTGCACGAAGTTCCTCGCGATGTTTTCGATGTTTCAAACGAATCGTCGCCACCAACGGCGCAGAGGTCGCGTTGGGCAGCACAAAACGATAGCGAACCGTCCGGGCGCCGGCCGCCGGCACCGTGTGATCGTAAACCACAGTGCCGAAGTGAGAGACCTGGTGTCGGGTCTCGATGCGACCCGTTTCGTCCACAACAGCGGCGCGCAAGTAGTACGCGTTCGGGTCGTTGCCGCGCGCCGCCGAGGTCCCGGACCGTGCCACGACCCGTCCGGCGCCATCGCGAATGACCACCTCCAACCAGGTATCCTGCATATCCTTGAGACCGCCCGGAAACGCGTGACCGACCGCCAGGCTGCGGACCGTGACGTCCAGCGCCATCTGGGTGCCAGGCGCTGGCAACGCGGTCGGTTCGTTCGCAATCAGGTACCGCCCCCAGAGGGGGCGGTTTGATGAAGGCCCCTTGAAGGGGCCT
>JAPPOR010000644.1 GCA_028817905.1 Myxococcales bacterium
CCAGCTTCGGGGACGGCGCGGGGGGCGCGTCCGGAATCACCATCGGATGGCTGGCCTCGGGCGCTGGCCCCTCCGGGATGACGGCCGGGTGGGTCGCCGGTCTGGGGGCAGGCGGCGATGGCCTTGCAGGCGTGCGCAGGCGCAGCAGGGCCTGGGCGGCCTCCGGGTCGACCCGCTCCAGGATGTCGATGCGCTTCGGGTCGAGGTCCAGGATGGTTTTTGCCATCGCTACGGCCCGCGCGATGAACCCCTGGTCCGCGTACAGACCCACCGCCTGGGCGTAACTGGCGATGGCTTCCGGGCCCTTACCCTCCTTGCGCAGGAGATCGCCGCGCTTGTGGTGCCAGCGCGGTGTCGCAGGATCCAACTCCACCAGATCGTCGAGCAGTTCTATCGCTCGGTCGGTCCGCCCCTTGCTTAGCGCCTTTTCGAGCTTCCTACGGAGTTTCTGGACTTGCTTGTCTTCGGCCATGGCCGTCCCGGCCGGCGGCACCTGTGCTTCGTGGGCGCACCCGGGCTCGTCGGCGAACTGTCGCTCCGCTCCAAGCGTAGCCCGCTTCACGCAGCGCAGGCAATTTGTGGCGGGCGAGGTTCAAGCGGAATGGGCACGTGTGAAGTTGTCTACACCGCCGCACAGGGCCGCCATGCGAGCAGCGCCGAAAAGGCCTACTCGCGGCTCGAGCACGACGGCAACCCGCACCGAGGAAAGCAAGTCGTGCATGCGCCCCTTGTCCAGCAGGGCGCCCATGAAGCGGCCGTCCTGCAGCAGGGGCAGCACGCGCGGAGCGATTCCCCCTGCCACGTACAGGCCGCCTGTGGGGATCACCTTGAGTGCGAGGTTGCCAGCTTCCGCCCCATATAGTTCCACGAACATCTGCAGCGCCCGTGCGCACGCAGGGTCCGAGCCATCCTGGCCCCGCTCGCCGATCACGGCGGAGCGGTCGCGATCCTCCATCGCTGCAAGTGTGTCCGTGCGGGGTGTAGCCAGGCCATCCTCGCATACGAAGTCAAAGATCGCTGGCAACCCGAGACCGGAGACGACACGCTCGACTGACACGCGCTCATGGCGCTGCCACAGGAACGCAAGTAGGCGCGCCTCGGTCGGATTGCGCGGGGCAAAGTCGGTGTGTCCACCTTCGGAGGCCAATACGCGAGGGCCCCCCGTTGCGGGCACCAGCACAGCCTCGCCCAGCCCCGTGCCGGCACCGAGGACGGCGACGGGCCCGGTCGGATCGACTTCGCGGGCCTGCAGGACGCACTGTTCCGCCGACGACAGCAGACCGACGCCCAGGGCGACGGCTGCAAAGTCGTTGAGTAGCTCGCAAGGGGCTGCGAGCAGCGTTTGCAGCGCGTCGGCGTCGATGTGCCACGGCAGGTTGGTAATCCGACTGGTGCGTCCGATCACTGGCCCGGCCACGCCGAACGCCGCTCCCGCCAGTTCCGCGCTGCTCAGGTCCCCGCAGCGCTGGGCCACGGTTGCCATGAACGCGCCGGCAATCGCATCGAGGGATGCGAATTCAGAGCTCGCGTAGCGAACGACAGCGCGCTGTCGGAACGCTCCGGCCGGCGTCCGTTCGAGCGCGGCCAGTTCTGTTTTGGTGCCACCGATATCACCCGCGACGATCCACACGTGCGCCAGGGTATCAGATCGTGGTGGCTGCGCCGCGACCCGGGATTTCGCAGCGTCGACACCCGCCATCCACGCGCGGCATGATCGGCCGCTCGAAAATGGGCGTGTGGCCGTGTAGGTTGCCCATATGCGTCGCATGGGTATCGATGCCGGATCCCGTCGTACAGGGCTCGCCCTCTCGGAGTCGGGGATGGCGGTCGCGTGTCCGCATGCCACGATCGAACACGCCACACGCAAGGAGGCTCTGGAGCGCGTCTGCGCCGCCGCTCTGGCGGCCGATGCCGAGGAACTGGTGGTCGGACTGCCACTGCGCCTCGATGGTCGCGAGGGCGAAGCGGCCCGGCGCGCGCGCCGCCTGGCTCAGGCGCTGGAGGCTCGCCTGGGGTTGCCCGTGGTGCTGTGGGACGAGCGTCTGACGACCGCGGCCGCCGAGCGGGCGTTGATCGAACAGGGGCTGGACGGGCGGGAGCGGCGCAAGGTGGTCGACCAGGTCGCGGCTACTCTGATCTTGCAGAGCTTTCTCGACGCGAAGGCCAGCCCCTGAGCAGGGTCCGGTTTTTTGGTATCTTGGTTGGGTGAGCGATGGGCGCAAGAGCGGTCCCGTACGGTTACGATGGTTTCTCGCGGCATCGCTTCTGACCGCGGTTGCAGTGACAGGCGGGTTGACCTGGCTGGTGGTCGTGTATCCGGCCCAGGCGGGCCCGGGCAAAGGCCGCGTGCGTGCGGTGGAGCTCGCCCCCGGCGCCGGGGTCGCCGACTTACAGCGGGCGGTAGGTGCCTATCAGTTGGTACGTCGGCCGCGGGTCTTCGGCCTGTACATGCGCGTGTTGGGGGCGGGTGGCAGACTCCGGACGGGCACGGTCCTGGTGCGCGACGACATGAGTCCTCGCCAGTTGCTGCAGAGGTTCGGGCGCGGGTATGGAGCGACGGAGTTGCGCATTACCTTTCCCGAGGGGCTGTCCCGCTTCGGGGTGGCTGACCGTCTTGCCCGTTGGGGCGTCTGCGGGCGGGCCGACTTTCTGTCCGCAACGACGGATGCCGACCTGCTTTCGGACCTGGGGATCCAGGCCGACAGCGCCGAAGGCTACCTGTTTCCCGACACCTACCGCATTCGGGACGACGCGCGGCCCGCAGCGCTCGTGCGGCGCATGGTTCGGCACGGTCGGGCCCAGTTGGATGCGCTACTTTCGCGTGAGGGCGATGGTTTGTCGCGGCTGCATGCGGAGCTCGGCTTCGGGCGCCACGAGCTTCTAACCCTCGCGTCGATCGTCGAGAAGGAAGCCGCCAAACCCGATGAGCGCCCCGTGATCGCTGGGGTGTTCTTGAACCGCCTCACGGACCCCACGTTTCGTCCCAAGCGCCTGCAAGCGGATCCGACCGTCGCCTATGGGTGCACACGCGATGCCACTTTGCCCAGTTGTGAGCGCTTCGATGGTCGCCGCGTGACGCGTCGGATGACCTCCGATCCGGACAACCCCTACAACACCTATCGGCACGCTGGCCTGCCCCCGGGTCCCATCGCGAACCCCGGCCTGCTTTCCGTTGCTGCGGTTCTGCGTCCCGATGACCATCGCTATCTGTACTTTGTGGCCCGCGGCGCGGGTCGTCACACGTTCAGCGAGACCCTCGATGAGCACAACGCAGCCGTGCGGGTGTTGCGACGGTTGCGGTGAGCCCACAAACGAACTATTGCGGGGAGTGGCCATGGATCAGGACAAGTCGCCGAACGTTCAATGGCATGCCAGTTCCGTGACGCGCGCGCAGCGCGAACAGGCGCTGGGGCAACGAGGTGTGACCGTCTGGTTTACGGGCCTATCGGGGTCGGGCAAGAGCACCCTCGCCCGGGCGGTCGAGCACAGGCTGGTTTCCGAGGGGCGCAGCGCCTACGTGCTGGATGGCGACAACCTCAGGCATGGGCTGAATGGCGACCTCGGGTTCTCGCCGCAGGACCGTAGGGAGAACATTCGTCGCATCGGGGAGATTGCCAGGCTTTTCACAGATGCCGGGATCGTCGTCATGTGCGCATTCGTGTCCCCTTACCGCGCTGACCGTGATCGAGTCCGGGGGCTGCTGCCAGAGGGCGATTTCGTGGAAGTTTATGTTTCTACGCCACTAGAGGAGTGCGAGCGGCGCGATCCCAAGGGCCTGTATCGCCGCGCACGTGCAGGCGAAATTAGCGACATGACTGGCTTGACGGCGCCCTACGAGCCGCCCGAACGGCCCGAAATGAGTGTAGACACGGCCGCGCTGAGTATTCAGGAAAGTTCAGCCAAGGTTATTGGCTTCCTGCTAGAGAATGGATATTTGGCCAAGAAGTGAGCAATTTGGGGTGTTAGGTTAGCGGTGTGACCATGGATGCGCAGGAAGCGATGGCAGAGGAAGCTACAACAGAGGATCCCGAGCTGCGCCGGGGAGGGCGCAAGCGCAACCCGGAAGAGTCGCGTCGACGGATCCTGGATGCCGCCGAGAGTGCCTTTTCCCGTCGGGGGTTCGACGGAGCTCGTTTGCGTGACATCGCGCAAGAGGCTGGCGTCCACCACGCGCTGGTCCATCACTACTACGGGGACAAGCGTGGGCTATTCGATGCGGTGGTGACCCGGGGTCTCGGGCGCCTCCACGAACTGGAGGTCGAGCCGCGGGTCGGCCCGGGTGGTCTTGAGGAAGGCGTAGAGCGGGCTGCGGGCCGGCTGTTTGACTTCCTGGCGGACAACCGGGAACTGCTGCGCATCCTGGAGGGCGCGTTTCGCGACCGCGACTCCGTGAGCTTTGCGGTGGCCAAGGACGCCCTCGGCGCCCAAACGGAACCGCTGCTCCAGAGCATCGTTGGGACCATTCGCGAAGGCCAGAGGATGGGCCATGTGCGCGGCGACATCCCCGCGGAGACCTTGGTCCTTCACGGCTACAGCGTGCTCGTCTACCCCTTCATCATGGGTGCCGGGTTTGCCAAGGCATTGGGGTTGCCCAGGTATGGCGAAGAGCGGCGCGACGTGGAGAGGGCGCAACTGGTAGCGCTCATCGTCCAGGCCTTGCGCGCCTGATCTGAAACGTCCCCTCGGGAAGCTCCATCCAGCAAAGGGCACGCGCCCTTTCGCCCGTCGCTCCGCCGGGCTCCGGCTGCAGACCGGGACGTCGAAAAGGCCATGGTCGGGATGGACAGCCGGGTGCTGCGCGCTTGCGCCATCATCGATGTAGGCCTAGCTGTAGGCGCAAGGCGCCTGGCATTGTGTGCAGCGCCTCGAGCCGTAGCGCATCCAGGAGGGTCGCGGGCAGGCGTTGTCCGAGCACGGCGCGCACTTCGGGGACACTGCGCAGGTCGGCTGTGAGTAGGGGACCGGCGCGATGTACGAAGGTGGCGTGGCTGTTCCGCCGATTGCCCCGCCGCTGGGCTCCCGCCAGGAAGGGTCCCCAGAGGGTGCGTGCGACCTCACCGGCGATCGCCCCGACGATGTCGATGGCGACCGACCTTTCAGCCAGCTCCGGGGGCTCGACCGAGAAGCTAACCTCCTTGGCGCCCTGGGGGGCGAACGAGACCTTGCCAGGCCAGAGTGTCATCGAAGTGTCCCGACCCGCTTCGTCGGTGACTTGGACCCGGACGCCACCCCCGTCGATCCGGACGGTGGCTGCCGCAACGCCCATGCTCCGTCCAACCGCGCGCGTCAGCTGTGCGTCGCTCAAGGAGGTTTGCAGCAGCGACAGCTTTTCCACGCGTCTGCGTAGATGTTCCGTTAGCTGGGTTGCACCAAGACGTCCGCTCGCGCTGCGGGCGGCACTGCGCGCCAGGCTCTTGAGGAAGTCGAAGCGAGCCACGCCCCAAGCTTAACACTGTAGCCCGGATCATTCATGACTTCGACGCGTCTGTCCTGTCCTTCGACTCCACAGGACCTTGTTCGCTCCAATCGGTTGCCGAAAGCCCTGTGAAGCCGAATCGCTGCCCGATCCGACTCCAAAGTCATGAATGATGCGGGCCGGGTCCAAGCGGCGACAACGCAGGGTCCGAGTGGCCATCGGCATGGGCACAGGCGCGGCCGCAAGCGGGAAGGGGGCCGACTTGGGTCAGCCCCCAAGAGCCGAGGGAATCCTACGGTTCGGAACTGAGCTTGGGCCGGTCGAACGGAGCGGCTTCCTGTTGCGCCCGTTGATCGGTCAGGCCGTGGCGGAGGAACTCCGCCATCGCAGTGAGATCCTCGTCGCTCATCTCAAACGGCATGAGCAGCGGATCGATGTGTTCGGCGATCAGTGGGTCCTCTCGCAGTCCTCCGGCGCGATACAACTCGAGCACCGACATCATATCGCCTCCGGGCCCATCTCCCTGGTGTAGCAGGCCCCCTGCTTCACGCAGTCCGACGTTGCGAAGGGTCGGTGTCTTCATGCGGCCCTGCTGTTCGGTGGGCGCACCTTCGAGCCCGCCTTGGCCGGGATCCCGGGACGTCGGATGAAAGCCCAGATAGTGAAAGGCAAAGTCGGTGAACAACGGAGGTGCATGGCAGGAGCCGCAGCGCCCCGCACCCATGAACACTTCATAGCCGCGCACCTGTTGCTCTGTCAGGGCCGTGGCGTCGCCGGCATTCCAGCGATCCCAGGGCGTCTGATCGGATGTCAGGCGGCGCTCGTAGGTGGCGACTGCGTAGGCGATCCGGCGCGCGTTGATGACTTCGTCCGGATCGCTTTCGTCGATCTTGAGCGAGCTGCCAAACACCTTGGCGAACAGTTGTGGATACGCACCCCCGTTGTCCTCGACGAACGCTCGCATGTCCGCGGGCACCTCTTTGGCGAGCGCCAGCGGCACGGCGATGGTCAGGTTCTCGCTCAGTCGCTGCCAATTCGGATCGCCGCAAGACATCTCAACGGGCGACATGAAGGGGCCGACCGCTTGGCTCTCGAGTGCGCCACCAGCCACGCCGCCACTCTCCGCATGTGGCGCGCCCGTGATCAGGACTTCACCGGTCTCGGGATCACTGAACTCTTGCCCGGCGCGTCCGTCCCAGAACAGCGAGCCGAAGAACATCGCGTCCAGTGCGCTGGGTGCTTTGCGGCCCGTCACCTGTACGCGGTCGCCCGTCCGCATGCCCGTCGCGTCGCAAGCGACAATGCCGGGTGAACCTCGCCGGTCGTCCGATCCGCCAGCGGGTGCGGGGTCGAGCATCCCGTCGGAACCCGGCAGCCGCGCCAAGTCCTGGCTCGATCTGGGATCGGAGCCGCCCGCGCTTCCCATGTGGCAGGTTCCGCAAGCTACGGTGCCGTCGCCGCTGAGCTGTTCCTCCCAGAACAGGACCTTGCCGAGCATCGCCTTGGCATCGTCGTCGGGATTCTCGGCCGGGTAGGGCACGGGCGGGTAGCCGGGTCGACCCATCAGTGCATGACCCTGAGCCGTGCTGCCGGTTGCTGGTGGCGCTGTGCCCGGCTGTCCCGCCACCGGTTGTCCGGGTGCTTGCGCTGCCGGTGGTTGCGGCGCCTGTGCCTGCGGTGCCTGGCCGTTCGATGCCTCAGCTGTCCCTGCCGGCATCATCGCCCCGGGAGGCTGTCCACCGCCTTGGGTAGTCTGGGAGGCGACCGCGGGTGCCGCGCTGGCTGCCTGCGCGTTACCTGCGGGCGTCTGCTCGTCTTGACACGCTGTCAGCCAGCTCGCGGCGCAGAGCCCGATGACGCCAGTCTTCACCCCCAACCACGACCCGCTCCAACAGTGTCTTCGCATCCCTTCCACTTCCTTGACCTCTACGTAGTGTTGGCAAGCAGTGGGCAAGACCGCGCGAACTGCCACGTGACGAAGCGCAACGGCGCACCCCTCCCTGCCTGGGAGGCGCCCACGAACGCCAACACGGACGTCAATGGGCGCGAACCCGGGTTGTTGATCGTATCGCGCGGAGTCCACCTGCTGACGAACACGAGCAGGCATCACCACGGTCACCGGTCGTGGTCGGCTTTCACGAGCACGACGACACCGCCGTTGATAGCGAGGTTTCCTGCGAAGTCAACACATATGTAGCTCGAACGCAGCGTCCGTGTTGTTGCAATGCAAACTGTTCACCTACCGGTCGACCACGTGAAAGCTACGTTCTTGAGATATATTCAAACCGACCGAGTGGGCACTGGCCTGTTTCGCCTACTCGCGATCCAGCATAGCCCATGCGCTCGCGCGCCCGCTGGCACGTACGGTGAGCTGATGAAGTCTTGATGGATGCGCGATTCTTACGGTAGGCGGGAGAGCCCTTTTGGCTTCGCAAGCTAGCTAGGTCGCCTTCGCGTGCTTCTTGCGCGTGCGATGGTTTGCCCCAAAGGTCGGAAGCGTGTCGGTTGCGGCTTGCCGCGCGATCGTTCAGCTGGACGATGTCTGTTGCAGTCTTGCGGTGCCCAGGGTGCTTGGCTTCTCCTACCCGTCGTCGGATTTGTGGCGCAGAAGAACACGGCGCGTTGAAGCGCGCGCTTACGGGCCGGCGCACCGCGGGAGAACCGACCGCCTCTGCCGGGGTGCGTCCCAGGTGCGACGCTACCTGGAGCTTCGACCGCCCGGCGGCACCGCAGCTCCGTGCCCGGGCTCATGGTCGTGCCGGTAGTCGTGGTCGCCCGGATGTGTGGCAGGCCCGGCCTTCTTCCGACCAGCTCGGGCCGCTTGGGTCGTCGCTGGCGAACTAGCCCGCATCTGATCATTGATGACAAGCGATTTCAATGACACCGGACGCGCCGTGTTCGTATTCCCTCGTTCACCGAAAGCCCTGCGAAGCCGATCACTTGCACGATCATCACGTGCCTTGGT
>JAPPOR010000701.1 GCA_028817905.1 Myxococcales bacterium
CGGCCAGGTCCGGCGTCGCAGCGTACTTGCGGAAGATCGCGCTATCGCTCGCGGGGGTCGTTCTGTTGTAGAGATCCTTGTCCTCGACCGCCACCAGCGCCTCGCAAAACAGCGGGTTGCCCTGGCGACCCACCTGCGCCCAGCGCAAGCCCAGGTTGGATTGCTGTTCATCGCCCGAGACAGAGATGATGCGAATGGGAGCTCGGCTCGTGGTCGCGTACACGCCTACCACCTGCTGATCACCCCCGAGCTCCCCGACGGGGATGTTGAGGGCGATGGTGTGTACGTTGAACCCCCCCTGGCTATCGAAGGTACCCTCTTCGGGCCCGCGAAAGTTCAGCAGATCGAAGACCGCCTGAATGTCGGCGAAGAAGCCGTCGTCGCGCTGCCCAGCGAACACGCGGTGACCCCGGCCGATGTCGAAAATCGACTGGCGCGTATAGCGGTCGAGCTCGGATGCGGTCGCGACGCCATCCTTGGCCGGCATCGAGCCGATATCCTGTTGGTTGTAAAAGGGCGTCACCAACCCCTGGTTGTTTGGCGGAACGATGCCCGTGCCGAGCGTCCGGCGACGGGGAAAGCGCCGGCTGCGGCGATAGTCGACCTGGGTGACGGTGTAGGTCTGGACCAGGTTCTGACCCGGATCGTTCACGTTGGCGATCACATCCGTGAACGACTGCAGAATCGTTCCACGATTCTTTATGGTCGTCCTGAACTCGAACTGGTAGCTGAGGGTCGGACGGCCGCGGCGCAGGTCATCCCCAAGGGCCACGTGAATCTGGTAGTTCACATTGTCGTCGAAGTTGAAGTTGTTGGGCCCGATGCCGGGTTCCTCGAAGGGGTAAACGACCAGCGCCGTCGACAAGAACTTCGGCCCAGACGCTCCCTGGGGCTGGGTCACGAACGAATATACGTCGGTCGTGTTGGCGGCATCGTCGAGCGTGATAAGCGGTGCGTCCATGTGACTCGAGGCGAATGCGAGCGACCCGCCTCCCATCGTGGTCAAGAAGAGAGTGGCGATCGCGACGCCGGGCCGCAGCCATTGTCGGTGTCTCATTGAGTGTCTCCTTTTTCTGCGATGAATGAGGACGCGTGCTGCTCGACGTCCTGTGCTTTGGGGTGCAGCCTGTGCCGGCGCTTGAGCTGCGTGAGCTGCATCAGCAGCTGATGGAGCCTCCGCTGCTGAGAGGGCAGCAAGGTGTGCGCCAGGGGTGCCGCAGAGCGCAGCCAGGTCAACGCCAGCTCCGGCTCATCGGCGCGCGCCGCCACCGCGCCAGCGTGGTACCAGAGCCTCGGGTCGACCGTCCCCTCGGCAAGCGACAAGCGGGCGCTTTCCAAGGCTGCTCGGTGCTGCCCAAGGGCCGACTGGAGCCACGCGCGCGCCTCATGCGTATAGATATCCTGACGCTGCTGAAACTCGTGCTCGATCAGGCGCCGGGCACGCTCGAGCGAACGTCCGCGACTGGCCAGATACAGAACGAGACTGCGCGGGTCCTCTGCTTCGCCACGGGCCTCTATCCGCTGGCGCACGGCGGCGGCCTCGACGACGAGCCCGGTGGCTTCCAAGACGTCAGCAAATAGCCACAGTACGTTGGGATGCGGCGCGTCCGCGCTGGCCTTGCGCAGGGGAGCCAGCGCGGCCGCAAGGCTTCCTTGGGCCACCAGTGCGCGCGCCTTCTCAAGCAGCGCGTAGCGCGAACCGGGGGACACCTCGAGGGCGCGCTGCGCGGCGGAGAACGCGGCATCGACCTCGCCTAGCTGCAGCTGGTAGCGCGCCAGGTGCGCCCACGTCCAGGCGAAGGTCTCGCGGTTGCGCGCGCTCACCGCCCGAGCAGCCATGCCCATGGCCTCCGCGGCGCCGCTCGGATCACCCCTGAGGTATCGAGCATGGGCCGCGCGGGCGTACGCATGCGCATCCGGCCGCATTTCCACCATGCGCTGATAGGCCTCGATCCCCGCGTCCACCTGTCCGCGGTCGATCAGCACATCGCCCAACAGGCCATAGTCGAACGACAAGCCGCGCTCGGACACAAGCCTCTGGGCCATGGTCTCTGCCTCCGAAAAGCGGTGAAGGCTGTGCAGTACGTGCCCGGCAAGCAGCATGCCCCCATGGTTGCCGGGCGCATGCTCCTCGATGGCACGGGCGCATAGCCCTGCCATGTTGTAGGATCCGGCGTCGCCCAGTTCCCGGGCGCGCGCGATGTGTGCCCATCCGAGCCGCTCGAGATCAGCGGCGAGCACCATGCTGCCCCGGGCGCGCGCCTGCAACGCCCGGATACGGGCGTCGATCGGTCGGTCGCCGACGTGCTCGGTCAGCGCCATTTCCAGCGCACAGCCCTCGGCCGGGTCCAGCCCTTGCGAACACGCCCCGCGGCTGGCGCCGACAGAACCGCTTCCATGCTCGAGCGCCGGCGTGCTCCGGCACGCCACCACAACCAGAAACGGCCAGATGAGCCACGACAGCTGGAAACGGAGCTCACGCCACGGACCGCGAGGTCGGTGTATGTGCCTGCCTGTCATTTCGATAGCCCCCTCCCGCGCGTGCCCAACGGGACGAACGCATGGGTAGGTGCGGTAGGGCGAGTCCCCTGCCGAAGTTGGAAGGGAGCCGCTGCAACGCGACTCATAACGGGGTACGCATGGTCCAGCCCGACGGATCACCTGAAAGCACTTCTGGGCTGGACGGAACCCACGCGCACGCCTGTTCGGCGCAAAGCATGCGTCGAACTCAACACGTTCCGGCCGGGTAGAGGTCAACCCGGTCCGCGGCAACGGGGCGGTTGTCTATTGCCGGCGGTCCCGCCGATGTGGCAGCGTAGCCCCTACGGCGCAGGGCCACAGTTCGGGGAGTGGAGCACCGCATGAACGGCAGCACGGCCTTGGATTCCGCGCAACCTGCCAGGGCTCGCAGGGCATGGGACCGCTTCGCCCACTGGCCCGCATCGCGTGCGCGGGGCGCCCTCGTCGTACTGGTGGCAATGCTCGTGGCGGCGGCGCTCACGCCCCTGGATGCAGGCGACGACCCGCAGGACGCGCGCCCCCACCCACTTGCCGAGCTGGTGGCAGGCGACGCCGGTCCGGACAGGCGCGACGATGACCTGCTCCTCTACGACGCGGTGATCGAACGTCTTCAGAACGGCGAGCGCTACTACGACTTCATTGTCGAAGAACACCGCAAAAGACAGTACGCCGTGACGCCGGGGGTTGCGGTCCGCCTGCCCACCCTTGCGTACATCGATGCGTGGCTGGGTCCCTGGGGCCAAATGGCCGTGTCGCTCGCACTGCTACTTTCGGTGCTGGCCGCCTGGTGGCGCCGGCTGGCAGAAGAGCCTGGCGGGCTTGAGCGTCGAAGGATCGCCCTAGCGCTTGTTTTCATGGGTACCTCCCTGTGCCTCAACCGCCACTACTTCGTCATGCACGAGTTGTGGGCGGGCGCGCTGTTGGCGCTTTCCTTCGGCCTTCACGGACCGGGACGGTGGGGAGCGGCGCTGGCGGCAGCGGCGCTCGCGCTTTTTATCCGCGAACTCTGCCTGCCTTTCGTTCTGCTCATGGCCGCTGTGGCATTGTACCGCAGGGATTGGAGCCAAAGCGTTGCCTGGAGCGTGCTGGCGCTGTGCTTCCTGATGGCACTTTCCGCGCATAGCAGCGCCATCGCGGCCCGCTCGGTGGAAGGCGACCACCACCAGTCCTGGCTAACCCTGCGTGGTCTTGCTGGGTTTCTGACCCTGGTCGTGCATTCCAGCAGTCTGCGGGTTGTGCCGGAGTTTTTGGCCGCACCGATCGTGATGCTAGCCATAGTTGGTTGGCTGGGCTGGCGCTCACCAGCAGGTGTATTCGGAAGTCTGTTGTACCTGGGCTATGGTGTCGCCTTCATGATTGCGGGGCGACCGGACAACTTCTACTGGGGCGTGCTGATCGTGCCGGTCCTGTTCGTCGGACTGGCGTTCATGCCCCGAGCTATAACTTCGCTTGTCGAGGCGGCCGGGGCACGGTCCGGTGGAACGACAGCACTGCAGGAGCGCTCGCTGCCATGACACGCACCTCGCGGCCCGATCCGAAAATCGCCGGTGCATGGACGCTGATGGTCACCGGCCTCCGCACGGCCGAGCTCGGCGTCTTCTTGCCATCGCTGTGGCTGGTAGCAGCCTTTCACGCGGCAACCGCATCGATCGTCACGGCCCACGGGCTTTCGCTTGTGTATCCGTGGGCCGACAGCCTGACCTACCTGGCGGTCTACGTCTTCGGCATGGCCACCAGCAGTTTGTGGGTGCTGCTGCCGGGGATGATCAAGGACCTGACGGGGGCGTTTCGTGGCGTGCCGGCCCCTCGCCTGTCTCAGCATCTCGAGCGCTACCGACGCCTGATCGTCGGTGGACTGCCAGGCGCGTTGATCTTTGTGTTCGCATTGCTCGGCAATGCCAACCTCAAACCCGCCATCCCAGCGCTCAACTCCGCCCTCTACGACGGGCAGCTCGAAGCATGGGAACGCACACTCTTCGGGGGCGTGCTACCCACCGAGTGGCTCATCAAGGACATGTCGCGGGCCGCCTACGACTTCTGGGACTACATCTATGGGTTGTTCGGCAACTTTATCCTGGTGTCCTTGGCGATCGCGCTTCACTTCAAAGGAACGCGCGGTGGCGCGCGCCTCATCACAGCGGTTTGCCTCGGCTACATCCTGTGTACCGCGTGGGCCTTGCTCTACCCTACCTTGGGGCCCGTGTACGTGCACCCCGAGTGGTTTTCGCGGTTTTCGGACAGCAGGAATGCTGCGGCGGTCCAACTTTTGGCAGACCACGCGGAGCTGTACCAGCGCAACCCGCACGTGCGCTTCGTCGTCTCTGGCATCGCGGCCATGCCCTCCTTTCATGTCTGTTCCTGGTCGGTGTGCGTCCTGTGTTGGCGCGTATTGCCTCGTCCGATCTTCGCTTTCGGGTGCCTGCTGGTACTACTCAACTGGGGAAGCACGGTCGCGCTAGGCTGGCACTACTGGCTGGACGGCCTTGCCGGCGTTGCCCTCGCCCTGCTTTCGTGGAAGGTGGCCTGCAGGTGGGTGCCCGAACCGAACCCAGCAGCGAACCCCTCGGCGAACCAACCGACGAACCAACCGGCGAACCAACCGGCGAGCGACACCGACCCGCTGACCGTCAGCCCAGCCACAGATAGGCAACGATGGCAGCCGGCCAAAGGTAATAGGTGAAGCGGTGGAGATTGCCGCGCCGGACCAGAGCCACCAACATGACAAGCGCACCGTAGCCCACAAGCATGGCGCTGCCGAAGCCAGTCGCAAGCACCAAAGGATCGGTCTCGGCCAGGGCGATCCCGTCCCTGAGCATCAGAACGACCGCGCCACAAATGGCTGGAATCGACATCAAGAAGGAAAAACGCGCCGCGCTCTCACGGTCCAGGCCGAGCAGCAACGCGACCGCTATCGTGGAGCCCGAACGCGAGATCCCCGGTGTGATCGCCAGGCCCTGAACCACGCCGATAAGCAGCGCCAAGCGTACGTTGAGGTTCTGCTCGGCCGCGTCTGCTCGCCTCGCGAACCGCGTGGCAAATAGCAGGGCGCCGGTCAGTAGCAACGCCACACACACCGCTGTCACACTGTGAAACAGGCGCTCGAACACATCCTTTAGCAGCACACCCATGAGTGCGGTCGGGACGGTCGCGAGCACCACCAACAGGGCCAGGTAGCGATGGGGGTCCGTGCGCACCCAGGAAAGCACACCGGCCCGCTCGGCGAACGGGGAGCTGCCCAGGGTGGCGCGTACCATGCTGCCAAGCTCGACGCGGTAGAACCAGAACACCGGCAACAGCGTGCCAAGGTGCAGCACGAGATCGAAGGCGACCGCCTGCTCGGCGAAAATGAAGGACTCGCCGTAGGCTGCCTGCGCCAAGACCAGATGCCCGGACGAAGACACCGGTAGAAACTCGGTCAACCCCTGCACCACGCCCAGCAAGGCCGCCTGCAACAGTGCTTCCATGGCGCGCACCCTACACGATGCGAATCGTCGGCCCCAGGCCAACATGCAGGGCTGCCGCCGCCGGGTGCAGGTCGCCATCCAAGGCAAACGGGATCGGCTCCGCACCTTGCGCTTCGATCGTCAGACGAAAGCCCGTTCGATCGAAGGTACCGGCGACCACCTCGCCACGCCCGCGTGCAAACGCCGCCAAACTGAACGCCAGGGCCGCGATCGAGCCCGAGTAGGCGACCACGTGGAATCCCCGTTCCGGGCTCGCGCGCGCATAGGGACGGAACCCAAGCCCAACCTCGGGAACCGTCCCGACCCCGACGAATAGGCAATCGCGTTCAGGCAAGGGAGTGCCATCGAGTGTCAGCCGTGCGGTGAACCGGGCCGAGAGGCGACGCGCCAGGGGCCCACGACGCAAACTGCTAAGAATGCCCCGTGCGAGCAGACGCGCGGCCCCCACCGAGCTCGGATCGCCCTGCGCATAGTATTCGACCAGGAACTGGTGCATCAGGCCCGTGCTAAGTAGGAAGCCCAGCTGACCGTTGACCACCAGGGGCCGGACGGGACGACCCGCTCCATAGGGAACCGCCCGGGCGCGGCGCAGGCGCTCCTCCGGTGGACCACCGGTAGCGCCCAGACCGCGCGCGACGGTGTTCATCGTACCCCCCCCGAGCAACACGAACTCGGCCGGCAGTTCGGCCCGCGGAGATGCGCGCTGCAAGGCGGTGAGGGTGGTGGCGATCGTCCCGTCGCCCCCGAGCAGGCTGACGCGGGCGGCGCCCGCGGCCACCACATCGGCGGCCGCCTGCGCCAGGGAGGCCTCGTCAGACGTTACGATCAGCCGCTCGCCATCGCGCAGCTGCGAGCGCAGGGTACCGACACGGGCCAGGCACTGCCCGCGACCGGCCTTGGCATTGACGATGATAACGGACCTCGTCACGTGTCCTTTTTCACCTGGAGTGATCGGAAATTCGTTCCGAATTTGAGGACATACTCAAAAAAATCACATTATGTCCCAATTTTGGGAGTGCCCCAAACCCCTACCCTGCTGCAGAGTGCACGATATGTACACGATCACGCGTTATCTGGACCGAGGGCTGTGGGCCATTTTCCTGAGCGTCGCCATGCTTGGGTGCACGAGCGAGGAAGAGAAGGCCCCGGGCGCCACCGCCGCGAGCGAAATCGGGCGGCCGCTCAACGATGTGGAGCTCCCCGTTTCGCTGCGCACCAGCGACCCCTCACCGGGCACCGGCGCAATGATCGAAGCGACCGTGGAGCAGCTGCGCTTCGAGGGACAGCCGGTGATCACACTCGACCGCGGCAAGGTCCCCGACGCCGAGCGGTCGGGCGGCGTGATTCCCAAGCTGAAGGCCAAGCTGAATGCGGGGCATGCCAGCCTGAATCTGCGCCTGCAAGCCAACATCCCCTACGAGACGGTCGCCCTGGCGCTCAACACCGCCAAACAAGCGGGCATCTCGAACACGGCGTTCCAGGTGCGCAAGACGGGCGCGAGCAAGGAAAAGGGCTGGATCGTCATCAAGGGCTTTCAGATGACCTCCAAGGCAGACGACCTGCCAACCCTGCCCGGCACCGAGGCCATGAGCTGGAATGCGTTCACCGACAAGTGGCAGCAGGTGTTTGACGGCTGCCGCACCTCCAAGAGCGGCAACTGCGCCTACGTCAACGAGAACGTTGCAGAAGGCGGAACCCTGCGCATGGAGCTGTTCGCGTCGGGACGCGGCGTCAATGTCAACTTCTTCCGGCGTGGGCTGAGCCGGGAGCAAGAACAGGAAGAGGACAAGAAGCGCGCGCAGCAGCTGGCGCAAAAGAAGGAAGACTTCCTGCAGGGCCGCATCACCAAGGACGAAATGGTCGAAGCCCTGCTGCTCGGTCACCCTTCCACGTACGCCCTCTTCCAGTACCGCTACCAGGAGGCGCTCACCGGACCGTCGGCGCTGTCGGCAACCATTTCTCCGGTCTGCAGCGGAAGGAGCTGCCCACTGGTGGTGACCGCGGACAAGATCACCCACTTCGTGCGCATCGCCAGCATGATCGGGGCCGCCTTCCCCAGCGGCAGCCAGTTACCATCGATCGCCTTCGAAATGCCCTGGACCGAGCGGCCCAAGCCGGCCGATCTCAAGGCCTTTATCGAAGAACAGCAAGCGCTCTAACCAGGGCTGAGGTTCCCGGCCGCATCGCTGACTTCGCAACGACAGCGAGCATCGGTATGCGAGCACTCGCTCCAGTCACGCTTTTCGCACTCGCGGTCGCGTTCGGGGGGTGGATCCTGTGGCGGGCGCCCGCGGGGCCCGAAACCGGCCGCGAACTCGAACCGGAGGCGGAAGAGGAACTGGCGGCGCCACCCGTCCGGCCGCCCCCTGTTCTGCCCAAAGCCCCTGACCC
>JAPPOR010000454.1 GCA_028817905.1 Myxococcales bacterium
ATCTCCCGCGGCGCAACGCCGTGGACTGTCTCGCCTGTCTCCAATCGGCGATCGTCGATGTCACATCGGTCGTCGGCCGACAACCGCGCGGCCACACAGCTGATGTAGTCGTCGTCGCGATTCCCTCTGACCTCGACTTCGCCGCGCGCGGGGGAAGAGCCGGCGAAGATCACCCGGATGCCCACTTCGTCGATCGGGAGGTCTGTGGACGGCAGGACCAGGGCGTCGTGCAGGGCTGCTTCGCTCAAGTCCACCCACAGGCGGGCACGGTCGTTTCCGCGCGCCCACAGCGTCGCGTCGTAGGTTCCGTCGAATAGGTCCGCTTCGTCGTCCAATACGACCTCGACGTCCAGTCCCACCGCGGTTCCACAGCTCTTTTGGGTTTCCGCGCGGCCCCCGTAGCGGACGCTAAGGGAGAGCGTGGTGTCGGGCGTCTGCGCGCCGCGCGGCATTTGGGATCCACGCCAGCTCAACACCAAGTGATGGGTACCCTCGGCGAGGGCTAGCACGGCCCGGGGGTCAAGCCCGCCTTCGACGGGCTGATCGAGGCTCTCGAGCTCTACGGGAGTGCCCACCGCGCAGCTGCCTTCGGCGCCGGACTGTCCGCCGGGGTCGGGCGACGGAGGCATGATGGGGTTACCTCCTGAGGGAACCATCGGCGGGCTCTCGCCCGGTGGGTTCTCGGCTAACCCATCACCATCAGACGCGGTGTTGTCATGGGCGCAGCCGGCGAGCATCAGGCACAGCAGCGCGACGGGTTCGTAGATTCGCTTGGCCATCGGATCCCCCTCCAGCGGGCTTGGACATCGTTGAAGCTGCGCCGGAACCCCTGCCCCGGCAACCCAAAAATTCGCATATATGAACCTACTGGGTGGCAAATACGCCCATGATGGTGCAAAAGTGAGAGCGTCATGCGTCATGCGTCATGATCCGAGCCGCGCCCGTTGGATTGCCGCTTCGAGCGAGTTGCTCCGCGCGCTGCGCGGCAGTCGCTCCCAGCTGGCGTTCTCGCGCCGGCTCGGTTTCCGTTCGAACGTGGCCTGTGACTGGGAAGCCGGGCGGCGGTTTCCGACGGCGCAACAGACATTGCTCGCTTGCCGCCGGTGCGGTGTTGACTTGGCGCGGGCCTTTTCGGCGTTTCAGGCCGCGTGTGCCCCCCTGCTGTTTTCAGCCGAACCACTCGCGATCGATCGCTGGCTCGACGCGCTGCGTGGCCGAGCGACGCTCGCGGCGCTGTCCCAGCGGGCGGGGTGCTCGCGCTACGCGGTCGCTCGCTGCCTATCGGGCCAGACGGCACCGCGGCTTCCGGACTTTCTGCAGTTGGTCGACGCGATCACGGGCCGCGTGTCCGACTTGGTCGATCTACTCGTTCCGATCGAGCAGGTGCCGTCGCTCTACCCCGCGCACTTGCAGCGCGCGGCGGCTAGGCGGTTGGCCTTCGATACGCCGTGGACGGAAGCGGTGCTGCGGGTCATGGAAACCGAGGACTACCGCAACGCGCTTACGCATCGGCCGGGCTACATCGCCCGGAGGCTCGGCATCACCATCGAGCAGGAGGCCGAGGCCCTGGAGGCGCTGACCCAAGCTGGCGTGCTCAAGCGCTCGGGGGACTGCTTTCAGAGCACTGAGCCGCTGACGGTGGACACCGCCGGTGCCGAGGGCGAGCTCAACCGTCTCAAGATGCACTGGTCGCGGGCCGCGCTGGAGCGGCTGGAACAGCCACGTCCTGAGGACTGGCTCGGGTACAACGTTATTTCAACGTCGGCAGCGGATCTCGAGCGCATCCGAGAAATCCTGCGTGGCGCCTTTCGCGAGATTCGCAGCGTGGCAGGTTCCTCGAAGCCGGTGGAGTCGGTCGCACTCCTCAATCTGCAGCTCGTCACTTGGAACCAATAGCGGGTCCCCTCACTCGGGGGCTATTGATCCCGTTGGTCACCTTGCCCGGGACGAGCAAGAACAGGCTGGTGGCGCGGGTACGCGTGACCATGTAGGTCCCACCCGGGGTCGAGAATCGTGGCAAGCTCATCCACCCCCATCGAGCGCGGCGCCAGCCGGTTGCCCAGAAATGTACTCTCGGAAGGGATTGGATTGGCGCGAGATCGCGGTAGAGCGCGGACCGATCGCGCCCGATCAGAAGTCACAAGCGGTTTGCTCGCGGCCGGGGCGCGCGTCGTCGTCTGTCCAGGTTGCGCGAGCGATGCCGGGATCACATCGGAGCGCTTGCGCGCCGGGATGGAAATGGGCGATCCGGAGTCGATCGCGGAGCTCATGATGGGGGCCCGCAAGATCCTCGAATACTGAGCCGGTCGGCACCGGCGCCCCGCCGGTGTCTGCGGGCGAAGTTGTGAGCCGACCCTGAATGTACTCGTTCTGGGCTCGGCCCCCACTCCGGCCCGGGCCCAGTCCTGCGGCTGATCGCTGCCTATGCCGATTCGGTGCGCATCGCCGAGCCGTTGGCCGCAGCGGCCTGTGTGAGTACCTCTCGAACCATGTCGTTGAGCTCCTTGAGGCTATAGGGCTTCGTCAGCAGGTTGAGGCCTTCGCTGAGGACGAAGTCCGTATGAATTCCGCCGGCCGTATAGCCACTGGCAAACAAGAACGGCAGGTCGATTCCCCGCTCGCGGACCTGCGTCATCAGCTCATGCCCGTTCATTCCTGGCATGACGACGTCCGTGAGCACCAGGTCAAAGGCACCGGGGTTGCGCTCGATCCGAAGCAATGCATCGCGGCAACTCTGCGCTGCCTCGACCTCGTAGCCGAGCCGCCTGAGCATGCTCGCGGTCATGACCCTGACGAGGTCTTCGTCATCGACCAGGAGGATGGTCTCCTTTCCCGTGATCGCGCTCGGGCTTTCGCTCGGTTGGGTCTCCGCGACCGGTTCGGTGCAGGATGGAAGGTAGATCTCAAAGCGCGCACCCATGTCGGGCTTACTGTCCACGTGGATGAACCCCTTGTGCTGCTGCACGATGCCGTGCACGACCGACAGGCCGAGGCCGGTTCCCTCTCCTTCGGGCTTGGTTGAGTAGAACGGTTCGAAGATCTGCCCGACCGCCTCGGGCGCGATGCCCGGCCCTGTGTCTTGCACCGACAACCGTACGTAGGTACCCGTGGCTACGTGCTCGTGTTCGGCCACGCGGTCGGCCTCGACCTCCGCGCTGCTGACTTCCAGTTGAACGTCGCCCCGGTGCTGCATGGCGTCCCGTGCATTGACCACCAGGTTGACGATCAACTGTTCGAGCGGGCCCGTCGCCCCGCTGATGGGGGGCACGTCGTCGTCTATCTGAAGCCTAACGTGCACGCCCGGTCCGGCTGTCGTGGACAGGACGCTCTCCATGCTGCGAAGGAGTTGCGGCAGCGATAGGGGCACGAACTCCATCACGCGCCGCCGGCTGAACGTAAGGAGGTTCCGGGCCAACTCGGAGGAGCGTGACCCGGCGCGAATGATGTCCTGTTGGTGCTGGCGGGCGCCCTCGGGCAAGTCATCGAGGAGTAGGGTGAGCTCGGCGCTACCCATGATCGTCACCAGCATATTGTTCAGATCATGGGCAAGTCCGCCGGCCAGCTGGCCGAAGGATTCGAGGCGTTGCGCCCGGAGCAGCCGTTGCTCACTCGCCCGCAGCTCCGCCGTGCGGACGCGGACGGTCTCCTCCAGGTTGTCCTGCGATCGTTGCAGTTCTTGCTGCGCTGCAACGCGCCGCTTGACCTCGCTCGACAGGTTGGCGTTGGCGCCTTCGAGCTGGACCCGGAAGGCGAAGGCCTGACGGTGTGCACGTTGCGTCGCAGCGGAGAAGACGCCGCCGGCGACTCCGAACGTGAACATGAGGACAAGGGTCCGCACGGTGTCTACTGCGCTGGCACCCATCGCCCACGAGAGCGCCACCAAAACGACCATCATCCCCGCCCACAAGCAGGCGCCAACCGCGACCCTCACGGGAAAGAGGATGAAGGCAAGCAGCGAAAACACCTCGAACACCATGCGGTAGTCGGAATGGCCCAAGGTGAGCTGCTCGACGCGCGCGATGCCCGTGTAACTGATCAATGTGCCTAGCAAGCAAGCACTCGATAAGACCTCTATGGGACGCGGGGTCGTGGAGCGGCGGAGCCACCAGGCACAGGCCAGGCACAGTACCACGCCCGCGATTCGGAACGGCATCGCGGGCGTCACGATTGCCGTGGCCTGCTC
Organism: Myxococcales bacterium; assembly: GCA_028817905.1. Classification (GTDB taxonomy): domain Bacteria; phylum Myxococcota_A; class Polyangia; order Polyangiales; family JAFGIB01; genus JAPPOR01. The sequence goes on from JAPPOR010000454.1 coordinate 4,184, forward strand.
ACTCGAGAAGGCCAGGAGGTCCTTGATGCCGGCCAGCCCGTAGGCCAGCGCGCCGACCAGCGCTGCGCTGACAGCGTGCACGCGGTGCTCGCGTTGCCGGGACGCCAGATAGGCCGCTTCCGTCCCGGGATCGAGAAACGTTGCCAGAACGCGAGCGATGCCGAAGGCGCCGTCCGACTCGCTCTGCGCGTCTGTCAAAGCCATACCTCGCCCCCTCCGGTGCCATCATAGCGGCACCGACGTCGAGTTGCCAGGTGGAGGGGTCTAGGTGAAAAATCGGATGTGTCGCAAACCCACCGGCGCGATCAGGGAGTCCTGCCCTCTGGCTATGGAATCGGCTACGCGGCCGCAAGCGCGTAGAACTGCTGGGCGTCGGTAGCCTTTGTCAGCGGACGCACCTGTCCTTTGCGTATCATGCGCACGCGCTCGACACCTGTGAGCGTAGCCCTCGCTATTTGGAACGTCTTGAAGCCAAGCGCTGCTCAGCCGCGCTGCTTCACGAACCGATCATTCTGCTCGACGATATTGTTCAGGTACCTGCATTGGCGAAGCTCGATCCGGGCGCCAGCTTCCGAGTTGTACGCCGTGAGCCCGGCGGCGTTTGCGCCGCTCTTGTCGATGTTGACCTTCTCTGGTGCCCCGCTCTGCTCGCTGGCTCGGCAGAAGCACGGGAGCGCACGAGCCGCCTGCCGGTTGCCCGAAGTTGCCGTGACCAGCCGCGTTTCCGTGGTCTCGTGGGCCGCTGCCCCGGCCCGGGCGTCCGCCTTCGCGAACGATCCGGGCGAGCCTCAAGTTCGCATCGCTCGTCCCTTCGGTCTTTCTGCCCGTCCCCAAGAACAGCATCCCCGCGCAGCGCGCACGAGTGCCGTTGCGGTGCCGGCCCACCCCATCCGTGATGGCGCGCGCCCGTTTGCACCCCCGGTGTGCGGGAATACGTGGTGACGCCCGGTGAACCAGCAGGCATGGAAGGAGCTCATAACGACCAGCCGGTTTCTTTTGAGCTACCATGACGATGCCACGGTCTACCAAGGGGGCAACTCGATCTGGACGATCAGCGGATGGCGAGCGCGGACACGGAAGAGCTTGCGATTGAGGCCGACGGGCTCTTCAAGATATTTGGTCCGCAGCCCGAGCGGGCGCTGGACCTACTCGAACGGGGCGTGGGCAGAGACGAGGTCCTGCTCGAGACGGGCGCAACAGTCGCCGTGCAGAACGTGACGTTCCGCGTTTCGCGCGGCGAGATCTTTGTGGTGATGGGCCTGTCGGGTTGCGGCAAGTCCACGCTCCTGCGGATGATCAATCGACTGGTAGAGCCAACCTCGGGGCGGGTTCGGATCTACGGCCAGGACGTCACCGCCATGGACCATGGGGGACTCGTCGCGCTCAGACGTCGGGACGTGAGCATGGTGTTCCAGAGCTTTGCTCTGCTTCCACACCTCAACGTGCTCGACAACGCGGCGTTCGGGCTTGAGGTTGCCGGGGTCGCGAAGCGGGAGCGACGGGAGCGCGCCCGCTCGGCGCTCCAGATCGTCGGGCTAGGCGAGGTCGTGGGCAAACAACCCGAAGAGCTCTCCGGCGGGATGCAGCAGCGCGTAGGCCTCGCGCGGGCGCTGGCCGCAGAGCCAACGATCCTGCTCATGGACGAAGCCTTTTCCGCGCTCGATCCGCTGATCCGGGACGATATGCAGTCCGACCTCCTTCGGCTTCAGCGGGACCGCAGACTCACTGTCATGTTCATCTCACACGACATTGACGAGGCGATGCGGATCGGCGACCGGATCGCGATTATGAACGGCGGGAAGATCGTGCAAGTGGGGACCCCGTCCGCACTCGTCCAACACCCAAAGAATGAGTACGTAGCCAGCTTCTTCCGCAAGGGAGAGGAGGCATGACGCCACCACCGTTGCCGGTAGGCGCGCTGATCGAGGCGACCGTGGCCTGGCTGTTGGCGCATGGTCAGGGGCTGTTTAGTGTGGTCGCGCTCGTGATAGGCGGGTTGTATGGGGTGTTCGCGGTGGCACTGAGCGCGGTGCCGGCATCCGTGGTCGTGGTCGCGTTCTGTGGATTGGCCCTGTGGCGGTCCGGCTGGCAGCTCGCCTGCACCGTGAGCATTTCCTTTTCGCTGGTCGTAGGGATGGGACTATGGACAGACCTGGTGGCGACCCTCGCGCTGCTCCTGACGGCAACCCTCTTGAGCCTGACGCTCGGCTTGCCACTGGGCATCTGGTGCGCTCGCAGCAACCGTGTCGACAGGCTCGTTCGCCCGCTGCTCGACCTGATGCAAACCATGCCTGCGTTCGTGTACTTGATCCCCGCGGTGATGTTCTTCGGCCTCGGGCGCGTGCCGGGAGTCGTGGCCACGGTGGTCTTCGCCACCCCACCCGCCGTACGACTGACGAACCTCGGGATACGCCAGGTCCCACGGGAACTGGTCGAGGCGGGCCTGGCGTTCGGCTGTACGGACTTACAGCTGCTATTCAAGGTGCAGGTTCCAAGCGCGCTTCCTTCCATTCTTGCAGGTGTCAACCAGAACATCATGCTGTCCCTATCGATGGTGGTGATCGCCTCGATGATCGGTGCAGGTGGGCTGGGCGACGGAGTGTTGCGCGGCATCCAGCGCCTCGACGTCGGCCTCGGGTTTGAATCGGGGATCGCAGTGGTGCTGCTGGCCGTCGTACTCGACCGCCTCACCGAGAGCTTCGGACGGCGGCGCCAGGCGGAAAGCCAGCCGGAGACGAGATGAACGGGCGGGGCCTACCGGCCGCATTGGGGCGCGCGATCTTGGGCGCGTGCGGGATCTGCGGACTCGCGTACGTTGCCTGGGTGGACCTTTGGCCTCCGGGCGACGGTGATCGGATGCGAAGTGACGCCCTCGCGGAGAAACCAACGGACGAGGCCAGCGCCCCCCGCCGAGCTGGGCACCCGTCGCCGTGCGGTCACTTGAGAATCGGGTGGACGGCGTGGGCGGACGCCGAGTTCGTGACCCAACTGACGGCCCGCCTGCTGCGTACAGAGCTGGGGTGCGACGTGGAGCTGATGATGACAGACATCGGCGTGCAGTACCGAGGCCTGGCTGGCTCGCAGCTCGACCTCATGCTGATGGCTTGGCTGCCGAACACGCACGGCCCCTACTTCGACGAGGTCGCCGAATCCGTGGTCGATCTCGGCCCACTCTACACCGGAGCACGGCTTGGCTGGGCGGTGCCGACCTACGTGCCCGAAAGAGCATTGGGGGCCATCGAAGACCTGCACAAGGAAGAGGTGCGAAAGCGGCTCGCCGGCGCCATTCAGGGAATCGACCCAGGATCCGGCCTGATGCAAGCTTCTGAACGGGCACTGGTCGACTACGGCCTTGGCGACTACGACTTGCTTTCGGGCAGCGGCGCCGCCATGGCAGCTGCGGTCGAGCGCGCGATCCGCCTGCGACAATGGATTGTGGTGACGGTCTGGAGCCCCCACTGGATGTTCGCGCGCTGGAACCTTCGCTATCTTGCGGATTCGAAGCGCTCGCTGAGCCAGAGCGAGCAGGTTCATGCCCTGGCCCGCAAGGGGTTCGGGCGCGACTTCCCGGCCGCCGTCGACGTGATCACCCGCATGTACTTCCCCCTCGAGGAGCTGGAACGGGCGATGCTGGATGCGGTGGAGCGTTCGACCGAGGCCGCCGTCGAGCACTACCTCCGGCGGCACCCGGCACGTGTCTCTTACTGGTTGACAGGGGAACTCCCCCCTGACGGTGAAGGCTCAGGCTCAGGGGCGCGACCCGGATGGACGTCTGGCCCTGCGGAATGAACGCTCCCCGCCGGGCGCTTCGAGAGGCGCCGACGCCAGGGCGCGCCGGGAGTGGCGAGCAATCCTCAGATGTTCTAAGTGCCACAACGTTGGACTCGGTTGTGTGGGCCGAGAGCGGCGGATGCAGCGGCCACCCCTCCTATCGACCGCAGACCGCCCCACATGCGCGTCATTCGTTGACCCCCTCGACACCTGCGGGGGCCTGCTCGCCACCGATTCCGGATGGCCGGCTTTCGGCTCGTAGGGCCGCACGCATGAACTTGGGCGTGAAGTAGTAGTGGTCCGGTCGCCTTGGGTCCTGCGCAAGCAGGCCGATCTCTCCGCCATATGCAAGTAGATCGCCG
>JAPPOR010000952.1 GCA_028817905.1 Myxococcales bacterium
CAAACGCCCACAGAACGCTGACTCAAGGTCGTTAGCGGGGCTCCGCCCCAGCCCGGACGAGGCATGTTCGGCCGCTTTCGACTGAGCGCGTGGCAACGATAGGTGGACCCCCGTGTCCGATCATTGGGCCCCGAAGGGGCTAGTGCCTGAAGGCGGCGCTACGATGAACGTGCGCTTTTGCGAACACGGGAGTCCGCCGATGAGCATGCCACGAACGGTCGCCGAGGTATTGTCCGAGCACGTTTCGCTACAGGTGGAGTGCATCGATCGCATGTACCTGAATCTATACATTCCGATGCTGCAAACCGAGGGTGGGACGGCGCACTTCTTCACTAAGCACCGAGGCAACCGCTTTGCATCGTCGGCCCTGATGGCGCCGATGTCTCGCAAGTTCGTCTCCGATATCGAAGCGTTTGCTAGGCGGGAGGGCATCGACCTGGTCCGGTTCCACCGCAAGCAACGCAAGGAGGACTTGGCCAAGAAGTACTTGCAGCGCTTCCCCGCCGAAGAAGGCGTGCTGTTCATCGGTAAGGCCCAGGAGAAGACGAGGGCGATGCGCACTGAGCGGCGCTACAACACCGAAACCGGAGCACCGTATCCGAGCCTGTGCAAGACCACTTCAATCGTCAACCAGTACTACTTCTACGCCCTGGACCGTGACTTCGGGCCGTTCTTCATCAAGTTTAGCTCCTACTTTCCCTACAACGGCAAGGTCGTGATCAACGGCCACGAGTATGCCAAGCGACAGCTCGAGCGTCGCGGCATTGCGTACAAGGCGCTCGACAACGGTGTGCTGGAGTGCGCAGACCCGACCGCCTTACAGCGTATCTGCGACGGTCTAGTCGCCAAGAAGATCGACAGGCTGGTGCGCAAATGGTTTGCTCGTCTGCCGCACCCATTTCCGGCCTCAGACCGCGCCGCGGGCTATCGCTATCTGATCTCGATTCTGCAAGCCGAGTTCTCGTTGACGCAGGTGCTCGACCGTCCAGCCACCGGACGTGTGTTCTTCGAGCAGGTTATCCGCGACAACCTTGACTTGGGTCGCCCTGACCGTGTCGGGCTGATCTTCAACCGACGGGTCAGGCGCGACACTCCCGGCCGCTTCCGTACCCGCGTCGTCACCCAAGGGGTCACACCGTCGCTGCGGTGCGACTACAAACACAGCCATATCAAGCAATACCACAAGGAGGAACAAGCACTTCGAACCGAAACCACGATCAACGACACCTACGACTTCAAGATCGGCAGGCAGCTGCATAACCTCCCCGCATTGAGGAAGGTCGGCTTCGCAGCCAACAGACGTCTACTAGACGTCCAACGGATCAGCCACGACTGCTCGATCGGCGAAGACTCTTTCAACCGTATCCATCAGCCCGTGACGGTCGACGGACAACGTGGCTCGGCGCTGCGTTTCGGTGACCGGCGTGCTCTTGCCCTTCTATCGGCGCTCGTCATGTATCGGCATCTTCCTCGGGGCTTCACCAATCAGCATCTGCGCGAACACATCGCGCAACTACTGGGCCTACCGCCCGGCCATTTCACCCAGTGCAAGATGACCTACGACCTGCGCCGGCTGCGGCTGCACGCCATGATCGAACGTATCCCCGGCTCGCATCGCTATGCCGTCACCGACTTCGGTTTCAGGGCTGCATTGACGATCACGCGCATCTACAACCGCCTGTTCCAGCCAGCCCTGGCCGTCGCCCAAGCCCAGGCCCCACCCACTCCAACCCATCTAGGAAAAGCATTGGACAAGGTCGACGAAGCCGTTCAGCGGGCCTGGCAACTCCAGGATATCGCTGCGTGAACATTCATTGCCCGGGAGCGCCGCAGGCGCGACCCTAGTCCCCTTGACGTGCGGCGCCTCCCGGCAAGAAGGACCCGACCAAACTTGACGCAAATGTCCATGATCATCCCGGTCAAGGGGACTAGCCCTTCCGACGAACCAGCGAACGGGCCAGCCAGCCACCCTTCTGACGGGCAACAATGTCGCGTAGCAGCAGCGCCGCACGACCCTGGCCCACGCGCACCGCAAACAGGTCGGTCATGACGCGGTCAGCTGCCTTGGTGCGGCGAGTGGAGTCCCAGTGGTCTAATAGGGGCTCGACACCGCGGTCGAGGAGGCGCTCGATGAGGCCTTTCTTGCGGGTCGCCGACAGGCCCTTCTGCTTCTGCGTGTACAAGGTCCTGAGGTGATCGCGCGCGCTCTCGAGCAGCTGGGCGTGCTGCTGCCAGGATTCGTCCTGGCGCTCGAGCCACGCCTCCACGCGCGCGCGGGCGAGGATGACATCCAGGATGCCATAGTCCTTGTAGGTAGTCAGGGACGTGATGCCTTCGGCGCGCTGCTCCGGCACCCGCTCGGCCCCATCCAACATTTCGGTGACGGCGCCAACCGATAGCCAGCGGTACACAAAGTCCAGACCAGTCCCTTTGATGTTCTGGCACCCGAGCAGGCGCGCGTGGTGCCCAGGCGGAACCGCACGCGCCGCGAAGTGCACCACCTGATCGCCTTTGGCGCCCGCATCTGGCAGGGCCGAGACACGCGCCATCAGCAGCTGACTCACCCCCTTCCGTGCCACAGCGGTCGCTTCAGCCGCCCGGCCCGCCTCGACAAGCTCGCGCACTTGACCCGTCACTTCCTCGATCCCGACAAAGCGCGAGACAGCCGCGCGCACATGGACCAGTAGGTTGTCGCGATCGTTGCCCGGCCGATACCCTTCATCCGCCGGCAACTTTGCCTGCACGATCTCAACACACCGAGGCGCCATCTGCGAGAGGGCCTCCGCAAGGTCTTCCCCGCCGAGCAGCTCAGCGGCCACCTCCTCACTCAAGGCTGCCTCGATCATGGCGCGCACCTGGTTGGCCGCGCTCGTTCGCGTCCGGGGAGCCGCCAGCTTCGCGAGCCACGGGTCCAAGGACGCAAGCGCCTCGTCCGCGCTCGTACACCCCGACAAATCGAGGTCGGCCAGTTGCACGTCCAGTGCTTCGCGCAAGAACTGCTGCATTCCGTCGAGGTTGGTCCCGATCAGTACGATCCCGGTGACACATACGTCACGCGTGAGCAACTCGGCGAACACCCGTGAGCGCGGAACGCGGTCCGCTCGATTGTTGACCACCGCTATACTAACCGTGGTGGGCTCGCCATCGGGGTCGAGCTTGTCGAAACCCAGACGCGTCCAGTTCGACAGGAAACCCGCACGCTCGTTGGCGCTCATGCCGTTGGAAAACACCAGGGTGCGACCCAAATAGCTCACCTCGGGATAGGTCTTGAGCACGCCCAAGTCGGGCACGACCCGGTCACCCATCTCGACGATCGCGAACTCGCGCTCGATCCCGAAATGGGCCGCCAGGGCAAGCACCAGAGCGATATTGCGGGGGTGCTCGTCGTAGGGATATCGGTCGAGCAGATCCTTGGGAAGCAGGTCGGCATCGAGCGGGGATACGGAGTGGAGCTGGGTGCCGCTTCTGCGTGCCAGCTCCCGCAAGATCGGCAGCATCTGCTCCTCAGCCGTGTAGGTTGTCCCGCGGCGCGGCATGAACAGCCCGATCACCCGGGCCACGTCCTCCCCCGAGGGACCCATGACGTCCTCGTGGTCTGGGTATGCGTTGGTCAACGTGGTGACAGGGTCCTGCATCCAATCGCGGTTGAGAACCTGCACAAAGCGGGGGTTGAGCGCCATGCACTCCCACAGGAACACCTGCGCGCCGAGCCCGGCCCCAAACTCGAGCACCTTGCGCTGCTCCCAGATGGTCGCCTTGTCATAGGGCCGATAAATGAAGATCTCCCGGGCCGGCAAGTCGCGGCGCGCATGGATAAACATCGCCTCACAGCCGGTCGTCTTGACGACCACGTCGTAGCGCATGGCGTGAAACAGCGCCGCTTTCAGCCGCTCGGTACCGCTCTTTCCGCGCGTCCCCCATCCGCCCACGGTGATGGGAATCGCGCGCCGCGCGCGCTCGATGCAGCCCATGATCCACGCAGCCCGAACGATGAACCCGGACAGCACCAGCCACACGAGGCCCGCCAGGTGAAACGGGGTGTTGCCCGTCGGCGAAAGCGTGTACTGCACAAAGGCGTCCGTGTGGTGGCGTATGTCCGGAATCATCAACGGCGACAGGTATTTCGCAACCCTGGGCACGGCCGCATCATAGCCCTCGCCCTCGATCGAGCCCGCCGTATCACCCAGCGTGATCCGAAAGCCCAGCTCGCGGCATGCCTCCACGAAGCGCCCCTTCTGTGCATCCTGAACCGCCGACAGTGCGCGATCGCGCAACCGGTCCAAGTGGGCATAGCGAAAAGTCACATACAGCCACGCGCGAAGGCGCGACAGGAGGCCCCGTGGGCCTGCAACCGTCACGACACCAATACTCGTTACAAGCCGAACAGGGTCCGCGAACAACGAGGTCGCCGCCAAGAGGTCATCCACGCGCGGCAAAAAGGGTGCCCAGCCGCCCACATGCGGCTTGAGCCGCCGCTCCCCGGGCACGCGTGTGGGCGTCACCTCCGCCAGCAGGTGGGTGGGCACGACCGATCCGGGCCTCGTCTTGCGACCATGGGTGTGGTCGAAGGCCTTACGCTTGTCTGGAGCCGGCGTGACCAGTTCGTGCAACAACCGCCAAAGGCGAAAGCCCCGCGGCTCGCCACGGCGTACGCGGTAGCGCCCGCGGCCCAACGCCCGCAGGGAGACACTGAGGTCCCCGCGCGCGGCGGTGGCCAGTGCGTATTCCACATCCCGCAAGCGCAAGGTGTCTGGAAGTGCGATCCGGCAACTGCCACCCTCCGGCAGCTCCGCGAGCAGCGTGGCGAAGCGCTCGGCTACCTGAGCCAGCGCGGGTGCCGACTCCACTTCCAGCCGTCTCAAGAGGGCGGCCGCCTCTTCGGCCGCGGCCGGCGGGGTCTCCTCTCGCCGCATCAACTCGGACAGCCCGGACACAAAGCGCCCCTTCTGACACGGTGCGCGCGCGCCGCAACACACACGCGTGACCGACTCGAGCGCCACCGCCACATCGGTCGCGGTCTTCGCTTGCGCGATAAACGCCTCGAGCACATCTGCCACCCCGGGGGCATCGCCGGGCTCGCACAGGGCGCGGCTGCACAGAGACCGCACCGCCACGCCCCGCACCCGCACAGAGGCGTCGTCAAGCGCACTCCGACGGAGCGCCAACAGCGAGGCCTCCCCGGGCAGCCCTGCATACAGAATACACAGCTCCTGGCGCACGTACTCGCTGGGGTCGTCTGCCGCCGTACGCGCCAGGGCCAGCGCCTCAGCCACTGGCAGGTCATGTTCCCCGATCAGGCGCACCACGTTGCGACGCACGATCATGCCATCGCGGTCATCCGGTTCCTCGCGCTCGGCGCTCGCGAGCAGCTGCGTGAAGACCGCCTTGGCCATCTTGATGCTGGCAGTCGCCGTCAGGGTCAGCGAAGCCACCTGAACCCAACGGCTGGTGCCCGGCATGGTGGCCCAGGCCGCCACCTGGCGAAAGCGCTGGGCACCCAACGTCCGTAGCCGTTCAGCGCTCGGCAAGCACGCCAGGAGGTCGCTCAGGAAACGCAGGGCCGCGCACCGGATCGGCTCGCGCCGGCCACTCAGAGCATGCTTGAACGCCGTTGTGACCACGTTGCCGCCGCCAAGGGCCGACAGGCGCTCGGCACCCTCAGGCAAACCCGCGACGAGCTTGCCAGCAACCGCGTAGGCGACTTCGATCTGATCGATTTGGTCGGCGATCCGGATGCTCAGACGCTCCTGCAACGCCTCCAGGTCGAGAAATCGCTCGAGCGCCGAGAGGTCGTGACGCAAACGCTTGCCCTGGGTCGTCTCCCGCAGGTGCTTTTCGAGCACATCGCGCTGGGCACGCCTGGTGGTGGCACCCTGATAGGCCACCGTCAACTTCCCTGCCGTGGTCTCTATCCTCAGCACCGCGCCGAAGGCCGCGTCGGCCGCGGCCACCAGGGCGGCCACCAAGGGCGCATCCGCCGGTGCATCACTACCTACCTGAGCGATTACCTGATCGACGAGCGCGCCGATGGCTGGCGTGCGCGTACGCCGCTCGATCTCGCGCAGGTGCCCCCCCAACCGCTCGATGAGGTCGGCCCGTGCGCGGGTCAACGGGTCACGCGACCAGGGTTTCATCGGTCGCCCTCCGGCAGGGCGATCCGTCCACCCGCGCGCGTGTCGAACAGCCCACTGGCCTCCTCGCGCAGCGTGCGCAGAATCCGGCTCTGCGGCGGCAGCGTCGCCAAGCCATCGGGGCCGAAGCGCTGCACGGTCAACTGCACAACGCCCGAAATGGAGTAGGTGCTGCCCGTGACGGCCGGCGTGTCGACCCACTGGGAAAGCGCCACCGATAGGGACACCAAACGCATGGGCCACAGCCATCGAAACAGCTGAGCCTGTAGTGTCATGGTCGTGCGCGCGTAGCCCTTTGCACGCAGGTTGGACTCCGGCCGATAGCTGGTGCCAACCGACAGGCCCAACCAAGGCCATGGCCGGGGTCCTGGCAGAGCATCCAAAGCGAGCCGCGCATCGACGCGGTCGACGCGCAGGCTGTCGTCGATGCGGGCGCTCACCTGATAGCGCTGGAATGTGTCGAAGAAAGGCTGGTGCATCGCGATCAGGCCAGCCGTACTCGTGCGGCGATGATCGTCCGCCCATGCCGAGTAGACCTCACTGTCCACATTGGGAGACCCGCGCGCATCCTCGTCTACTTCGCGTAGCGTCGCACGCCAGAACGGTCGCAAACGTAGATCGGCCGTGATGGGCAACGTCGTCAGGGCCTCGATGCGCCCACGCATCCCCGTGGCACGCCCGGCTGCGATCCCCTGGGTGGTGATCCGGCCACTGGCGGACACCCGCAGCCCGAGTACCCCGGTCGGGGCCCAGGTCACCTGGCCATCGACGCCCCCGCTGTCGTAGTCGGGGCGTACGCGGCCGAAAAAGCCGCCACCCACCCACAGCCGATGCGGCAATAGGGGCCCCACGGCGAATACATTGATCTGTCCGTAGGCACTGTCCCGACCCTCTTCGTCCTCGACCAACTGGCGCGCTACGAACGCTGCGCGCGCCCCCACGCTCACGGGAAGTGCCCCCGCAGGCGTTCGCAAGGGCCCCGCGCCAGGCGGATCATCCACCCCAAAGAACCCCCGCGCTACCGTCGGTCCGGCCTTGTCACGCTGCCCCCCCACCACCGTCGCCTCGACTACGGGCACCGGCGGCTGAACGGGCTCTGGCACGGCCACAAACTGCGCCACCTCGACCCTGACCAGCGCCCGCGGCGCGTCGGACGCAAAGGTGAGCCGTACGGCCCCATCGGTTTCCACAACCAGGTCCCGCTCAAGCATCCGGCCAACGGCAAGCGAATCACCAGTGCCGGGAAGCGAAATGGCGGGGTCCACCTGACCCGGAAGCCGAAGGGCAGTCGTGACCGGAGCACCCTCAACCGGCTGCTGCACAAGCCGAAACGCCGGGCCCGTAGCTGGACCCTCATGTGCCCCCCCATCTGGGCCGACCCGCGCGCCGGCATCGCTTTGTACATCGTGAACGAAGGCGTCCGGCCTGGCCAGGGCGCGGGCCCGCAAGCGCACCACCGTCGGACCGAGCACGGTTAGCGCCAACGGCTGCTCGCGTGTGATCTCATTCCAGGTCGCATGCGCGCTGTGTACGAACGGCTGACCGGACGCGGTCTCGGCCGCCGCCCAGCCGAACGAGGGCACATCCCTCGGCATCCGGAGCTCGACCCGACGCGGCTCGTCGGCCGCGGCGACATCGCAGGAAAACGGGCGTGCTACCGGAGCCGCCGCCGCCCGCACGGCGGGTTCACACGGTTGCTCGCTGCCAGCGACGACCACTGTGGGCTGACAGCCTTCGATCGGACCGACGAGTGCATGGCACAGGGCACGTAGGCGCACCGGTGTATTCTCGGGGACCAGCACGGACAGGGCGCGACCATGGCGAAGGATCGATGCGGTGGGCGGGGCATCCAGAAGGGCCCTCCGAACCTGCGCTCCGAGCGAAACAGAAACGACGTTCATCCGCAGGTCACGTTCCAGCATGCGCGTGCCGGCCGAGGACTCGAAGGCGATCGGCTCGACGAAGCGTAAGCCTTCCGCCAACCGCGCACGCGCACCAGCCGCCGAAACGCCTGCGTCCTCGGCCATGACGGCCAGGTGCAGCGCCCGCATCGAGAGGCCGAGGTCATCTCGCTCAGCCGCCACCTCCGCCATCAGCGCTGCACTGCGCGCGAGCGCGGGCCCCGCCCCCATGGCCCGCCCCAGGCGCG
>JAPPOR010000009.1 GCA_028817905.1 Myxococcales bacterium
TAAGTTTCCCGCTTGAATGGGACGGGGCGCCAGCCCCGGTGCCTGGGCTAGCTAGCTAGCTTCGCATCCAGGCAAGGGCAAGCGCCCGTACCCGTCGCGGGCAGGGCCATACCGGATCAACCTCGACACTCAATTGCAGCCGCAGCCGCCGCCACTGGTTCCCATGGAGCCGGTGGAGCCTTCGCGGTAGGCCAGGGCGTGTTCGCTTCCGGCACGGGCGTCGGGCGCCCGCCCGAGCTTCATGTCAGGCTTCGCCAAGCGCCCGCGTTCGTAGGGAGCGACAGTCGTGCACGCTGACAGCACTGGCAGGACCAAGCAGACCCAAACGGTCAATAGGGCTCGCAGTCGGGCAGGTATGGGCGTTCGGACCATGGCGCACACTATATCGAAGCGCTCGGCGGAATTTAACCACGCCGCGATCGCACACACCCCAACTGTGAAAAAACCCTCTCAGCGGCGGTGCCGGGCCGCCCTACAAGGAACAAAAACTGAAGTAATTACATAAGGCAAGTTCCGATCTTCGACGAACGCAAGAGGCCTCGATAGGGACATGTCAGCTAAGGATCCATGGGTGTCCCTGGGCTTGGGCAAGGACACCGGTGCGCTTTTGCATGCAACGGGTGCGAAGATGGCTTGAAGCGTGTGCGCCCGCTTGCTACTCCAAACCCCACCGTGGCGTTGTTGGGTGCGTCAACGTGTAACGCGCGGCCCATTGTGCTCTGAAGCGCCGGCGCGCTGTGGAGTGCCTGGAACGGGTTGTGGTGCTTTGTCGCCGGCCTACGGGTAGGGAAAGGTAGGACGAAATGATAGGCGCCTTCAGGCTTTCTCTGATCTTGGCACTGATCGTGGCGCTCACCGCCCTCGGCTGCGGCTCGGACGAGGACGCGGAACAGGACGGCCCCGCCGCTGGGGATGGCGCGTCCGAGTTCCTCGACCCGGCGGTGGACTGGACCGCGCTGAATCTGGTCTACCCAAAGATGTACTCCGCCCACGACGGCGTTCACGTGTTTCAGGTCCCCGTATATGTGAACAACATCGCTACCGATCCCGAGGATTGGCGCGCAATGCCCGCAGATGCGGTGACGTTCGACGCCTGGCAGAGCGACGACGGCGAACAAACTGGCGTGCTGATCACGGTCCAACGTCCGGAACCGCTCGTGACCATCGCGGCCTCTGCCGGCAGCATCGGAGGGACTGCCGAGCTCCATGTGACGACTGCGACGGAGGCCGACTGGGCGATCGGCGAAGAGCGGTACAAGAACGGCGCCCCCTTTGACATCCAGTCGTTCACGCAGAACAGCATGCTGGATCTATCTAACTTTGAAATCGACCTGGCCACGGGAACCGTTCGGATCGTGGACGCGGACATTTCAGACTTTGGCAATCCGACTGACCTTCGCTGCGACACCTGCCACACCGCGGGAGCTGAGAACTTCCAGATTCAACACACACCGACGCAGGCAGCGAGGTTCTCCGATGAAGAGCTCATCAAGGTCTTCACGGAGGGGACGAAGCCCGACGGTGTTGGGTTCCGGGTTCTGCCGAGACAGATCGAGAACTTCTATCAATACTTCCATACTTGGGAGGTCAGCGAGGAACAGGCGCGCGGGCTGGTGATCTACCTGCGGAGCCTCACGCCTCAGGGACAGGGTGATATCCTTCTGCCTACGGGCGGGTTCATGCCGCCACCGGGATTCACCGGGTTTGGCGGCTTCGGCCAGATGAGTCAGGGAAACGACTCGGGTGGGACCACCGACGACAGTGACCCGGCGACGGACCCGAACGCGGGTGAGGACGCCGAAGAAGAGGGCACAGAGTAGAAAGCGGAGACCGAACCAGGGAAGGCACGTTGGAAGCTGTACAGGCCCGCTGGGGCCGCCGTTTTCTCGCAATGGTTCGGCTACGTGGCCGAAGCGCCCAGATTTGAGATGGAGGAAGTCCATATGCATAGTGCCGCCGCAACCCTTTGGACGTTGTTCTTGCTTGGCGCATTGGCCGGCTGCGCGCGCTCATACGATCTCGATGAGCAGGGGGGAGCCCTCGGACGGGGAGTGAGTTTCCTCGACGTGGAGATCCCCGATGACTGCGATGTGCGGCCAGGGCTCGCGCCGCGCGACCTTGCGTGCACCGGGCTCTTTTCGGATGTGGAGTCCAAGGAGATCTCGCCGGCCGTACGGTATTTTGAACCGGCGTACCCCCTGTGGTCAGACGACTCTGGCAAGCGACGCTGGATCCACCTGCCACCGGGAGAGAAGATCGACGCGTCCGACCCCAATAACTGGGAATTCCCGATCGGCACCCGACTGTTCAAAGAGTTTCAGTGGAATGGGCGGCGTGTCGAGACCCGCATGTACCACAAGCAAGGCAAGCGCCGCTGGGTGAAAGCCTCCTATCGATGGTCGGACGACGAGAGCGAAGCCAAGCGGTTCGTCGGGGGCGACGTCGATATCGACGGCGAGACGTACTACATCCCCAGCGCCAAAGAGTGCGACCAATGCCACAAAGGCCGTGAAGACCGCGCCCTGGGGTTTGAGGGAGTCCTCATGGGACTGCCTGATGCGGAAGGCCTCACGTTGGCCAAGCTGCGCGAAGAGGGGTTGCTCGAAGGGGATGGAATGCCCGACGACGTCGAGATTGGCGACGATGGCAGCGGCAAGGCAGCGCGGGCACTCGGATGGTTGCACACCAACTGTGGCGTCAGCTGCCACAACGACAACTCCGCCTCGGAGGCATACAAGACCGACCTGTTTCTCCGACTGGACGCGGACGGCATAGATGGTCGCAACGTGGACGACCAGGACGCCGTCACAACCACCGTGGGAGTAGAGACGACTACGGAACGCTGGCTCGATCTTGGATACCGAATCGTACCCGGGGTGCCTGAAGCGAGCGTGCTGTACTGGCTGGCGGCGCGTCGCAACCCCGCAACGCCCGACGATCAGATGCCGCCGCTTGGCTCTCGTGTCGTCGACCGGGACCGTCTTACGTGGCTGGGGCAGTGGATTCGTAGCATGCCACGCGACCCCAACGTTCCGGCCAAGCCGCTGGCGTTCTAGGCATGCGCCCGCGGATGGATCTGCGAAAGCACCCGCGTCTTGTCCGGGGCGCTCCGACGAAGATGTCTAGACGACCCCGAAGCCAGCAACCGCAAGCGCAGACTGAAGGTGGGCCCCTGCTGCGCACCGCCCTGATGGTGTGCCAATTGCTTGGCGCCCCTTCGCGCTTGGCCGCGGTGGGTGCACTCGCGCTGCTGGCCCCTGTGCTCACGCCAGTGCCTGCAGCCGCCTTCTCGGCCCCGTCCATCTACCCCACGCCCGCTGCCGATGGCGGCGGCGGAGGACGCTGGTTCAGTGGCAGCCCGGCCGAAGGCTATGGTTGCTCCGTCTGCCACACGAGCGAGCCGCCCGGGTCGAGCTTCACCATGGACATCCTGGGTCTACCTTCGCAGGCTGGCTACAAGCCCGGCCTGGCATACCCCATCACGGTGACCTGGCCCGAGTTCCGGCAGGTGTGGTTCTTGAATCGCCCCAACGCAGCGGAAGCGCCCGCCATCGGGTTCGCTCCCGCCGTAGGGCTCGTGGCGGAGATGGTGGCGGAAAACGGCCATGCATCAGGCGTTATCGAGATAAATGCACAGGCCACCTCCCAGGATGCCCTCTGCGAGATGCCGCACCCCAACTCGCGCCCGAGGCTCGGTGTCTCGCTCTATCAAGTGCGCGTCAACGCACCAACGATCGAGCTTCAGCCAGACGAGCAGGGCATCATTCGCTGTGAGTCGAGACAGCTTGCCCAGCGCTGCCTTGTCGCACTTACCTCCTGCGGCGCCCACCGGGTGGACTTCACGTGGACACCCACGGCAGCCGTATCGGGGCCCGTTTGGTTTTCAGCAGGGTTTGTCGCGAGTCCACTGCTCTCGGGAACGCCGGAGGGAGACGCAGTGGACGAGGTGTCGGTCCCACTTCAGCCCGCTGAATCGGCGAGCGCCGGCTATGTGGATGCCCTGCAGGGTGCCTCCTGCAGCGTTGCGATTTCCCACGGGCCTACCGACGGGCGCGGCTCGCCGGCCATGTGGCTACTCGGGTGCTGCGGACTGCTGTGGTCGTGGCGGAGGCGAGCATGCCGGCGGGTACCCGGGCTCCTGGTGCGAGCAGCGTTCGCCCTGAGCCTGCCTGCCTGCCTGTTGGGGTCCTCGGAGCAGATCGACGAAACCCAGTATCCGTTCGCAGGTCTATTCACGCCGGGTAGCCCCCTAGGCGCCAGCGACATGACCGATTGGGACCTGGGCGAAAGGTGCGAGTCTCCCACCATCGACGAGGATGCCGAAGTCACCGAAGGGATGCTGACCCTTGCGTACAGCACCCAAACGCTCAACGGCCAGTATGCTCCCGACCACGTTTCTGCCGTGTGGATCGAAAACAGCAACCGCGAGTATGTTGATACCATCGAGGTCGTGGGACGGATACGGTACAAAGGTCTGCAAACCTATATGGCACGCGCATGTCAGGACCGGGAGAAGACCGGCGTGGACGCGATCACGTCCGCAACGCACCGAAGCCACATGGACCCTCACGCGGACATCGTGTGGGACGGCATGGACTTCGAGGACAACCCGGCGCCCGACGGCCAGTACATGCTCTACATCGAGGTCACGGAGACCGACAAGGGTGACGGCTACATGATCGACTACCCGTTCCGCAAAGGGCCGATGTCTTTCGCGATGGAACTCCGGGTAGATTTCGGCGGGGCGGTGACGTCGGGCACCATGAGCTGGATGCCCGGCGCGCCGGATGCGGAGGCAGGCGTTGCGGAGCAGTAGAGCGTGCCTTGCACGGACCCTGTTGGCGGGCATATGGGTGTTTGGGGTTCCGCTGCTGTGTGCGGCGCAAGCGGAGGAGACCGTAGACGCCGCGGCCTCGATCTACGTGCGTCAGGACACCAATGAAACGACCGTGATCTCGCCACGGGTGCGGGCAGGCGCGGAGGTCGCGGACGGTACACGTGCGGACGTAACCTATACGGTCGACGTCTGGACCAGCGCGTCGGTGGATATCGTGACGGCGGCGACACCATCGGTGACCGAACAGCGCGACGAGCTCGACGTGCGCATCACGCAGTCCTTTTCCGATCTCAGCCTGACAGCGGGCTACCGCTACTCCAATGAGCATGACTACCTCTCCCACGGGGCTTCGCTGGGTGGAACGCTCGACCTGGCACAGAACAACACGACCCTGGACGTCGCGTTCACCGCGCTCTTCGACGAGGTCGGCCAAGCTGGGAATCCAAACTTCGCTCTCCAAGCGAACACCTTCGGCGTCCGCGGAGGCCTTACGCAGGTGCTCGACGCCGACACGTTGCTCCAGCTGGTGTACGAGCTCGGCATGCTCGATGGCTATCTCTCGAGCCCCTATCGGCGAGTGCCAATCGCCGACAATGAGGAGCTGCTTGGAACCACGTGCGTCGTGGTGGCGGTGAAACCCACGTCACCGGTAACCTGCATACCTGAGGTCAATCCCAACAGTCGCATGCGTCACGCGCTGGCGGCCCGCGGCCGCAGGGCCCTGGGGGAAGTGCTCTCGGTGGGTTTGGCCTATCGATTCTACCTGGATGACTGGAGCATCATGTCACACACGGCCGAGGGGGACATCGCCTGGGTACCCTCCGAGGCATGGCTACTCTCCCTAGGATATCGCTTCTATACCCAGTCGGCAGCGTCGCACTACAAGCCGTTCTACACGCGGGCCGATCAGCAAGAGGGAAAGCACTTCACCAGCGACAAGGAGCTGTCTCCCATGACCGGGCACCGGGTGTCGCTCGAAGTCACGCGGAGCATTGGCAGCCAGGAAGACTCCAACATGCGGGTGGTGCTGCTGATCGCCCCGTCGTTCTATAGCTACAGCGACTTTCCGCGTCTCAACAGTATCAGCGCCCTAGAGGCAACCCTCGCCCTGGAGTTCGTGCTGTGATGGGCAAGCTCAGCTTCCTCATCGCGCCCATGTTGCGCTGTTGGGTCGCACTGTCGCTTTGTTGCGCCCTGCCAGCGGCGGCCCAGGATTGGGAACTCGAGGAGGACGACGAGCTGGGACAGGACGACGACCCGGAGGACGACTCGGACGACTTCGCCGAAACCGAGGATGCCTCGGATGAGGATGACGGTGCCGAAGGCGAGGGCGCGGAAGACGAGCCCACGTCCCGGGAGCCGGAATCTGCCGCCTGGCTTGCGCTGGAGGTTTCCGTCGGAGTCGGTGCCGGCACGCGTGCCTTCGAAAGGCCGATTCCAGTCGGGACCCAGAAGCTTCCGGACACCGCGTTCGGGGCGGCAAACCTCATGGCACGCGCGCGCCTGTGGCCGGGGGATGCAGTGTCCCTCGACCTTGTCCTCAGCTACCAGACTTCGTTGGGCATGAGGATTCGCGAACCTGCGCCGTTCGCCCTGCCCAAGGACATCGACGTTCGCTCACACCGCCTTGCGCTCGCCTTCGCCCCCACCCTTCGTCTCGGCGACTCGGCTCGGGCGCTAGCGCTGGCGTTCCCGCTGGGATTCGTTGTCCGCCACTTGTGGCCCCAGACCGACCAGTATCGCACGCCCGAGTACATGCTGGGCGGCGCATTCATCAGGCCCGAGTTGCTGTGGCCGCTCACCGACTCGGTTCGTCTTCGGATCGGCCCGGAGGTGCAGTGGCTCCCGCTGCTGGATGGAACCCTGACCCGTAGCGGTGTGTCGTGCTGCCAGGGCGTCGCGATCGGCGCCCAGGGTAGCCTTCAAGCGGATCTATCAGAGGCGATCGCGGTGGAGCTCTTCTACCGCGAGTCTCACGCGTCGGTTTCGGCGAATAGGGGGACCCTGGGCGACGTCGAACGCTTCGTCACCGCAGGCCTCGTGGGGAGGCTGTAGGTGGTGCATATCAGCCAAACGCATGAATTTACTCAATCCCAGCCCGCTCGCCCTGGACCCGACCTGCGAGCGTCGCGCTGCGGGCGCACGGTTTGGGCGGCGGCCCTGTTCTGTCTGCTTGCGGGTTGCGCGGATGACCCCCTGCCCGTGGCCGAGCTACCGCGGGCACGAGACATGGGCTTCAGCGACATCATTCATCCGGTCTTGCTCCGCGACTGCGGCTTCCCTGCCTGCCATGGCAACCCCCAGAGGTTCTTCCGGGTATGGGGCCCCGGGCGGATGCGCCTGCCAAATAGGGACGGCACAACTCCCGCGGCATTCGATACCGCGACCATCGATGAAGTGGCGGCGAGCTTCGCGGTCGCCAGGGGGATGGTGGACATCATTGACCCCCAACGCTCGCCGCTGCTTCAAAAGCCCCTGGCGGTCAGTGCGGGCGGTGCCGGCCATGAGGGCGTCGACCGCTTCGGCCGGGACGTCTATCGTACGACGCGCGACAGTGAGTATCTTCTGCTGTCAGAGTGGGTGCGCAATGTGACGGAGGCTGAGACTCCAGCGCCCGTGCAGCCAGGCGGGCAAGCCGCAGGCGGCGCGACGCCACCCGCTCCCTAGACTCTCGAGGACCCGAGGAGGCAACCAGTCATGAATACGAAATCTCCGACATCGACTATCGCTCTGCTTGTCGCGGCAGTACTCGTCCTGTGTGCTGCGGGTGTGCAGGCTGCAGGCGGAGCTCGCGCAGGCCAGCCCGCACCGCCGCTATCCGGCAAGACCCTCGCGGGCAAGCCGGTTTCGCTCACCGGCCTCAAGGGACGCGTAGTCCTGATCGACTTCTGGGCTTCCTGGTGTGCGCCCTGCAAGGAAGAGATGCCGGTGCTCCAGAAACTGAACAAGAAGTACGGCAAGAAGGGTCTGTCAATTCTCGGCGTCAGCGTGGACGACGAGGCCGACAAGGCCAAGGCATTCATCAAGAAGATGGGCGTAACGTTTCTGATCATGCACGACAAGGGTCATGCGATCGCCGAGCGCTACAAGCCTGCCAAGATGCCGACCTCGTTCATCGTCGATCGCGCCGGTAAGATCAGGTACGTGCACGAGGGCTTCGAAAAGTCCGATATCCCCA
Organism: Myxococcales bacterium; assembly: GCA_028817905.1. GTDB lineage: Bacteria > Myxococcota_A > Polyangia > Polyangiales > JAFGIB01 > JAPPOR01. The sequence continues at coordinate 8,016 of JAPPOR010000009.1, forward strand.
AGCTGGACAAGGAAATTCGCTCGCTGCTCTAGCCCCCTTGACCAGGATGTCAGTTAACAAATGGGTCAAGTTTGAGTGGGCTGTGCACCCTGCTTAACGCAGGAAGTCAAGCGGGCTAGGTCGCTCCTTCGTCGCTCCTAGGAAACTGCAGGTTCAGGGTTCCCGACGCCCTGCGGTTTCCAGGCGCGTTGGTCACCCCGAGATCCTTGCCCATACTGACGCGAGGTTGTTCGAGGTAGCCCAGCCTCCGCCA
>JAPPOR010001008.1 GCA_028817905.1 Myxococcales bacterium
CCTCGCGTGGTTCGGCTGCTGGTCGTCCCCGCCTTGCTCGGTGTCCACAGCACGGCTCAGGCGGAACCTCCGCGCGTGCGCTTTGAGTGGCAGCGCCCATTCACGAGCACGTGTCCGCCTCGACGCGTTCTGGAAGCGGATGTGGAAGCGCTCGTGGGGCGATCGCTGTTCACCACACGGTCGGACGCAGAGCTGGTCGTGCGAGGTGAGATCCATGAGCATGCGACGGGCGGCGTGCAGGTACATATCGAGGCGACGCACCGGGATGGACAGGCACTGGGCGCGCGCGATCTTCACGCGCCGTCCGGCAGGTGTGCGTCGCTTCGCGATGCCATCGCACTCGTGTTGACCCTTTTTGTCGAGCACCGTGGGGCTTCCAACGATGCTGAGAGCACGGAGCCCGCATGGCGCTTGGGAGCTGTCGCAGGGCTCGGCTCGACGCCGCTTCCGGGCCTCAGCCTCTCGCTCGGCCCGACCGCTTCGCTTGCGTTCGCGCCCGCCCTCGAGGTGCGCGCCATCGCGGCGTACTGGCTTCCGAATATGACCCAAACTGTGCGGGAGGTCGGTGCATCGCTGGAGGCACTCAGCTTGGACCTGCAGGCGTGCACGTCGCTTTGGCGCGGTCTCGGCGTGTGTACCGGGGTGGCAGCTGGTGCGATGTTCGCGTCCCCCCGTGGGGTAGACGGACCGGGCCGCCAGGTGCGGCTACTGTCCGTGGGCACCGCACTCGTCCGTTGGCAGAGCTGGTTTGCAGATGTGGGCGTGGAGTTGGCAGCCGGCCCCGCCCTGTCCTTCAGCCGACCTCGGCTCTCGTTTCGCGACGTCGACGGACAACGGGTGACCGTGCACCGCCCACCCCTTCTGGGAATTAAGTTGCACGTCGGCTTGATAATGCAGGTGGAGTAGCGGCATGGCCAGGGTGGAGCGAGCATTGTGACGGGAACGCGAGGGCCAAAGGGACCGATGCCGAATCTGCCGCTACGGCTCGGGGAAGTATTTCGCGAACACGGCCCGTTCGTATGTCGCAGCCTCCGCTATCTGGGCGTCAAGGAGCCGGACCTGGACGACATGTTGCAGGAGGTCTTCGTGGTGGTGTGCCGTCGGCTGGGTGACTACGAAGAGAAGGGGCGGACACGGGCGTGGCTGTACTCGATCTGTACCCGTGTCGTGCGGTCCCATCGGCGCAAACTCGGTCGTCGCCGCGAAGCTGCCCTGGTCACCGAAGAACCCGTGGCCCCCGTACAGCTGAACCAGGTCGAGGACGCAGAGGCCCTGGCTCTTGGTCGGGAACTACTCGAAAGGCTTCCGAAAGCCCAGCGCGAGGTATTCATGCTCTACGAGGTGGAGGACATGCCGATGTCCGAGATCGCACAAGCCCTGGGTTGCCCACTGCAGACCGCCTACTCTCGACTGTACAAGGCCCGAAGACGGATCCTGGCTGCGGTCGCGTCCCTCGGCGCGGAGAACAAGCGATGACCATCAAGGATCCAGAGCGGCTGAAAGCAACGGGGCAGACACCCGAAAACCTTGCCCGCGCGTTGCGTGCGCTGGGCCGCGACAGCCAGGACACCGCGCGCGTTGCGCGTGTCGCAGATCGGCTTGCCACCACTGGCGTTCCACCTGCTGCCCCAGCCGGTGGCTCGTGGGCCAGCCGGGTGCGCCCATCGCTGACAGCCAAGGGAATGGGGGTCGGACTGGGACTCGGTCTGCTGGCGCTGGGAGCCATTGGCCACATGTTGATGCGCGACAGGCCGGCCACCGTCGATGCGACGGTTGACCAGCAGCCCAGGCAAGCCGGTGACAGCTTGCCATCCACACCAAGCGAGACGCCAGCGGTCGCGCCCGTCCCCCCGACAGGGTCGACGGATCTACCTTCCGCCCTCGGTACCCACGAGCAAGGCGCTGTGCCCACAACCCGGGTGTCTACACCCGCTGCTGGCGTCGTCCCGAATGCCCACCGCGGCGGGGGCAACAGGACCGAGCGTCCCTCCGAGAGCCCGATATCCAGGGCCAGGAAGAAGCGGGCAACGCGTGGACCAGCGGCGAACCGTGTTCGGGTTGGCCCTACCGCTCGCGGAGCTGCTCCTTCTCGCGTGCCACCTCAGAAGCAGACAGAGACAGCACCGGCGCGAACCCAAGAGCCGGCTACCTCCGGCGATTCAGCGATGGCCGAGCGCCGCCAGGAGCCCAGCGCCCGGGCGCAGGTGCCGGAGCCGGATGGCGCGGCGCCACCGCCCCCTGCGCCCCCTGCGCCCCCTGCGCGCCCACGCGACCAGGGGCCTTCCGAAGTAGCGCTTCTGCGCGAGGCCCGCAGGCTAGCATCCGGTCAACCGGAGGCGGCGCTGCGGCTGCTTCGCGAACACAGCACGCGATTTTCGAACGGCATCCTGGTTCCCGAACGCGAGCTGCTCGCGATCGAAGTGCTGCGCCGGCTTGGACGCACCCGCGAAGCGCAGCGGCGTATGCGCCGGTTCGAGACACGATACCCGCAGTCTATTCACCGCCAACGGCTCGAGCAGCCGGCCCCATCCGCAGCGCCCTGAAGCCGCACAAAGGCTCCGATGCGCTTCGCGCAGATCTTTCGCCACAGCAAGGATCCGCGCAAATCCTGCGTGTCGGTGCCGGTCGGAAGCGCTCCCGCGGCGGCGGACGAACGCCAAACGACGACGTGATCCTGGCGGCACAGTGCTTGCTTGGTTCTATGGATGGCCGCGGGCCGGGCCGGGCTTTTGTGCTTGGCAGCGAAAGGTGTCCCCATGAATCGGTCCAACAACTTCGACGATCTCATCGACTCGGCAGCCAAGGTCTTTCTGCGCAGGGTCTACGAAGCAGGGAACACGGAGCTTACCCCGATGGTGCACTGTCCGCGGCGCGCAGAAGCGATGGCGCTCGAAGACTGCCGGCAATGTGAGAGCTGTCTCGGGATCAGTGTGGATGCGAGCGAACGCGCCACCTTCCTGCGCTGCGCCTGGGGCAGCCAAGGGACCGACGACGGCAGGCCGCAGGTGGAGGTGTCGGAAACCGCGGCCGTAGCGGCCAGCGTGGGTCAGGCGGTCAGCGACATCATGGCCACGCCCGTCGAGGTGGTCAACGCGGCGGATCCCCTGCCCTCGGTGGCCGCCCGGCTCATCTCGCACAATATCAGCGCGGCGCCGGTAGCCGCAGCCAGCGGCGAACTCGTGGGCGTCATCAGCAAGACCGATCTGGTGCGCCTCTACTACGAGGGCGATCGGATCGCGGCCTCCGTGACGGCGCAGCCGCGCGTCAACGAACCGGAACTGGAGCTGGGCATGCACACCGAGGCGCGCGAGACCACCACTGCCGGCGACGTCATGACACCGCTCGTCATGAGCGTGGCGGAGGACACGCCGATCCCGCGCGCCGCCGCCCTGATGGCCTACGAAGGCATCCACCACGTCATCGTCCTGGGAAGCGACCGAAAGCCGCGCGGCATCGTCTCCTCCCTCGACGTGATCGCATGGTTGGCCCGCCGCGACGGCTACGTCGTGCCCCCCCGCGCACCGACGAGCTAGCTAATGAGACGCGGGTCGTAACCTCGAGGTACAGTTCGGCTGGCCTCATGTGCTCTGCTCCTTCCCGACGCGTGGCCATCTGTGTCGTGGTCTTTGCATTGGTGGTCTGCCAAGGGTGTTCGTTCGCGTTCATGCGACCGGCACCGGCAGGGATCCCAGCACATGCGCCGGCCGAAGGGCCCACCGCAAGCCCCGGTCGATGCACAGCGAGCATGTTGGCGCCCATCGGCGACAGCGCCGGTGCCACCCTGCTCGCTGGGCTGGTGGGTCTGCTGGCGGGCTTTCCGGAAATCGATGGTCACCCCAAGAGCGCGCGCGCCCCGGCGCTGGCGGCAGCATCGTTGGGAGTCGTGGCCTACGTCGCGTCAGCCGTGTATGGCTTCGACAACGCAAGTCGGTGCGAAGCTGCCGTTGACCCGGCAACCTCGACGCAGGCCGCATCCCGACATCCCGACACACCCCGCCGTGTCCAGGGCGAAAGGTTTCGAAAAGTCGCAAGCCATGACCGTGGCCTCTGACCCTGCCATTGCCAATGCCCATCATGCGGGACCTTGCCTCATCACCGAGTGCTTGGCACAACGCTTGCTCGCCCAATGACGGCAAGGACAAGGGAGCGGAACTGTGCCGAAATGTGCCAATGGCCGAGTGAGCGAGACCCATCGCGGAACTGGCTGGCTGTCGGTTGCCGCCCTGTGCGCCGGAGCGATCGTGGGACCGACGCAACCGGCCAAGGCGTGTTCCTATTTGCCCTTCAAGGCAGAGTTGGCCACCGAACGCGTGCCACCGGCCGGCCCCGTGATCGTGGAGCTATGGTGCTACGATGCAGCCATCTGCGACCGCATCGTGGGAGGCGCCTTCGGCGTCTTCCGCGATGGTGAAGCGATCGCTGGCCACGTGAGAGCGTTTTCGCGCGAACAGCGCCTCGCACGCGGTCAGGGACACACCCAAGACCCGGGGGAAACGCGGGTGATCGTGTGGATCCCCGAAACACCTCTCGCGACCGGCGCCGGCACCCAAGCGCGCATCGACGACGAGGAATACGTAGGCCACAAGGTATCGCTCCCTCTCCGCGTCGAAGCCGCGGCCCGGTCCGCGCCACCGGACCTGACGCGCGTCGAGGCACGGCTGTTCTCGGACGAAATCCCGGTCGGGGACAAGCACTGCTGTCGCGGCCCGTGCACCACGAACAGTTGCGTGACGCGGGAAGAGCAGCTAGCTGTGTCGATGTCATTCCACGTCGGCAACCTTGGTGCGCCCCGTGCCACCCTGATCCGCACCCGCGTGGGGGACGATCCCGAAACAGCGAGCGAATGGCACATCGCAACCCAGTTGCCGCCGAGACTGTTTCGCATGCCATCGGACGCCTATTGCGCCACGCTCGAAGCACTCGACCCGGTCGCCGACGAGGTGGTGGCCGAGCGAGAGATATGTCTCGAAGCGCCCTTTGCGACGGACGCGGTGGGGACCGTTCGGGCGACGATCCTGGATGATGAGCTGATGCACCGCTGCGAGCGACCGTTCGCGAACGCCGCCGATGATCCCGATGGGTCGACGCCGGGCGGCGCTATTGGACGCTGCAGCATGGCCGCTCCGGCCAGGCAAGCGGACAGCGTGACCGGTTGGCTAGTGCCCGGAACCGCGCTCGTGCTGCTTCGCCGGCGCAAGCGCCGCCAAAAATGGACCTGACGGCCTAGCCCGGATTGTTCATGGCCTCTGCGTCGAATCCCAGCGCGATCCGACGCATTGTTCGTGAATGATCCGGGCTAGCCGCGCGCAAGCAGCCAACCAATGCAGACGCACAAGGCGCTCCACAGGAGCCCCCAACGCGTTCGCGATGGGGCGCCCGCCGCGCGCGGCTCCGCGAGCGGGAAGCAGACTTCATGGATGCGACCGGCTTCCATATCGACCAACAGGGTGCCGGCGACGGGATACGCCAGGCCATACTCCAGCAACTGACGACGCGTGGTTGGCGTGCGAGCGGAAGGCGCGTCTTGTCCGGTCTTCACCTCTGCAACGTAGTCGCGGCCGGCGCGCCGCACCAGGTAGTCCGCCCGCAACTCCACCGGCACGGGCTCACCATCCACCGTGACCGGCCAGGGCACCCTCGCCTGCCGCTCGAGCACCTCGTATCCGCACGCGCGCAGCAGCCGCTCCGCTTCCCGCTCCCCCGTCTGGGCACGACCCTGCCTCCGACGCAAGCTGGCGCGCCGCCGCGCACGCCCGAGCGCCACAAACGCCAGGGCGCCGCACGCAGCCGCCACCAGGGCGACCGCCAAGAGCAGGGGCATATCGAGGCGCTCCACCCGCCCAAACTGCCGCTGTGCCCCCGATGGCGTCCAGAAACCGACGAAGGGCGCACCTGGACTGGGCCCTTGAGCAGCGTGAGGATGAGCTCCTCTACCCTCCGGGTCGCGATGGGGTCGCCAAGGGCCTGCAAGTAGCCGAGAAGCTGAGGGTGCACGATTGAGGCGGGTTTCTGGGCTCGATGAAGAAAACCGGCAACTCCTGTACGGGCCGGTCGATGTGATGAGGGTGTTGGCGGTGCCAGCCCGGTGTGCGAGACACAAGCGAGCCGGCCGCGGTCGGCGGCTGGGGATGGGATGACACGGGTACGATGAACGATAGTCGTGAGGAAGCCGAGCGGTACCTGCGTGCGCTGGCCGGCGAGCATGCCGTGCTACGAGATGACCAGTGGAAAGCGATCGACGCACTCGTACGTGAACGCCGACGCGCGCTGGTAGTGCAGCGCACCGGGTGGGGCAAGTCGGCAGTGTATTTCGTGGCCACGCTGCTGTTGCGCGCTCGGGGCGCAGGGCCGACCGTGATCGTGAGCCCGCTGCTGGCGCTCATGCGCAACCAGGTAACAGCGGCCGAGCGTGCCGGGATTCGCGCAGTCACCGTCAACTCGAGCAATTTCGAGGCGTGGAGCGAGATCTATGCAGACATCAAGGGCGGCAAGATCGACGTTCTTCTGGTTAGCCCCGAGCGGCTGAACAACCCCGGTTTTCGCGACGAGGTGCTGCCACACCTGGCGGCGAGCACGGGCTTGCTTGTTGTGGACGAGGCGCACTGCATCAGTGATTGGGGGCACGACTTCCGCCCCGACTACCGACGCATTCGTACCTTGCTAGCCGAGCTGGCCCGCGAGACGCCCGTATTGGCGACGACCGCAACCGCCAACGCCCGCGTGGTGGGGGACGTCGCCGAGCAGCTGGGCGATCAGACGCTGATCCTGCGCGGCGCGCTCGATCGCGAGTCACTTCACCTGGCGGTCGTCGAAACGTCGGACGCCGCGCACCAACTCGCTTGGCTCGCCGACCACCTGCCAGAGTTACCCGGCAGTGGCATCGTATACACGCTCACCGTCGCTGCAACCGAAGAAGTCGCCAGCTTCCTCAGCAAGCTCGGCATTCGGGCACTCGCCTACTCCGGGCGGTCCGACGACGCCGAAAGGCGGGCGGCGGAAGCGGATCTGCTCGCCAATCGCATCAAAGCCTTGGTTGCCACGAGCGCGCTCGGCATGGGGTTTGACAAGCCCGACCTGGGATTCGTCGTGCATCTCGGCGCGCCGCCATCGCCGATCGCCTACTATCAACAGATCGGCCGCGCGGGCCGTGGCGTCGCGCAGGCCCAGGTGGTGCTGCTCCCGGGTCCCCAGGACGAAGCGATCTGGCGCTACTACGCATCGCTGGCATTTCCCACAGAAGAGCAGGTACGTCGCACCCTCGACGCGCTGTCCGCGTCAAGCACCCCGCTATCGACCGCCGCGCTCGAACCGCGGGTCGACCTTCGGCGCACGCGGCTCGAGACGATGCTCAAGGTACTCGACGTGGACGGCGCGGTGAAGCGCGTTTCGGGTGGCTGGAAGGTCACTGGAAGGCCGTGGGTGTACGACGCCGCGCGCCACGCGCGGGTGGCTGCGGATCGCAGTGCAGAACAGCAAGCGATGCGAGCCTACGTAGCGACGCCCGCTTGCCGGATGGAGTTTCTTCGCCAAAAACTCGACGATCCGGCAGCCGCACCGTGCGGCCGCTGCGATCGCTGTACCGGCGAAGCACTTTCCTCAGCCACGACCGAGTCCTCGTTGGCGGCAGCGAGGAACATGCTCGCGAAACCCGGTGTCGAGGTACGGCCCAAGAAGCTCTGGCCCACGGGCATGGCAGTCCTGAACGTACCGTTGACCGGCAAGCTCCGAACGCCCCCCGAGCACGGCCGAGCGCTTGGCCGGTTGTCCGACGCGGGCTGGGGCGCGCGCCTGCGCACGCTCCTGTCGGGACCTGACCGCGAGATCCCTAACGACGTGCTCCAAGCGGTCGTGAAGGTGCTGGCAGCATGGAACTGGGAGAAACGCCCCGCCCAGGTCGCGTGGATTCCAAGCCGACGCCGGCCCCAACTCGTATCGAGCCTGGCAACAAGACTGGCGAAGATCGGTCGGCTGCGGTCGCTGGGACCGCTCGTCCGGGTACGCGACGAGCCGGCAAGCGACCAACGCTCAAACAGCGCCCAGCGCCTCAAGTCGGTCTACGGAGCCCTGTCGGCCGAGGGGCTCGGGTTCGACGGGGCGCCGTTGTTGCTGGTCGATGACTTCGCCAACACCGGGTGGACACTGACCGAAGCGGCACGGGTGCTGCGCGGAGCCGGGTCGGGCCCGGTCCTGCCCCTGGTGCTTGCGTTGGATGCATGACCTCGAGCTGCC